>DATJXV010000063.1:0-52505 GCA_035499955.1 Casimicrobiaceae bacterium
CGACGAGCACGCCCTCGCGCGCGAGCGGCGCGAGCGCGCGCCCGAGCGACACGTGATGCGCCGTACCGAGATCCGGCTGCAGCGAGACCTGCGCGACGGGAACGTCGTGCGCGGGCAGCATGTGCATGAGCGGCACCCACGCACCGTGGTCGAGGCCCCGGCAGCCGTCCACGCCCGCCGTGATGCCGGCCTCCTTCAGGAGGGCAACCGCGCGCACGGCAAGCTGCGGTGCGCCGGGGGCGGGGTAGCGGAGTGTGTCGAGCTCCGCCGGAAAGCCGCCGAAGTCGTGGATCGTCTCCGGCTTCGGGTTGCCGGTGAGCATCGGCAGCGACGTCTCCCAGTGCGCCGAGGCGACGAGGATCGCCTTCGGCCGCGGCAGGTCGCGGCCGAGCGCGGCCCACGCGCGTCCCGCGGCGCCCGGCTCGATCGCGTGCATCGGCGAGCCGTGCGAGAGGAACAGCGTGGGCAGCGCCTTCATGGCGCGTCAGGCCGTGGCCTTGGCCGCTTCGTCCTTCGCGAGCCCCTCGGCGACCAGCGCCCGATGCACGGCGGGCCGAGCCGCGACGCGCGCCTGGTATTGCGTGAGCGCGGGAAACGGCGTGAGGTCGACCTTGAGAAGGTGCGCCCAGTTGAGCATCGTGAACAGGTACGCGTCGGCGATCGAGAACGACGACCCCGCGACGTACGGCTGCTTGGCGAGGATCTCGTTCAAGTGCTTGAAGCGCGTGGCGAGCTTCGTCCTCTGCGCTTCCTTCGTGGCTTCGGGCGTGGTCGGATACCAAAGCGGAGAGAACTGCTTGTGCAGCTCGGTGGCGACGAAGTTGAGCCATTCCATCGTGCGATAGCGCTCGATGCCGCCGAATTCGGGCGCCAGCGTGCCGGGCTTGCGGTCGGCGATGTATTGGAGGATCACGGCCACCTCGGAAAGGCGCGTGCCGTCGTCGAGCTCGAGCAGCGGCACGTAGCCCTTCGGATTGATCGTGTAGTAGTCGGTGCCGTCCGCGAGCGCGTGCTTGCGCAGGTCGACCTTGACCAGTGTCGCGGGGACCCCGGCTTCGGACAATGCGATGTGGGGCGCGAGGGAGCAGGCGCCGGGGGCGTAGTAGAGCTTCATCGTGACTCCTGTGGGGTGAGATTAAGCGCGTTGCAAAGCTGGGACGCCGACGACGCGCCGGAGCGCGAACGCCCCGTCGCCGAGCAGCGCCTGCACGACCAGCGCCAGCGTCCAGAACGCAGGGTATTCCCAGCCTCCGTTGGGCGATGTGAACAGCCAGCCGTTGCCCGAGTGAACCCAGGTGGCGCCGAGCAGCACCGGAATCAGCGCGACAGCGACCGCTCGCGTGTAGACGCCGGCGACCAGCAGGATACCGCCGATCAGCTCGGCCCCGAACGTAACGTAGCCGAGGACGCCGGGGAGGCCCACGGAGGCAAAGAACTGCGCCGTGCCGGGGAGGGTGAACACGAAGTACTTCAAGAGCGCATGCGCGATGAACATCGTGCCGAGCGCGAGGCGCAGGAGCAATGCGGCGTATGCGGAGTTGGGTGACTCGTTCATGACAGCTCCTTCCAAGAAAGTGGGGTGGGATGGGACGGGGCGAATCATGGTCCTTGCGCAAATGCAGATAAAGGCTTATTCACTGGACAAACTGTTGTGATAATCGCAATAATCGGTCCGTGGACCGCTTCCATGCCATCGCCGCATTCGTGAGGGTCGTCGAGGCCGGGAGCTTCGCGCGCGCCGCCGAACGCATGATGGTCTCGGTGTCTTCCGTGTCGCGCCACGTGAGCGAGCTCGAGGCCCACCTGGGCGTGCGGCTCATGAACCGGACCACGCGGCGCCTGTCGCTGACCGAGGCCGGACGGGTCTTCCACGAGCGCAGCGTGCAGCTCATGGCCGACCTCGAGGAGGCCGAGGCATCCGCGGGCGCGGGTGCGGCCGTGCCGCGCGGCACACTGCGCCTTGCGTGCGCGGTGACGTTCGGCGTGCGCTACGTGGCACCGGCCGCCGCGGCGTTCATGACGAAGTTCCCCGAGATTCGCCTCGAGATCGAGCTGTCCGACCGCATCGTCGATCTCGTCGACGAGGGCTTCGACGCTGCCGTGCGCATCGGCGCCGTCGGCGGCCAGAATCTCGTCGGGCGCCGTGTGGGCGCGACGCGGCTCGTCTGCTGCGCCTCGCCCGCCTACCTCGCGCGTCACGGCGAGCCGCGCACGCTCGAGGACCTCGCGCGTCACGCGTGCCTCCTGTACCAGTACGCGCCGCAGCGCGACACGTGGCCGTTCACGGACCGCACCAATGTGCAGCACAGAGTGCGCGTGGCGGGGCCCGTCTACGCGAACAACGGCGACTTCCTGGCGGCGCTGGCGCGCGACGGCATCGGCATTGCCTACGAGCCAGATTTCATCGTCGGCGCGGACGTGCGCGCCGGACGCCTCGTACCGATCCTTCGTAACTACGCGCCGGTGACCAGCGGCATTCACGTCGTGTACGCGAGCCGCCGCCATCTTTCCGCCAAGGTGCGCGCGTTCTCCGACTTCCTGGTCGAACGGTTCGCGCATGCGGACTGGGCACTCGAGGCAAAGGCGAGGAAATAGGGTCAGACCCCATTACAGATTTGTAATGGGGTCTGACCCTATTTCCGGCGCTAAGATGTCGCTGCCATGCCCCGAACGTCCTCGGCATCACGCACGCGCGTCCCGCTGTCGCAGCAGGCGCTGCTCACGATCGACGCCTACTGGCGCGCCGCGAACTACCTCTCCGTAGGCCAGATCTACCTTTTCGACAACCCGCTCCTGCGTCGGCCCCTGCGGCGCGAGCACATCAAGCCGCGCCTGCTCGGTCACTGGGGCACGACCCCCGGGCTGAATTTCATCTACGCGCACCTGAACCGCGTCATCGTCGCGCAGGACCTCGACGTGATCTACCTCGCGGGCCCGGGCCACGGCGGGCCGGCGCTCGTGGCCAATGCCTACCTCGAAGGCACCTACACCGAGCGCTACCACGCCGTGACGCAGGATGCGGAGGGCATGCAGCGGCTGTTCAAGCAGTTCAGCTTCCCGGGCGGCGTTCCGAGCCACGTCGCCCCCGAGACGCCGGGCTCGATCCACGAAGGCGGCGAGCTGGGCTACGTGCTCGCGCATGCGTACGGCGCGGCGTTCGACAACCCGGATCTCATCGTCGCCGCGGTGATCGGCGACGGCGAAGCGGAGACGGGTCCGCTCGCCACCGGCTGGCACGCTAACAAGTTCCTGAATCCCGTGCGCGACGGCGCCGTGCTGCCGATCCTGCATCTGAACGGTTACAAGATCGCCAATCCCTGCTACCTCGCGCGCATCCCGCACGAGGAGCTTCGGAAGCTCTTCGAGGGCCTGGGCTACGCCCCCGTCTTCGTGGAAGGCCACGAGCCGGCGAAGATGCACCAGCAGATGGCGGCCGCGATGGACGGCGTCGTGGCCGAGATCAAGCGCATCCAGCGCGCCGCGCGCAAGAGTGGCTTCAAGTCGAGGCCGGCGTGGCCGATGATCGTGCTGCGCTCGCCCAAGGGCTGGACCTGCCCCAAGTTCATCGACGGGAAGAAGTGCGAAGACTACTGGCGCGCGCACCAGGTGCCGATGAGCGACATGGACAAGCCGGGCCACGTGCGAATCCTCGAGGGCTGGATGAAGAGCTACCGGCCCCAGGAGCTCTTCGACAAGGCCGGGCGGCTCGTGCCCGAGCTCGCGGCGCTGCCGCCGAAGGGCACGCGCCGCATGAGCGACAACCCGCACGCGAACGGCGGCACGCTGCTGCGCGAGCTTCGCCTTCCGGATTTCCGCGACTACGCCGTCGCGGCGAAGAGACCGGGGGCGGCGACGGCCGAGGCAACGCGTGTGATGGGCGCCTACTTGCGCGACGTGATGAAGGAGAACCTCGCCTCGCGCAACTTCCGCCTGTTCAGCCCCGACGAGAACAATTCCAACCGCTGGCAGGACGTGCTCGACGTCACCGACCGCTGCTACGTCGCGCAGATCCTGCCGACCGACGATCACCTCTCGCCCGACGGCCGGGTGATGGAAGTGCTGTCCGAGCATCAGTGCGAAGGCTGGCTCGAAGGCTATCTGCTCACCGGGCGCCACGGCTTTTTCAGCTGCTACGAGGCGTTCGTGCACATCGTCGACTCGATGTTCAACCAGCACGCGAAGTGGCTCAAGGTGTGCAACCGCATCCCGTGGCGCGCGCCGATCGCCTCGCTCAACTACCTCCTGAGCTCGCACGTGTGGCGGCAGGACCACAACGGCTTCTCGCACCAGGACCCGGGGTTCCTGGACCACGTCGTGAACAAGAAGGCCGAGGTGATCCGCGTGTACCTGCCGCCCGACGCGAATTGCCTGCTCAGCATCACCGATCACTGCCTGCGCAGCCGCAACTACGTGAACGTCGTCGTCGCCGGCAAGCAGCCCGCGCCGGTGTGGCTGTCGATGGACGAGGCGTCGCGCCACTGCACGGCGGGACTGGGGATCTTCGAGTGGGCGAGCAACGACCGCGGTGGCGAGCCCGACGTCGTGCTGGGCTGCTGCGGCGACGTGCCCACGCTCGAAACGCTCGCCGCCGCCGATTTCATCCGCGGCGAGCTTCCCGACGTGAAGGTGCGCGTAGTCAACGTCGTCGACCTCATGAAGCTGCAGCCGCCGCGTGATCATCCGCACGGGCTCTCCGACGCCGACTTCGACGCGCTCTTCACGCCGGACCGGCCGGTGGTCTTCACTTTCCACGGCTACCCGACGCTCATCCACAAGCTCACCTACAAGCGCAGCAATCACGCCAATTGGCATGTGCGCGGCTACAAGGAAGAGGGCACGACGACCACGCCGTTCGACATGTGCGTGCTGAACGAGATCGACCGCTTCCACCTCGTCGGCGCCGTCATCGACGCGCTTCCGGCGCTGGGCGGCCGCGTGGCATACGTCAAGCAGGCGCTGCGCGACAGGCTCCTCGCGCACCACGACTACATCCGCGAGCACGGCGACGACATGCCGGAGGTGCGCGACTGGACGTGGCCTTCGATCGTAGCGGTCAAGCGGGGCCGCGGCGCTCGCCGCGCGGACACGTCGGCCGACAACTAGGCCAAGCTCGCACGGGCGACGCTTCGCGCAGCGTCAGGTGAGAATCTCAGCGGATCACTTCGTCGGCACGCAGCATGATCGACTGCGGCACTTCGAGGTCCAGCGCCTTCGCGGTGCGCAGGTTGATCACGAGCTCGAGCTTCGTGGAGCGCTGCACCGGGAGGTCCGCGGCCTTCTCGCCTTTCAGGATGCGGCTCACGTAGCCCGCAGCGCGCTTGGATTGGTCGACGATGTCGGGCCCGTACGAGAGCAAACCGCCGGCAAGGGCGAAATCGCGGAACTGGTTGACCGCGGGCCGGCGGTGCCGCGCCGCGGATTGGATGATGACATCGCGGTGAACGATCGCAAGGCCGCTCGGCGTGACGACGAGGCCGGTGTGGGCGGTTCCCGCAGCCGCATCGATGCCGCGCTCGATCTCCGCCGGATCCTTGAGGCCAATGGGCGAAATCTCCATGCCGAGTTTCGGCGCGACCGCCATCATCGCGCCGAACAACCCCGTGCCGCTCGGGTTGGCGGGGTCGCGCAGCACCGCTGCGCGCGTCGTCGTGGGCGCGATCTGCTTCAACAGCTCGAGCCACTTCGCGCTCACGTCGAATTCGAAGACCGTGAACCCGGTCGTGCCGCCGCCGGGGCGCGCGAGGCTCTCGACATAGCCCGCACCTACGGGATCGGTCACCTGCACGAACACGATCGGCACGCCGCGCGCGGCCTGCTGCACGGGCCCGACGTGGGATCCGCCCGCCACGAGGATTGCGTCCGGCGAGAGTCCGGCGAGCTCCGCGTACTTGCGGGCGAGATCGAGGTCGCCGGACGTGTAACGGAAGTCGACCGGCACGTTGCGGGCCACGACCCAACCCTGGTCCTGGAGGCCCGCGATGAAGGCGGCCGCCTAGCTCTTCGCTTCCGGATCGTCGCCGGCGAGGTAGAGGAGCACGCCCACCCGCCGCATGCGCGTTGCCGTCTGCGCGTGCGCAAGGGGCCACGGTGCGGCCCATGCGGCTGCGAGGGCGAGCAAGTCGCGGCGCGTCGTATTCACTCTGCGGTGATATTGTGCTCGGCCGCGAGCTTCTTCCACTGGCCGAGCTCGACCCTGAGGCGCGCTGCGAACGCGGCAGGCGCGATCGCTTCGGGCAGCGTGCCGTCGGGCTCGAGCACGGGCGCAAGGTCGGCGGACGCTGCGATCGCGTTGATCTCCTGGTTGTAACGCGCGATCAGTGCGTCCGGGGTGCCCGCGGGTGCGAAGACGCCGACCCAGATGTCGACGTCGAAGCCCGGCGCGACGGTGGCGATGGGCTGCATGCCGGGGAACGCGGGATGCGGCTTCGCGGACGTCACGCCGACGCCGCGGATCTTGCCGGTCTGCATGAGCGGCGCCACCGTGCTGTAGTTCGAGATCATCACCTGGATCTGGCCGGCCGCGAGATCGGTCGAGGCGTTGGCCGCCCCCTTGTACGGCACGTGCACCATCGAGATCTTCGCGCTGTCGTCCAGGAGCTCGGTGGTCAGGTGCGCGATCGATCCGACGCCCGCGGTGCCGTAGTTGAGCACGCCGGGCTGTGCCTTGGCTGCGGCGACCACGTCGGCGGGCGATTTGTACGGCGTGGTCCCGGAGACCACGAGGAGCATCGGCCCGCGCCCGACCATCGCCACGGGCGTGAAGGCGGTCAGCGGGTCGTAGGGCAGCTCCTTCTGTGTTGCCGCCGCCGTGAGGAAACTCGACGACGTGAGCAGGAGCACGGAGCCGTCTTTGGGCGATTTGGCGACGAAATCGGATCCGACCACGCCCGCGGCGCCCGCGCGATTCTCGACGATCACGGGAATGCCGAGGCGCGTCGAGAGCGGAAGCGCGATCGCGCGCGCGATCACGTCGTTGCTGCCGCCGGCGGAGAAGGGCACGACGATCTTGAGCGTGCGCGGCAGCGGCGCCTGCGCGTGCGACGACGCCATCACGACCATTGCCGCCAAGCCTATGGCGGCCCGCAAGAAGCGCATCGACCTTCTCCCGCGAACGATTCCGCGGGAATCGTAGCCGTTCGCCGCGGCGGCGTCCAACGCGGAGGAATGTCAGCGCGCGCCGACCTTCTCCCGGGCGCAGGTCGGCGGCGGCGATTCGTTGCGCACGCTTGCCGGTGCGCTCGGCGGCGCATTGCGGCCGAGCGAGGTGTCCCCGGAGAACGCGATCCACTCGAATGCGAAGAAGCGGCCGGGTGACGCGGCGAGGATGCGCGCGCCCTTCGTCCCCTGCGAAAGGCCTTCCGGATCCGCGGCGGGGTTGAAGAGGATTGTGTACTCGTCGCCGGGGCCGCTGCCGACACGGCTCGCGGGGACGAAGAAGGAGTGCACGCCGTCGTCCGTCGTCCAGAGCGCGTAGGTGCGCCCCGGAGGGCAGGCGACGGTTTTATCGAGGCGGATCGTCCTGCCGTCGTCGTGCTTGCCTTCGGTCAAGGCGAGCACGCGGCTGTCGGAGGCGACCACGCCGTTGGCGAGCGCGGAAAGGCCCAGCACGATCCAGCGATGGCTCATCATCATGCGACCCCTTCGCAGTAGCCCTTGTACGGCTTGCCCATGACATTGGGCCAGCCGTTCGCGTAGCTTTCGCGCGTCTCCGCCGCTTGCGCTCCGAGCGCCTCCCAGCCGCTATGCACGAGGCGCACGCGGGCGAACGCGCCGGCCGCTTCGAAGGCCACGCCTCGCGCCTGCGCCTGGCTGCACGAGTAGCGCGCGAGCGGCCACCAGCGACCGATGTCGCGCGTGAAGTAGTCGAACGCGGCGCCGGGCGAGCACGGCACGAGCGTATCGATCTCGATCGGCGGGACGGCGATGGCTACGCCCGCGTCACTTTCCCTTGCGTGCACGTTCGGCCTCCTTGACGTAATTCGCGAAAGAATGCAGCACGTCCTGCCACAGCCGCTCGAAATGCCGGCGCAGGCCGTCGAGCGCACCGGCGTCGAGCGCGAAGTAGTGGCGCACCCCGGTCCGGGTTTCGACGACGATGCCCGCCTCGCGCAGAACCTTGAGATGCTGCGAGACTGCGGGGCGCGAAACCGGCACGAGTCGGGCGAGCTCGCCGACGGTGCGCGCGCCGCCGCGAAGACGCTCGACGATGTCCTGCCGCGTCGGATCGCCGAGCGCGGCGAGCAGCGGGCCGATGTTCGGATCGCTCCGGCGGCGAGGATTGGTTTGGGCTGGGACGTTCATGCGGTCACAATAGGTTAGCTATGACTTACGGTAAGTCATGATTAACCGATTGTCAAGTCCCCCTGCGCGGGCTGCTATGATCGTCCGGCGATGGACGCCCTTCGCATCATCTGCCCGAACGGCCATCTGGGCTTCGCCCCGACCCGCGAGGAGAGCTTTCGCCTCGGCGTCGCCACGCGCCCGGACTGCATCGCGGCCGATTCCGGCAGCGACGACGTCGGGCCTATTCCGCTCGGCACCGATACGTCGACGAGCCCGCTCGCGTGGCAGACGCACGACCTCGAGCTGATGCTCGTGGCGGCGCGCGAGCTTCGCGTGCCGATGATCATCGGCTCCTCCGGCGATACGGGCTCGAACAGCCGCGTGGACCTGTACGTGCACGTGATCCGCGAGCTCGCGCAAAAGCACCGGCTCGCGCCGTTTCGCCTCGGCTACTTCCATTCGGAAGTGGACCGCGGCGCGCTCCGGCGGCGGATGCGCGCCGGCGAGATCGTGCAGGGCCTCGAGGGCCATGCCACGCTTACCGAGAGCGAGCTCGACGCAACCGAGCGCATCGTGGCGATGGCGGGCGTGCACCCATTCATCCGCCTGCTCGAGCGGGGCGCCGACGTGATCATCGGCGGGCGCAGCAGCGACTCCTGCGTGTTCGCGGCGCCCGCGATCCACCACGGCTTTCCGGAAAGCCAGGCGTATTACCTCGGCAAGGTGCTCGAATGCGCGTCGTTCTGCGCGGAACCCTACGGCGGCAAGGAAACCGTGCTCGGCAAGGTGACCTGCGATGCGGTCGAGGTCACGGCGATGCACCCTGGGCAGCGATGCACGGTCGCGTCCGTGGCCGGCCACGCGATGTACGAGCGCTCGAACCCGTACTTCGAGCACGTCGCCGGCGGCACGCTCGACATGTCCGAGTGCCGCTACGAGCAGGTCGCGGAGAAGACAACGCGCATCACGGGCGCGAGGTTCCGCCGCGCGGAGGAGTTCCGGGTCAAGCTCGAAGGCGCGGGCAAGGTGGGCGAGCGCTACGTCGGCATGGTGGGCATCCGCGATCCGTACACGATCGCGCACGTCGACGCGGTGATCGCGTGGGCGCGCGACAAGGTACGCGAACGCTTCGGCGATGCCGGCTACGAGCTCCACTATACGGTGTACGGCCGCGACGGCATCATGGGCGACCTCGAGCCCCTGCGCGACCGCCCGGCGCACGAGGTGTGCATCCTCGTGCAAGGCGTGGCCCCGACGGCGGCGATGGCGGAGGAGCTGACGATGATCGGCACGCGCCAGATGTTCTACGCACGGTTGCCCGAGGTGAAGGGATCGGCCGGTTCCGTGGCCTTCGCGCTCGACGAAGTCCTGCGCGCGAGCCCCGCGTACCGCTGGACGCTCAACCATACGCTGCGCTGCGACGATCCGCTCGAGCTCTTCCCGACGCACATGACGGCCGTCGGCGGATAGATGCCCAGGCTCGCCGTGCTCGCCAAGACCATCCGCAGCAAGAACGCGGGTGTTGACCTCATCACGTTCGACGTCATCTTCACCGATCGCGCGACCTACGAGCGCGTCAAGCGCGCTCGCGTGCTCACGCGGGAAAGCGTCTGCGCGCTCTACCGGATCGCCCCGTCGCGCATCGCCGATTTCGTCGAGTTCGATCCCGGCAATGCGATCAAGTTCACGATCCACCGCCTGCGGCCGAGCGGCAGCCCGGGCGATCCCGACATCTTCGGCGCGCAGCAGTACGCGCCGCTGCTCGACATCGAAGTGCCCGACTAGGGCCTGCCAGCGCTATGGACCTCATGCCGCTTCGTTTTGCCCCTGGCGCCGACCTGCGGCGCGCGCTCGAGGACACGTTCGCGGCGTCCGTGGTGAAGGCCGCATTCGTCGTTGCGGGCGTCGGCAGCCTGAGCGATGCCGCGCTGCGCCTGGCCGGCAAGGACGCCCCCGGCAAGCTCGACGGGCCGCTCGAGATCGTAACGCTCGCCGGATCGCTTTCGCCCGACGGCGCGCACCTTCACGCGTGCGTCTCCGATGGGCAGGGCCGGGTCTTCGGCGGGCACCTCGCGTACGGATGCGTCGTCCGCACGACGGCCGAAGTGCTCGTCGCCTTCCTGCCCGAATGGGCCTTCGCGCGCGAGCACGATTCGCGCACCGGCTTTCGCGAGCTCGTCGTGCGGCGCGATTAGGAGCAACGTGATGCGGCACGCGCTGGTGGCAGGGGTCCTCTTCGCAGCGTCGGTGGCGCACACGCAAACCTTTCCGAGCAAGCCCGTGCGCATCACCGCTGCGTTCTCGGCGGGCGCTGCGCCCGCTGTGTTCACACGAGTCGTCGCGGACAAGCTGTCGAAGCTGTGGGGCCAGCCGGTGATCGTGGAGTCGAAGCCTGGCGCGAGCGGCTTCATCGCGATCGAGGCCGTGAAGTCGGCGTCTGCGGACGGCCACGAGCTGATCGTGGTGAGCGACGCGCACGTGGCCATCAACCCGTCGCTGTACAAGAAGCTGCCGTACGATCCGGAGAAGGACCTCGTGCCGGTGGCGATGTTCTATCACACGCCGTTCTACATTGCGGTCGCGTCGAACGGGCCGTATCCCAACGTGGCGGCGCTCGTCGCCGCGGCGAAGGCGAAGCCGGAGGCAATCTCGTACGGCTCTTCCTACGTCGGCAGCCCGTCGCATCTCGGCGCCGCGGAATTCGAGGCCCTCACGGGATCGAAGATGGTGCACGTGCCGTACAAGGACCAGTCGCAGATGTACGTCGGCATCGCCAACGGCGACGTCGGCTGGGCGTTCACGACGCTGGGCTCGGCGCTGCCGCTCATGCAGGCCGGTCGCATCAAGCTCATCGCGGTGGCGGCGCCGCAGCGCACGATTGCGCAGCCCGACGTGCCCACGCTCGCCGAAGCCGGCGGCCCCGCCGGCATGAAGGTGGCCGCGTGGCTCGCCGTGATGGCGCCGCGGGGCACGCCGCCCGCGGTCGTACGCAAGATCAACGAGGACGTCAATCGCGTGCTGGCCGATCCGGAGGTCGTCGCGCAGCTTGCCAACTTCGGCTTCGACGGCGCGGCGGAGACGCCGGAGCAGTTCGCGGACGAGATCCGCGCCGACGCCGCGAAGTATCGCGAGCTCGTGCGCAGGACCGGAGCGACGGCCGACTAGGGCCTAAAGGAGATCGTCGGCCAGCCCCGCGTAGTATTCCCATGCGCGGCCGACGATCGCGGGGCCCAGCTGGTCCCACAGCGTCTGCGATTCCTCGGCGGTGAAGGCGCGGATGCGCGCCGCGTCGCCGCCCGTGGCCATCATCATGCGCAGCTGGAGCGAGGCGCTCTCCTCGAGGAATATCGCCGCGACCGTCGCGGTGCGCACGTCCGTGCACGCGGTCGTGATGCCGTGCCCGCGCATCATGGCCGCGATGTTGCCGCCCAGGCATTGTGCGAGGCGATCGCCGAGCGTACGCGTGCGGATGAGGCCGATCTCATCGAACTCGCTCACCCGCTCGTAGAACGGGCCGCCCTGGTTGTGCACGACACGATGCCGCTCGCCGATCTGGGTGAGGCACACGCAGCTTTCCGGATGCGCGTGCACGCAGCCGCCGATCTCCGGCCGCGCCGCGTAGATGCGGGCGTGAATCCAAAGCTCGCTGTTCGGGGAGCCGTCGCCGGCGACCACGTGGCCGTCGGTGTCCACGACGAGGAGCGTATCGGGCTGCGCGAACCCGGGCGAGCGGCGCGTCGGCAGAAGGAAGGTGTCGGTGCCCGGGAGGCGCGCGCTGGCGTGGCCGAACGCGTTCGACAGGCCCGTGCGCTCGATAATGCGGTTGGCGAGCGCGACGTCGGCGCGCAGTCGGGACTCGTCGGCGTTCATCCCCGGCATTGTAGTGCGGCGTCGGCTTGCTATCCTATCGGCGTCATGAGCACCCTGCCGATCCCCGCCACTGTCGACGCGACCCTCGAGCTGCTCGCGGCGCAGGACTACGTCGCCGAGCGCAGGCTCGCGACGGCGGTGTTCCTCGCCCTCAGGCTGCGCCGGCCGCTGTTCCTCGAAGGCGAGGCGGGCGTGGGCAAGACCGAGATCGCCAAGGTGCTCGCCAAGGGCTTGCGCAAGTCGCTGGTTCGCCTGCAATGCTACGAGGGGCTCGACACCGCCGCGGCGGTATACGAGTGGAACTACCCGCGGCAGATGATCGAGATCCGCCTCGCCGAGGCAGCGGGCGGCGTGGCGCGCGAATCGCTCGCGCACGACATCTTCACGCCGCAGTTCCTGCTGAAGCGCCCGCTGCTCGAGGCGATCGACCCGGAAGACGGCGTATCGCCTGTGCTGCTCATCGACGAGCTCGACCGCACCGACGAGCCCTTCGAGGCCTACCTGCTCGAGGTGCTCTCCGACTTCCAGGTCTCGATCCCGGAACTCGGCGTCGTGCGCGCGAAGGAGCCGCCGATCGTGGTGATCACGAGCAACCGCACGCGCGAGATCCACGACGCGATCAAGCGCCGCTGTCTCTATCACTGGGTCGACTTTCCGGACGCGCTGCGCGAGCTCGCGATCGTGCGCCGCAAGTGCCCGCGCGCACCGGAGACGCTCGCCCGGGAGATCGTCGCGTTCACGCAGCGCCTGCGCACGATGGATCTGTTCAAATCGCCGGGCATCGCGGAGACGCTCGATTGGGCGGAGGCGCTCATCGCGCTCGACCGCATCGCGCTCGACCCGCAGACGGTCGCCGACACGCTCGGCGTGCTGCTCAAGTACCAGGACGATGTCGGCGCGCTTGCGCCCGAGGTGGCGGCGAAGATCGTCGCCGAGGTGCAGGCGGAGGGGATCAGGCTGTGACGCCGGCCGCGGCCGCGCTGCCGCGCGGGCGCCTCGCCGAGAACGTGCTTCACTTCGTGCGCGTGCTGCGCGCGGCCGGACTTCCCGTGGGACCCGCAAAGGTGATCGACGCCATCGCGGCCGTCGAGGCGGTCGGTGTCGAAAACCGCACCGACTTCCGCGAGGCGCTCGCCACGGTGCTCGTGTCGCGCCACGAGCATCTATCGCTGTTCGAGCAGGCCTTCGACCTGTTCTGGAAGAACCCGAAGCTCCTCGAGAAGATGGTTGCCGCGCTTCTGCCTCGCGTGTACGGACGCATGGACGAGCAAGCGCAGGAGGCCGACCTTCCGGCGCGCCTCGCGCAGGCGATGCTGCCTCCGAAGCCGCCGCCCGCCGCGGCGGATGAGGACGAGGTCGAGGTCGACGCCGCGCTCTCGTTCTCCGTGCGCGAGGTCCTGCAGAAGAAGGACTTCGCAACCATGACCGCGGAAGAGCTCGCGCAGGTGAAGGCGATGCTCGCGCGCCTCACGCTGCCGCTGCCGGAGCGTCCTCAGCGCCGTACACATGCGGCGCGCCGCGGCAGCCGGATCGACCTTCGCGCCACGCTGCGCGGGATGACGGGCGCCGCCGGCGCGGTCGCGCCGCTCGCTTACCGCGCCCGCACGCGCCGGCCGCCGCCGCTGGTCGTGCTGTGCGACATCTCGGGCTCGATGGACCGCTACTCGCGCATGCTGCTGCACTTCCTGCACGCGATCACGAACGACCGCCACCGCGTACGCACGCTCGTATTCGGGACCCGGCTCACGAACATCACGCGGCATCTTCGCCACCGCGACGTGGACGTCGCGCTCGCGCGGGTCGCCGCGTCCGTGGACGACTGGGCCGGCGGCACGCGGATCGGCGCCTGCCTCGGCGAGTTCAACCGCCGCTGGTCGCGCCGCCTGCTGGGGCAGAACGCGGTCGTGCTTCTCATCAGCGACGGGCTCGACGCCGAGGCCGGCGCCGGCCTCGCCTTCGAGGTGGAGCGGCTCGCGAAGTCCTCGGCACGGCTCATCTGGCTCAATCCGCTCCTGCGCTACGCGGGCTTCGAGGCGCGGCCTGCGGGCATTCGGGCGATCCTGCCTTACGTGGACGACTTCCTGCCGGTGCACAACGTCGCGTCGCTGCGCGATCTGTCCGCGGCCCTGGATCCGCGCCGCGTGCGCGCCGTCAGACGCCCTCTTCGGGCGAGAGCAGCGCGACCGGGACGAGCATCGAGCATGTAAGGGAGCGCACCGCCGCAGGGGCCTTTGCCGCGGCGAACGCGGCGCGATCGTTGCGCGCGCGGAGCAGCCGGAAGGCACCATGGAGGCACACGGGAGCCATGCGTATGACCGGTTGCACTGGTGTATCTTACCGACGGCGGATGCGAAAGAGGGGGATTCCTTGGAGATGAGCAACAGCCGGGTGATCCCGGCACAGCAAGCGAAGGTGTGGACCGCGCTCAACGATCCGTCGACCCTGAAGGCGAGCCTGCCGGGCTGCGAGTCGCTCGAGCGCGTCGACGACTCGACATGGAAGGCGACGATGGCCGCCAAGGTGGGCCCGGTATCGGCGCGCTTCGCCGGCACGATGCGCATCTCGGACGCGAGCCCTCCCGACGGCTACACGTTGCGCTTCGACGGCCAGGGCGGTGTGGCCGGCTTCGCGAACGGCGAGGCGCGCGTGTCCCTCGCGCCTGCCGGAGAAGGCGCAACTTCGATCCAGTACCACGTCAAGGCGCAGGTCGGCGGCAAGCTCGCGCAGATCGGGTCGCGTCTGGTCGATGGTGCCGCCGCCAAGCTCGCGGACGACTTCTTCGAGCGCTTTTCGGAGCAGGTCGCCCCCGCCAAGGTCGTGCCCGAGACCGGCGAAATCGTGCAGGTTGCGGCCGGGCGCGCGCCCGGTAACGCGGGCTGGATCCGCTGGGTCTCCCTCGCGATCATCGCGGCGATCATCGCCTACCTCGCCATCCGCGGCTTCCGTTAGGCCCTAGCCCGTCCTGCAGCTCTTGTAGTCCGCGATCACGATCGCGTACAGCTGCCTGCCCGCCGCGTTCACGAAGTGCTCTTCAGTGACGTCGCACGGCTTGTCGTGCGCGAGCAGCGCGTCGAGCCTGCGTCGCGCGCCCTCGAACACGGTAAAGCCGCGGGCGTGCATCACGAAGGCGACGCGCTTGCCGGTGAGGTCCTGCGCAACGGCGCGCCGCATGTCCTCGCGATCGAGGTCTGCGGCATCGATGAGGCGCCAGGTCCACTCGCGATAGCTGGCAGCGCGGTGGCGATCGGCGAGCGTCACGAGGGGCTGGTGAAGCCCCCAGTCGATCGAGATCACGCGGTCCACGCCGAGCGCCTCGAGTCGCTGGCCGAGCTTGGCGATCGCGGGGTCGAAGAGCGGCCGGTAGTCGCGGTCGTTCTCCCAGGTGTCGACGTAGCGGATGTCCATCGCGATGTTCCACGCGAGGAGCGCGCCCCACACCACGGCGCCCGTCGTCGCGATGGTCGCGCGAAGCGCCATGCCTCGCGTCTGTCCGTCGCCGAGGTGCTGCGTGACGATGGCGAGCAACGTCACGAGATGAAGGGCGGGCATCGGCCAGATCGTGAGCAGGTGGTGCGAGCCGCCGACCTGGCGCGTGGCGGCGATCGCCACGACGAGAAAGGCGGTGGCGGCGGTGAGGAACGCGAGGAAGCGGCGCGCCGGCGTCCACGGCCGCCACAGCGCGAGCAGCCCCACGGCGGTGACGAGCTGGACGATGAGCAGCACGTTGAACGCGATCGTCGCGGGCACGTCGGCGCCGAATACCCAGTTGATGATCGACATGCCGCTGAAGGTCGCGGCGTAGAGGTTCCAGACCTTGGCGAGCTGCGCGCCGAGCGTCAGCGTGCCCGCATCGCCCAGGATGTCGAGCTGCGCGGCGCGCCGCACGAGCGTGACCATGCCCCACACCAGGAGCGCGATCGTCAGCCCGGCGATGAGCGGCTGCCAGGGCCGGCCGTCGCGCAAGCGCAGCGCGGCGAGGCGGCCGGCGACGACACCGGTCGCGGCGAGCCACGCGCCGATCACCCACACGAAATTGAGCTTGTCCGCGAACCCGACGAGGAAGGCGGCGCACAGCACGATGAGCCAGCGCTTGCGGCCCGTCTGCAGCCATCGCCACAGGGCGATCAGCGAGAGCACGCGCAGGAAGGCGGCGATGACGTGCGGGCCCCAGTCGAGGCGGGCATGATTGAGGATGACGGGATCGGTGGCGAGCAGCGCCAGCAGCAGCGCCGCCCACGCAGCGCCCAGCTCGCGGCGCACGAACGAGCCCAGCAGGAGGATGGCGAGCGCGGCGAGCAGGATCGCGGGCAGCCGGACGGTCCACACGTTGGCTCCGAACAAGCCGATGAGCGGCGCCGACAGCCACGCCTTCACCGCGCCGACGTAGCCCAGCGTCTGCATGAGCGGGAAGCAGCCGACCTGCATCGTGACCGCGGCGTCGACGTCGCAGTCGCCGAGCACCCGCAGCGAGACGGGGACGAAGATCACTTCGTCGTAGTAGTAGCCCGGCTTGTCGAGCGCGACCGTGGCGAGCGCGAGAAAGATCCCGACGAACACCAGCGGAAGCGCGTAGCGGGCGAGATAGGACAAGGGCGGATTTTGAGACCGAGCCGCGTGGAGTAAACGCCAAGGCGAACCCGAAGGTCAAGCGCGGCTTGAGCCCCAGGTCGCGCTGCGCCGGGGGAGGCGTAAAATCGACGCTCGGTCGTGGCACTGGCGAAGAAGGCATCATGGATAGCGTCGATCTCGAGGTTCTGAAGCGCAGCGCGGAGTGGCTCGATGCGGGGCGTCGCGTGCTGCTCGTGACGGTGGTGAAGACGTGGGGCAGCTCGCCGCGGCCCGAGGGCGCGATGCTCGCGGTGCGCGACGACGGCCTCGTCGTCGGGTCGGTGTCGGGCGGCTGCATCGAGGACGACCTCATCGACCGCACGCGCCGCCTCGGGATGAACCAGGCTGCTGCGGAGACGGTCACTTACGGCGTGTCCGCGGACGAGGCTCGCCGCTTCGGCCTGCCGTGCGGCGGCACGATCCAGCTCGTGGTCGAGCCGCTCACCAGGTCCTCCGGCATGCGCGCGCTGCTTCGCGAGATCGAGGCGGGGCACCTCGTCGCGCGGCGGCTCGACCTTCTGACCGGCGAGGCGACCCTGCACCCGGCGCGCGCGGTCGACGGCCTCGGCTTCGACGGCAAGACGCTCACCACGATCCACGGGCCGCGCTACCGCATGCTCGTGATCGGCGCGTCGCAGCTTTCGAAGTACCTCGCGCAGATCGCCGTCGGGCTCGACTACCAGGTGACGATATGCGACCCGCGCGAGGAGTACACCGAGACGTGGGACATCCCCGGCGTGACGCTCGTGCGCACGATGCCCGACGACACGGTGAAGGCGATGCGACTGGACGAGCGCTGCGCGGTGGTCGCGCTCACGCACGACCCGAAGCTCGACGACCTCGCGCTCATGGAGGCGCTCAGGTCGCCGGCCTTCTACGTCGGCGCACTGGGGTCGCGGGCCAACAACGCGAAGCGCCGCGTGCGCCTGCTCGAGTTCGACGTGACCCCGCAGGAGATCGCGCGCCTGCACGGGCCGATCGGCCTGTATATCGGCAGTCGCACGCCGCCCGAGATCGCGGTCTCGATCCTCGCCGAGATCACGGCGGTGAAGAACGGCGTCGCCCTGCCGGACGATGCGAAGATCGAAGTGGCGAAGGAGCGCATCGGGACCTCGGTCGCCTGTCAGACGGCCTGAGGAGCCGGACGGCGGTCATGCTACAGTGGCGGGCAAACGATGCCCGCCCGAGGTGCTATGCCCGCTCCGTCCCGCCGCACCTCGCGGCTGTTGTTGCCTTACGGGTCCCTGCGTGTTCCCCGATTCGCCTGTTTGTGGCGCTCGCTTGCGCCGGCAGCGCTCTTCGCGGCCTGCGGGCTCGCCCATGCGCAGTCGGACAGTGAACCGGCCAAGGCGCAATCGGACGCCGAGCCGTCGCTGGGATCACTGTGGGCACCGGGTGCCTGGGACGCGCCCGAACCGTGGAAGACCGACCGCTGGTACTTCCAGGCCGCGTACTACACGTGGCACTTCCACTACGACCCGGCCCACAAGCAGTCGATCATGGGCATCGGGGAGTATCGCCTCAACGAGTATTGGCTCGGCGGCCAGTGGATCGCCGGCCTGGGATTGTTCACCAATTCGTTCGGGCAGTTCTCGCAATACTTGTACGGGGGGTTGATGTGGCGTCCGATACCGGATGAGCAGCCGTTCTACGTGAAGGTCTCCGCGGGCCTCCTGCACGGATACGAAGGCGAGTACAAGAACAAGATCCCTCTCAACTCGAGCGGCACCGCGCCTGCGATCATTCCCTCGGTGGGTTACTGCTGGGTCCGCTACTGCACGGAGGCGGTGCTCCTCGGCGGTGCCGGCATGCTGTTCACCGTTGGGATGACGGTGCCCTGACGAAGTCAGGATCGAAACGCGCCGGCCGCGGGCGCTCGAAGCTCATGTGCCGGCGGATATCGGCGAATCGCTGCTCGACGTCCTCGCGCGAGGCGCCGCCCAGGTTCAACGCCGCATAGCGGTAGCTGCCGAGCCATTTCATCTCTCGCGCGCGGCTGCCGCCGTGCTTGATGAACGTGTACAGCCGCGCGTCCGGGTGGCGCTCGGCCAGCCAGCGGAGCTGCGCCCGGTCGGGGGCGATCTTCACCGCGCCGTCGAATTCGCGCAGCACGAAGCTCGTTGCGGCCCGGAAACGGCCCTGGCCGCGCACCCAGCGCGGAGCGCGGCCGGTTGCGAGGTCCGCGAGGACCGCGTAAGGATGCGTCCCGTCGACCTTGTCGTAGATATCGCCGAACTGCGCGGCGAGCCGCGGGTTGATCTCGACGATGTGCATGCGGCCCGTCGCGGGCTGCCAGAAGAGCTCGACGTTGAACGCGCCGTGGTCGAACTCGACCGCGCGCACCGCGCGCTCCGCCACCGTGTAAGCCGCGGCCTGCGCGCTGGCGGGAAGGCGCGAGGGGTATTCGAAGCGCGCGAAGGCCCGCGTACCCGGATACATGACCGAATCGACGATGCCGAAGAACCCGATCGCGCCGCGGTGCATCCAGCCGTCGACATTGATCTGCACGCCGTCGAGAAGGCTTTCCCCGATCATCTGCAGCGGATCGACCCGAAACTCACGGTGCTCTCGCATGATGTCCGCGAACGGGCGCACGAGGCGCCGGATGATGTGCGTCTCCCACGGCCGGAACGTGAGATGGCGCGCGAGGTCGTCGGGATCCTCGACACGCTTCGCGAGTACCGAATACGCCGCCTTGACCGGCTTGACGAAGAAGGGGAACGGCAGGCCGGGATCGCGCGAGGCGATGGACGCGTCTTCGAAGGCGCACGGCAGGAGTACCACGCGCGGGTTCGCCTCCGGCAGCGCGCGACTCAGCGCGCAGCGGGCGTAATACTTGTGCTGGGCGCGGATGATCGCCGCGGGATCGGTGCCGGGCAGGCCGAGCTCCCGGGCGAGCGTTGCGGCGAGCAGCGCGCCGTACTGCTCGTTGGTCGACACCACGCCCGCAACGCCGGCATTGCGATAGCGCCGCGCGAGCCTCGCGAGCCAGCGCCTCGCGTCGAACCACAGGAGGTTCGCGTTCTCCGGGAACCGGAAAAGGTCGAAGCCCTCGCGCACGACGGCGAACCGCTCGCCGATCGCGCGCTCGCTCGCGAGTGCGGCCGCGTCCCAATCGTCGGGAAAGAGGAAGAGGAGCTTCGGCTTCATGCGGAGGGGACCGGAGCCCGACGTCCCATCATGCGATGGCGACGCCGATCACCAGCAAGAGGGCGAGCCCCAGCGCGACCCCGACGAGGAACGACCGCAGGCGGGTGAGGCGCGAGCGTTGGTTGGCGTATGGCGTAGGCATGACGAAGACCGGTGTTTGTCCCTTCTCTCTCTTACGCGCCTTTCGCCTTCGCGGATGAGGCCTTCCGCACCACGATGGGGAACAGCGCCAGCAGGCCGAGGAGCGCGAACGCCCCGAAAGTCTGCCACGACACGAGGCCCTGCAGCGAGTCGATGCGGCCGAGCGTCTCGCCCAGGTTCACGAACACGAACGTGGAGGGAACGATCCCGATCAGCGTCGCCAGCACGAACGTCCGCAGCGGTATGGACGTCAGCGCTGGGGCAAGGTTCACGAGGAAGAACGGGAATGCGGGGACGAGGCGCAGGAATAGCATATAGCTGAAGGCGTTTTCCGTGAAGCCGGCGTTGATCCGCTCGCCGAGGGGTCCAAGCCGCCTGCGCGCGGCGTCGGCGACGATGTAGCGCACGGACAGGAAGAGCAGCGTGGCGCCGATGGTCGCAGCGCAAACCACCAGCACCGTGCCCACCCAGCTGCCGAAGATGAACCCGACGGTCAGCGACAGCAGGAGGCTGGCGGGCAGGCTGAACGCGGCCGCGGCGACGTACGCAGCGAACGCGACGGCGAGCGCGGCCGCGTAGTGATCCTGTGTAAAGCCCAGCAGCGCGTCGCGGTTCGCGTTGATCGTGCCGAGCGACAGGTAGCGCGGGCCCCCGAGGGCGAAGAAGGCGGCGATGGCGGCGACGAGGAGGAGCGCGAGCGCGATCCGGAGCAGGGTACGGGTGCTCATGGCATGCCCCGAAGCAAGGCGCCATCGTCAAGCCGCACGAGGGTCGCGCGCGGCCTGCGCTTTCGCGAGGTCGGGCGCCGGCAGGTCGTACTCCAGGCCGTCGACGAGCTCGGCGATGGAGTACGAGCGCGTGAGGTCGCCGAGGAGCGAGCCCACCTTCTGGCGCAGGAGAAGGCGTCGCACCCGATAGTGTGCGTCGGCCAGGTGAACGGCGATGCCCGATTCCGCCGCCCGGCGCGCGAAGTCGCTCAGCATGCGGACGGTGGACAGGTCGATGTCGGTGGTGAAAGCGAGGTCGATGACCATGCGCCGCACCGAAGGGTCGGCGCGCTCGAGGATGCTCAGCATGTGCTCGCGCACGTTGTCGACGTTGAAGTACAGGAGCGCGGCATTGACGCGGAACACGACCACGCCGGGGACGCCGCGCGCGTTCGGGTGGCGCACGAGGGAGGCGAAGTGATCGGTGCCTTCGATGCGGCCGAGCAGCACGCACTCGGGAAGCGCCAAGCGCCGGATCAGCATGGCGAGCGAGAAGATGCACGCGACGAGCACGCCCTTCAGTATGCCAAGGCCGAGGACGGCGGCGATCGTCACCAGGGCGATCAGGAACTCGGACTTGGAGACGTTGCGGAGCTGGCGCAGCTCGTCGACGTCGAACATGCTCTGCACCGAGGCCAGCACCAGCGCGGCGAGCAGCGGCTGCGGCAGGCGGTCGAAGAGCCCGGTCAGGAAGAGCAGCACGATCGCCATCCAGGCCGAGCACACGACGAGCGACAGCGGCGTGCGGGCGCGCGCCTCGTCGTTGACGAGCGACTGCGACAGGCCGCCGGCCGAAGGAAAGCCGTGGCCGACGGCGATCGCCGCGTTGGCGAGCCCGAGCCCGACGAGCTCGCGGTCCGGATCGATCGTGTAGTCGTGGCGCAGCGCAAGCAGCCGCGCGGCGGCGATGCCCTCGTTGTACGCGAGCATGAAGCAGGCGAGCGACAACGGCATGAGCGCGTCGAGCTCGCTCCAATGCAGGTTGGGGAGCGCCGGCCACGGGATGCCGCGGGCGAACGTGCCGACGCTCGCGATGTTGAGCGACTCCGCGGCGGGCAGCTCCATCACGACCAGCGCGAGCGCGACGACGATCAGCGGGATCGGCCATCGCGGCCGCAGCGCATGACCGATCTGCAGGGCGAGGAACGCGACCACGCCGAGCGCGAGCGAGGGCAGGTGAACGCCTGCGATATTGCGCGCGATGTGGGCGAGCGTGCGCCACATGTCGCCGTGGCTGCCGGCGAGCCCGAACAGGAGGGGGAGCTGGCTGACCCCGATTACGAAGCCGGCGCCGATCTTGAACCCCGTGAGCACCGTCTCGGAAATGAAGTGAACGATGCCGCCCCAGCGCATCATCGCGGCGAACAGTGCGAAGATCCCCACGAAGAATGCGGTAGCGGCGGCGAGCTCGGCGTAGCGGCCCGGGTCGCCCGAAGCGAGGCCGCCGAGCGTGACGGCGAGTGTGAGCGCGATCGACGACGTGGGACCTACGGCGAGCTGGCGCGACGTGCCGGCCACCGCATACGCCACACCCGCGAACAGGTAGCAATACAGGCCTGTCTGCACCGGCATGCCGGCAAGCTGCGCATAAGCGATCGAGCTCGGCACGGCGTACGCGGCCAGCGTGCTGCCGGCGAGCACGTCGTCGCGCGCGTCGCGCGCGCGGTATCCGGCACGCCACGGCAGCCACGCCATGCGCGTCGGATGCGGTTCGGCATCGGGCGCGGCAGGAGGCACGTGAAAGACGGTCCCGTTAGATCGTTCGGACGTGAAGCAGCGCAGTGTAGCAAGGCGCGGCCTGGGCCCCGCTATCTGCCATAATCACAGGTTTGGCAAGCGCCGCCCGCAAAGGTTACTCGTGTTTGTCCCGGTTCTCCGCTTCCTCGTCTTCGCCGCGCTTGTGGCGGCGCTACCCGCCTCCGCCCAGGCGCCGGCAGCGCCCAAGCCCGATCCCGCCGCCCTCCTCGCCGCCGCGAAGGAGGCGAGCGGCGGCGCCGCGTGGGATGCGCTGCGCACGCAGCACAGCACTGTCCGGCTCACCAGCGACAAGCTGGAAGGCAGGGTCGATCGCTGGAGCGATATCGAGACCGGCCGTTCGGTGCTTCAGTACGCCATCGGCCCGCTGACGGGCGCCGCGGGTTTCGACGGCAAGACCGTCTGGACTCAGGAGGGCACCGATCCGCCGAAGACCGAGACGGGCACGGTGGCGCTCGAGCTCGCTGCGAATGCCGCCTACCGCGACCGCTTGGCGTTCTGGTACCCGCAGCGCGCGAAGGCCGCGATCGAGTACAAGGAGCGTGCCGAGGTCAGGGGACACCAGTACGACGTCGTGATGATCGTGCCCCTCGGGGGGCGCGCCTTCGAGTTCTGGATCAGCGCCGAGACGCACCTCATCGAGTTCCTGTCGGAGCGCGAAGCCGACGTCACGCGAACCGAGGTCTATTCGGAATGGCACGAGGTGCAGGGCGTGAAGATTCCTTACCACGTGCGCACCTCGCGCGGCGATCCCAAATTCGACGAGGTCGTCGACGTACAGCGGATGGTGTTCAACGAGCCGCTGACGAACGTCGCGTTCGGCCCGCCGAGCCCGAAGGAGGAGTTCATCTTCCCCGCGGAGCAGGCCTCGGTGGAGGTGCCGTTCGAGGCGCTGAACGGGCACATCTTTGTGCGGGTGATGCTCAACGGGCGCGGGCCGTTCCGCATGCTGTTCGACGCCGGCGGCGCGAACGTGCTGTCCACCTCGGTGGCGACGATCCTCGCAGGCGAGGGCAGGGCGGTCCCCAAGGTGATGGCGGTCGCGAGCACGATGATCAACGGCGCCGAGCTCACGGGTCAGCGCTACACGGTCGCCGACATCGAAGGCTTCCTGCGCAGGGTGGAGGGCCTCGACGACGTTGCCGGCGTCATCGGCCTCGAATGGTTCGTGCGCATGCCGGTCAAGGTCGACTACGCGCGCTCGCGTCTGACCTTCTACGATCCGTCGCAATTCAAATACGCGGGCAACGGCACGCGAGTCGCCGTCGCGGCGCGCGGGCGCCTGCCGCAAGTGCGCGGGAGCATCGACGGTACGGAAGGCTCGTTCGATATCGACACCGGCAGCCGCGGCTCGCTCACCTTGAGCCCGGCGTTCGTGGCGAAGAACGACCTCGCGAAGCGCTATGTCGCGAAGAACGTGGCGATCACGGGCGCGGGCGCGGCCGGGCCGGTACGTGCCGCCCTGGCGCGCGGAAAGATGCTCAAGCTCGGAAGCGTGGAGGTGCCGAACCCCGTGATCGCGATGCCGAAGGTCGAGGGGGAAGTTGCGAAGACCGACGTCGCCGGCAATGTCGGCTACGGCATCCTGCGGCAGTTCGCGGTGACGTACGACCTGCCCAACGACGCGCTGTACTTCGAGCGTTACCTCAACTTCGGCACGCCGGACATCGCCGACCGCGGCGGGCTCTGGCTCGAGCGCGCCGACGACGGTTTCAAGGTGATCGACGTGGTGGCCGGCGGCCCGGCCGCAACCGCGGGGCTCAAGGCCGGCGACGTGATCGTCGAGGTCAACGGCTTCCCGTGGGCGCAGACGCCGCTGCCCGCCGTACGCGACGCCATGCGGCTGCCGGTGGGATCGCGCGTGCGCGTCAAAACCTCCACCGGCAACGATGTGACGATCGTCCTGCGCGATCTCGTCTAGGCTCTCGCCGAGCCGCCGAAGGACGGCCGCCGGCCACGCGTCCTGCTGGACCCG
Source organism: Casimicrobiaceae bacterium (assembly GCA_035499955.1). Taxonomy (GTDB): domain Bacteria; phylum Pseudomonadota; class Gammaproteobacteria; order Burkholderiales; family Casimicrobiaceae; genus VBCG01. The sequence continues at coordinate 24,550 of DATJXV010000063.1, forward strand.
CGGTCGGGGCGCATAGGACCGAGATTGCAGTCATTCAACGATCTCATCGGCACGCAAAAGGACGGATTGAGGGACGGCAAGTCCGAGCGTCCTTGCGGTTCCCGGATTGACAACCAGCTCGAACTTGTTCGGTTGTTCGACAGGGATATCGCTTGGGTTGGCGCCCTTCAGAGTCTTGTCCACCTGCATGGCAGCGCGGCGGAACATCTCCGAAACGCCGACGAGCTATCACTCAATCACCTTGGGACGTAGCATGCTGGGGCGCCGCCGACTCCCGGCGCGAAATCGAGCTTCGGGTGCAATGGGCAACCGTCTCCAAGGCGCCCCCGAGCCGAACAGGCGGCACCCTCTTTGGCCCTTCCCTTCGCGAAATCGCTAACGGCTCATCGAGCCGCCATGTTGCGAACGCCCCGGCGGGGACGCCTCGGCGACAGGCCGCTATCCCCGCTTCCTTTTTCCCAGGAGCAGGTTGGCCTCGGGCTGCTACCGTGCTTCCAGCGCGGGCGCCGCGATGCGCGCGACCGCGTGCTCGAGGTCGGCCACGGCGCGCGCAACGTTCGCGAGCTTGTCGAGGCCGAAGAGCCCGATGCGGAAGGTCTTGAAGTCCGCGGGCTCGTCGCATTGCAGCGGTACGCCGGCGGCGGTCTGCAAGCCTTCCGCGATGAACTTGCTGCCGCTGTGCACGCCGGGGTCGTCGGTGTAGCTCACGACGACGCCCGGCGCCTCGAACCCCGGCGCGGCGACGCTCGGCATGCCGTGGCGCGCAAGCAGCGCACGCACCTTCGAACCGAGGTCGAGTTGCGCCGCGCGCGCCTTCTCGAAGCCGAAGCGCTCGGTCTCCCTCATCGTGTCGCGCAGACGCGTCAGAGCGTCGGTCGGCATCGTCGCATGGTAAGCGTGCCCGCCTTTCTCGTAGGCCTCCATGATGCCGAGCCAGCGCTTGAGATCGCAGGCGAAGCTCGTGCTGGTCGTGCTCTCGACGGCCGCGCGCGCGCGTTCCGAGAGCATCACCAACGCGCAGCAGGGCGAGCTGCTCCACCCCTTCTGCGGCGCGCTGATGAGCACGTCGACCGCGTTCGCCTCCATGTCCACCCACACGGCGCCCGACGCGATGCAGTCGAGCACGAACAATCCGCCGGCCGCGCGCACCGCTTCTCCCACCGCGCGCAGGTAGCCGTCCGGCAGAAGGATTCCCGAGGCGGTCTCGACGTGCGGCGCGAACACGACGTCGGGCTTGCCGTTGCGGATGGCCGCGACGACTTCCTCGACCGGCGGCGGGGCATACGGCGCCTGTCTTCCGCCGCGGATCGGGCGCGCCTTGAGCACGACGCTCTGCGCCGGGATGTGGCCCATGTCGAGGATCTGCGTCCAGCGATAGCTGAACCAGCCGTTCCTGATCACGAGACATTGCTTGCCGGTCGCGAACTGGCGCGCCACCGCTTCCATGCCGAAGGTTCCGCTTCCGGGCACGACGACCGCGGCGTGCGCGCGGTAGACGCGCTTGAGGGTCGCCGCGATGTCGCGCATGACACCCTGGAAGCTCGCCGACATGTGGTTGAGCGCGCGGTCGGTGAAGACCACGGAATATTCGAGCAATCCGTCGGGATCGACGTCGGGCAAAAGGCCTGGCACGGTGGACTCCGGAGGAGGCTGAACGGCGTAGGTTAGCACGCCGCGTGCGGCGGGCCCGGGGGTCGGGGCTATCGCCTCGGCAGGGAAAAGGTGAACGTCGACCCCTTGCCGGGCTCGCTCGCGACCCACAGGCGCCCGCCGTGGAGCTCGATGAACTTGCGCGAGATCGGCAGGCCGAGTCCCGTGCCCCCGATGCGCTTGTCGGCGGCGCCGACCTGGCGGAACTCCTCGAATACCGCTTCCTGATCCTCGGGCGCGATGCCCACCCCCGTGTCCTTCACGGACACCTCGACGCGATCATCGAAGCCCGCAGCGCGCACGTCGATCGTGCCGCCCTCGGGCGTGAACTTGAGCGCGTTGGACAGCAGGTTGAGCAGCACCTGCTTCACCTTGCGCTCGTCGGCCCGCACGACGCCGACACCTGGCTCGAAAGAAGCGCCGATCGCGATGCCGCGTCGCTGCGCGCGCTCCCGCACGAGCGACAGCGTGTGGCCGATCGCCATCGGCAGGTCGACGTCCGAGGCGTCGAGCTCCATGCGGCCCGCCTCGATCTTGGAGAGGTCGAGGATGTCGTTGATGAGTGCGAGAAGGTGGCGCCCGGATTCGGCGATGTCCGTGACGTACTCCGCCTGCTTGTCGTTCAAGTCGCCGAACAGCCGCTCGCCCAGCACCTCCGAGAACCCGATGATGGCGTTGAGCGGCGTGCGCAGCTCGTGCGACATGTTCGCCAGGAACTCGCTCTTGTGCCGGCTCGCCGTCTCGAGCTCGCGGCTCTTGATCTCGATCTCGCGGAACAGCCGCGCGTTCTGGATGGCGATCGCCGACTGCGCGGCGAACGTCTTGAGGAGCTCGATCACCTGGGGGTCGAAGCGACCCGCGAGCTTGCGATTGACCGCGAGGCCGCCCAGGAGCTGATTGTCGCGCGTGAGCGGGACCGCGAGCAGCGAGCGGTAGCCGTGTCGCGCGAGCACGTCGCGCGCGGGGCTCTGGTAGCTCGACGTGTCGAGGAGGTCGACGATCTCCACCGGGGCGCCGGCTTGCGCCATGCGCCCCAGCACGCCTTCTCCCACGCGGATGGGATGGGCCCGCATCACCTCGACCAGGTCCGGCGGCAGGCGATCGCTCGTGTGCATGTGGAACTCGCCGTGCGCCTCGTCGTACTCGAAGATCGAGCCGCCGTCCACGCCGGTAAGCTGCGTCGCACGCGCGACGATGGTCGACAGCACGGTGCCAAGGTCCAGCGTCGAGCTCACTGCCTGCCCGACCTCGCCCAGCGCGCGCAGCTCGCCGACGGAGCGCGTGAGCTGCGCCGTGCGCGCCTGAAGCTCGGTGAACAGGCGCACGTTCTCGATGGCGATCACCGCCTGGTCGGCGAAGGTCTGTAGAAGAGCGACTTGGCGCGGCGGAAACGGCCCGGGCTCCGAGCGGACGACGGCGATGGCGCCGATGGGCGCACCCTCGCGGATCATGGGGACCGATACGATGCTGCGATAGGACATTACCGCCGCCAGATGGCCGTGCGCAAAGTCGGGATCCTGCAGGAGGTCCGGAATCTGCTCGACGCGGCCGCTTTGGACCGCGCGCGCCGAAGCGCTGCCGCGCCCGGGGCGCATCGGGTAGACGCGCTGCACCGCTTCGAGGCCATCGGGCGTCAGGCCGTGCGACGCCACGAAGTGAACGAGGTTGCCGTCGAAGCGGAAGACGTGGCAGTGGTTGGCGCTGCACAGCCTTGCCGCGCTGCGCGCGATGACGTCGAACACCGGTTGCGTATCGGTGGGCGACTGGCTCATGGCGCGCAGGATCTCGCTCGTCGCGGTCTGTTGCTCGAGCGCTTCCGTGAGATCGCGGTTGCGCGATTGCAACTCGGTGAACAGGCGCACGTTCTCGATGGCGATCACGGCCTGGTCGGCGAAGGTCTGGAGCAGATCCACCAGGATCGCCGGCGTTTGCCCGGACTCGCGCCACGCAAGGACGATGACGCCCACGACGGCGCCGTCGCGAATCATCGGGACGCCGAGCATTCGCCGCAGCCCGAGGGCTGCCGCATGCTCCTTGTCATATGCCGGATCGGACAGGACATCGTCGCTGTGCTCGACCTTGCCGCTTCGTATGACTCGGCCCGACATGACGGATGCGTCACCCGGCCGCACGGGATATCTCCTGCGCAGCTGATGTTCGTCCTCCGGCGAGAATCCGTGGCAGGCGGCGATATGCAGCAGGTTTCCGTCGTATCGCAGTACGTTGCACCGCACCGCGCCGCTCAGGCGATGCGCGTTGCGAGCGATCGTCTCGAAAACAGGAGAAGCGTCAGTGGGCGAGCGGCTGATCACCCGCAGAATCTCGCTCGTCGCGGTCTGCTGCTCGAGCGCCTCCGACAGGTCGCGGTTGCGCGACTGCAGCTCGGTGAACAGGCGCACGTTCTCGATCGCGATGACGGCCTGGTCGGCGAACGTTTGCAGCAGCGCCACTTGGGAATCCGAGAAGCGGCCCGGCTCCGGCTTGCCTACGGTGATGGTGCCGATCGGGCGTCCTTCACGCATGAGCGGGACCGCGAGCGTGGAACGAAACGCCGCACGCAACGCGAGGTCCTGAACCTCGTATTCCGGGTCCGCGACGACGTCGGGAATCGTGACCACGCGGCCTTCGAGGATCGCTCGCGCCGACGTGCTGTTGCGGCCGATGCGCATCGGAAACGCCTCGCGCATCGCGGCGGCACCTTCCGCGGTGAGATTGGCGGAGGCCACGAGCGCCACGTTGTCGCCCTCCACCCGCGTCACCAGCGCCGATGCTGCTCCGCAAAGCTTGAGTGCGGCGGCGGCGATGGTGTCGAATACGGGCTGCACGTCGGTCTGCGAGCGGCTGATCACCCGCAGGATCTCGCTCGTCGCGGTCTGCTGCTCGAGCGCCTCCTGCGTGGCGCGGAACTGGCGCACGTTGGTGATCGCGATGGCGGCCTGATCGGCGAACGTCTCGACCAGCGCGATCTGGTCGGGCGCGAAGGCTTCCGGCTTCGTCCGCCAGAGGATGAACGCTCCGAGCGGGTCGCCGCCGCTGACCAGCGGAACGGCCAGCACCGCGCCGAAGCCCGTCCGTTGCGCGTTGCGCCGCGCGTCCGGATACTCGCTGTCGATAAGCGGCCGGATGTCGGCGTGATGGATCGTCGCGCGGTCGAGCACGGCGCGCCCGGTGATGGACGTTCGGCGCAGGGGAACTTCGTACACGGGCGACTCGGTCTCGCCCTCCGCGGTGAATTTCGCCGAGGGGCGCATCGTGTCGCCGTCTACGAGCAGGATACGCGCGAAGGACACCTGGCACAGGCGTGCGGCCTGCTCGGCGATGCCCGCCAGCACCGGGTCGACGTCGCTCGAGGAGGCGGCCATGAGCCGCAGGATCTCGGCGGTGGCCGCCTGCTGCGCGAGCGCGTTGGCGAGGCGCTGCGCGGGCGTCGGCGCCTTGGCCGGGCGCTTGCTCGGCGAGCGCGCCGGGCGCGGCTTGGCGCTACCCTTGGAGGTCCTCGTTTCGCGGTCCAATGGGCTCCCCTTTGCCGACAGGCTAGGGGAATGTGCGCGCCATCGCAAGCTGACGCTAGTGGAAGTCGCGCGATTGCGTCGGCAGCGAGCCCAGCATCGGGGTGAGGTCGACCAGGCGCGCGGCGATGAGATGGACGACCTCGCCCTCACGCTCGACGCGGCCGTACACCGCCATGAGACGCGACCCCAAAAGCTCCCGGCGCTGGCGGTCGGACAGGTCGCGCCACACGATGACGTTGGTGGCGCCGGTCTCGTCCTCGAGCGTCACGAAGATGACGCCGCTTTTGGTGTCGGGACGCTGGCGGCCGATGACGATGCCCGCGGTGCGGCCGGTGCGGCCGTGCGGGGTGCGCGCGATGTCGGCGGCGGTGGACAGGCGCTTGCCCGCGAGCTGCCGGCGCAGGAGGGCGAGCGGATGGCGGCCCAGCGTAAGTCCCAGCGCGCGATAGTCGGCGACGATGTCCTGGCCTTCGGTGGGCGCGGGCAGCGCGGGGTCGCGCTCGTCGAACGTCGCGCCGGCGGCGGCAAGAATGGGCGGCAGCTTTTCGACACCCGCCACGTCCCACACGGCCTCGTGCCGATGGCCCGCGAGCGCGGCGAGCGCGCCGGCGGCGGCGAGCGCCGTGAGGTCGCGGCGATCGAGCCTCGCCCGCTGCGCGAGGTCGGCGACGTGCGCGAAGGGGCGTTGCGCGCGCTCGGCGACGATGCGTTGCACGCGCTCCTCTTTCAAGCCCGCGATCATGCGAAGTCCCAAACGCAGGGCGGGAACGGGTGCCATGCCTTCCAGCGTGCAATCCCATTCGCTCACCGTCACGTCGACGTTGCGCACTTCGACACCGTGGCGGCGCGCGTCGGCGACGAGCTGCGCGGGCGCGTAGAAGCCCATCGGCTGCGAGTTCAGAAGCGCTGCGCAGAACGCGGCGGGCTCGTAGCGCTTCAGCCACGACGACACGTACACGAGAAGCGAGAACGACGCCGAGTGCGATTCCGGAAAGCCGTATTCGCCGAAGCCCAGGATCTGCTGGTAGATCTGCCGCGCGAAGGCTTCCGACAGGCCGCGCTGTGCCATGCCGTCGATCAGCCGCTGCTCGAATTTTTCGAGTCCGCCGCGCCGCCGCCACGCCGCCATCGAGCGGCGCAGCTGGTCCGCTTCGCCCGGCGTGAAGCCCGCGGCGACGATCGCAAGCTGCATCACCTGCTCCTGGAAGATCGGCACGCCGAGCGTGCGCTCGAGCACGCTCTTCACCGCAGCGCTCGGGTAGGTCACCGGCTCCAGGCCCTGCCGGCGCTTCAGATACGGATGCACCATGCCGCCCTGGATCGGCCCCGGCCGCACGATGGCGACCTCGATGACGAGGTCGTAGAAGCAGGCGGGTCGAAGACGCGGCAGCATCGACTGCTGCGCGCGCGACTCGATCTGGAACACGCCGATGGTGTCCGCGTGCTGGCACATCTCGTACACGCGCGGGTCTTCCGCCGGAATGTCCTGCATGCGCATCGGCACGCCGCGGTATCGCGAGACCATGTCGAGCGCGCGGCGGATGGCGGAGAGCATGCCGAGCGCCAGGCAATCGACCTTGAGCAATCCCATTGCGTCCAGGTCGTCCTTGTCCCACTGGATGACCGTGCGGTCCTTCATGGCTGCGTTCTCGACCGGCACCATGCGCTCGATCGAGGCCCGCGCGATGACGAAGCCGCCGACGTGCTGCGACAGGTGGCGCGGGAAGCCCATAAGTTCACCCGTCAGCGTGACGAGCCGCATGATCAGCGGATTGTCCGGATCGAAGCCGGCTTCGCGGATGCGCGCGGGATCGATGCGGCGGCCGTCCCACCAGGCGAACACGCCGATGAGGCGGTCGACCTGGGCGAGATCGAGCCCAAGCGCCTTGCCGACGTCGCGCGTGGCGCTTTTCGGACGATACGTGATGAGCGTGGCGGCGAGCGCCGCGCGTTCGCGGCCGTACTTGCCGTAGACGTATTGCATCACTTCCTCGCGCCGCTGGTGCTCGAAGTCGACGTCGATATCCGGCGGCTCGTTGCGCTCCTTGCTGATGAAGCGCTCGAACAGCATGCTCATGCGCGAGGGATCGACCTCGGTGATGCCGAGCGCGTAGCACACCGCGGAGTTGGCGGCCGAGCCGCGGCCCTGGCAGAGGATTTCCTTGCTGCGCGCAAACGCGACGATGTCCTCCACGGTGAGGAAGTACGCCTCGTAGCGGAGCTCGGCGATGAGGGCGAGCTCGTGCTCGATCAATTCGCGCACGTCGGCCGGCGCCTGGTCCATGCCGTAGCGCCGCGCGAGGCCGGCCTCGACCAGCATGCGCAAGTGGGAGGCCGGCGTCTCGCCCGGCGGCACGAGCTCCTCGGGATATTCGTAGCGCAGCTCGTCGAGTGAGAAACGGCAGCGCGCGCAAAGGTCGAGTGTCGCATCGGTGAGCTCGCGCGGGTAGAGCGTGGACAGGCGCGCCCGCGAGCGCAGGTGACGCTCCCCGTTGGGAAAGAGCGCGTAGCCGCATTCGGCGAGCGGTGTGCGCAGGCGGACGGCGGTCAGCGTGTCCTGCAGGGCGCGACGGGCGCGAGCGTGCATGTGGACGTCGCCGGCGGCGGCGAGCGGAAGACCGGTGTGCGCCGCGATTTCGCGCAGCGAGGCGAGGCGCGCACGGTCGCCGCCGCGCGCGAAGAGCTCGGCGGCGACCCAGGCGCGACCGGGGAAGACGTCGGCGATCCAGCGCGCCTGGGAAATAGGGTCAGACCCCATTTCACGTTTGAAACATTTTGAAATGGGGTCTGACCCTATTTCGGGGATCCACAGCGCGGGACAGCGCGATGCGAGCGAGGCGACGTCGTGGCGGGTGAGCGAATAAGTGCCCTTCTTCGAGCTGCGGCGGCCGCGCGTGATGAGCTGCGCAAGGTCGCCGTAGGTCTGGCGGTCGGCGGCGTACAGCACGAGCTTCAGGCCGTCGGCGAGCGTGAGTTCGCTGCCGACGACGAGCGGCAGGCCGGCGTCCTTCGCGGCGAGATGCGCGCGGACCGCGCCCGCGAGCGAGCACTCGTCGGTGACGGCCAGCGCCGAGTAGCCGAGCGCCTGCGCGCGCTCGACCAGCTCCTCGGGATGCGACGCCCCGCGCAGGAACGAGAAGTTGGTCAGGCAGTGCAGCTCGGCGTAGGGCGGAAGCATCGGGCGGCCTCCACCGAAATATACCGTATAAATATGCGGTAGTCACTTCAGGCCCTGGGGTTGCGCCGCTCGGGCCGGCGAGTTCCCCGCTAAGATGCGGAGTCCTTTTCGCCGCCGATCCCCTTTCGCATGCCCGACATCGCGTTCGACCGCTTCTACCGCTACGCCGGCTTGACCGGCCTCCTCGACGCCTTCGCACGCGAGCACCCCGACCTGGTTTCGGTCGAGTCGATCGGGAAGAGCTATGAGGGTCGTGACATCTGGGTCGCCACCGTGACGAACACGAAGACCGGTCCTGCCGGCGAGAAGCCCGCATTCTGGGTCGACGGCAACATCCACGCGACGGAGGTCGCTGGCTCGGTCGCCAACGTCTACTTCCTGCGTACGCTAGTCCAAGGCTACGGCCGCGACGCCGACATCACGCGCGCGCTCGACACCCGCGCTTTCTACATTTGCCCGCGCATCAACCCGGACGGCGCGGAATGGGCGCTCGCCGACAAGCCGAAGTGGGTCCGCTCGAGCACGCGGCCCTACCCGCATGGCGAAGAGGATCTCGAAGGCCTGACGGTCGAGGACGTCGACGGCGACGGCCGCATCCTGCAGATGCGCTTCCCCGATCCGAACGGCGTGTGGAAGTCGCATCCCGAAGAGCCGCGGCTCATGATCCGACGGGATCCCACCGAGACGGGCGGTACCTACTACAGGATCGTCCCCGAAGGCACGATGCAGGACTACGACGGCTACACGCTGCGCGTGAAGAGGCCCGTGCAGGGGCTCGATCTGAACCGCAACTTCCCCGCATCGTGGCGCCAGGAGTTCGAGCAGCTGGGCGCGGGCCCGTATCCTGCCTCGGAGCCGGAAGTGCGCGCCGTGGTCGACTTCATCACGCGCCACCCGAACGTCACCGGCGGCATCTCGTTCCACACCTGGAGCGGCGTGCTGCTGCGCCCCTTCGAGCATACCGCCGACGAGGAGATGCACGCCGAGGACCTGTGGGTGTATCAGGCCGCGGGCCGCAAGGGGACCGAGATCACCGGCTACCCGCACATTTCCGTGTACCACGAGTTCCGCTACCATCCGAAATCGGTGATCGGCGGCACGTTCGACTGGATCTACGAGCACTTGGGCATGTTCAGCTGGGTGGTGGAGATCTGGTCGCCGATGCGCGAGGCAGGCATCACGGGCTACAAGTTCATCGACTGGTTCCGCGACCATTCGCCCGACGACGACCTCGCGATGCTGCGCTGGAGCGACGAGAAGTTGGGCGGCCTCGCGCACATCCCGTGGAAGCCCTTCGATCATCCGCAGCTCGGCAGGATCGAGATCGGCGGCTGGAACCGCTTCCACGCCTTCTCCAATCCGCCGCCGCCGTTGCTCGAGCGCGAGGTCGCCAAGTTCCCGAAGTGGCTGCTGTGGAACGCGCTCGTATCGCCCAAGCTCGAGCTCGTGCACGCGGGCGCGCAGTCGGCGGGCGGCGGCAACTACACGATCACGCTCGTCGTGCAGAACACGGGCTTCCTGCCGTCGTACGTGACCAAGCGCGCGCTCGACCGCAAGACCGTGCGCGGGCTCGTTGCCGAGATCGAGCTTCCGGCCGGGGCCGCGCTCGTCCAGGGCAAGCGGCGCGAGGAGCACGGCCAGCTCGAGGGCCGCGCCTACAAGCACACCGGCATCTCGTTCTGGCCCGACTATCACGTCACCGATGATCGGATGAAGCTCAGCTGGGTGGTGCGGGGCAGCGCGGGTGACGTCGTGAATCTCGTGGCGCGGCACGAGCGGGCGGGGACCGTGCGCACCGCGGTGACGCTTCCATGAGCGCGAGGGTCCGCCTCGCGGGTTTCTGACCGACGCGATCGGGTTCTCCCGCACACCCCAATATTTTCTTGGGGAAAGCTCAGGGAATACCGTTTGCGGCGGAGCTGCCGCAAGCCTTACGCTTGCGTCATTCCGAAGAGCGCACCATGTTCAGCCTGCCGACCCTCGCCATCCTTGCCGCAGCGATCGTCGCGACGTCCTTCCTGTCCGGCATCTTCGGCATGGCGGGCGGGATGGTGCTCATGGGCCTGCTGCTCGCGCTCATGCCGCTGCCGAGCGCGATGGTCCTGCACGGCATCACGCAGATGACGTCGAACGGATGGCGCGCGTGGGTCTGGCGTGCGCACGTGGCCTGGGGCATCGTCGGGCGGTTCGCGGCGGGCTCGCTCCTGTCCGCGCTCGGGTTCGCCGCAGTCGCGGTCCTTCCGAGCAAGGGTGTAGCCCTATTGATCCTGGGCCTGACGCCGTTCCTCGCGCTCGCCCTGCCGGCGCATGCCCGCCTGAACGTCGTACGGCCGATGCACGCGGTGGCGGGCGGCGCGATCTGCATGGTGCTTCAGCTCCTGGCCGGCGTCTCGGGTCCCATCCTCGACACGTTCTTCGTGCAGTCGGGCCTGGGCCGCCGCGGCATCGTCGCGACCAAGGCCGCGGTGCAGACGCTCGGCCACTTCGTCAAGCTCGTGTACTTCGGCGCGGCGCTCGCGGTCATCGGCGGCGAGCTGTCGCCTTTGGTCGTGGTGATGGCGATCGGCCTGGCGATCGTCGGCACGCAGACCTCGCGCCACGTGCTCGAGCGGATCAGCGACGAGCAATTCAGGCGCTGGAGCCGCGGCATCATCATGGCGCTGTCGATCGCCTACGTGGGGCAGGGCGTCTACCTTCTGCACGCGGGCTCCTAACACTCCAGCGGCGCTTCGTCCATTGCCGCGATCTGCTCGCGCAACTCGAGAATGCGGTCCTGCCAGTAGCGGTGCGTGTTGAACCACGGGAACGCCGCCGGAAACGCGGGATCGTCCCAGCGCCGCGCGATCCACGCCGCGTAGTGCAGGAGGCGCAGCGTGCGCAGCGCTTCGACGAGGCGCAGCTCGCGGCGGTCGAGCGAGGCGAAGTCCTCGTAGCCCGCGAGGGCGTCGGCGAGCTGGCGCGTCATCGCCGCGCGGTCGCCGGACAGGAGCATCCACAGGTCCTGGATCGCCGGCCCCGTCCGCGCATCGTCGAAGTCGACGAAGTGCGGCCCGTCAGCGGTCCACAGCACGTTGCTCGCGTGGCAGTCGCCGTGCAGGCGGATCGCGGCGAACGCGCCCGCGCGCTCGAAGCAGCGGCGCACGGCGGCGAGGGCCATGGCCGACACGGTCTCGTAGGCTTCGCGCAGGTCGTCGGGAATGAAGCCGTTCGCGAGCAGGTAGTCGCGCGGCTCGTCGCCGAAGGACGGTATGTCGAGCGGCGGCCTATGCAGGAAGGGCCGTTGCGCACCGACGGCGTGGATGCGCCCGATGAAGCGGCCGAGCCAGGTGAGCGTGTCGCGGTCGTCGAGCTCGGGGGTGCGGCCGCCGCGGCGCGGGTACACGGCGAAGCGCAACTCCACGTCGTGGTGCAAGGTCGAACCCTCGAGGACGAGCGGGGCGACCGCGGGGATCTCCCGCTCGACGAGCTCGGCCACGAAGGCATGCTCCTCGGCGATCTGGGCGTCGGTCCAGCGCCCCGGGCGGTAGAATTTGACGACCACCGGGGCGGCGTCGTCGCAATGCACGAGATAGACGCGATTTTCGTAGCTGTTGAGGGCGAGGAGCCGGCCGTCTCCACGCACGCCGACCCGATCGAGGGCGTCGAGGATGCGGTCCGGCGTCAGCGTCGCGTAGGGGGCGGCCATGGCGCCGATTGTAAGGGCGTACGCTCCGGGGACGACCAAGGCGCACATGACTGACGAGACCTCGCTTGCCGCAACGCCCGCCCCCGCGGCCAGCTATGTGTATTACCGCCACGCGCTGCCCGTGCGCATCATGCACTGGATCAACGTCGTGGCGCTCACGGTCCTGTTCATGAGCGGCCTGCAGATCTTCAACGCCCATCCCGCGCTCAACTTCGGCCAAACGTCCTACGCGAGTCCTCCCGTGCTAGAAATCGGCGCACGCCTCCAGCCGAACGGTGAGCCGCAGGGCGTGACGCGCATCTTCGGGAGGGAGTTCGACACGACCGGCTGGCTGGGGTTGACCCGGGACGCGCACGGGCAGTACGCACGATCGACCTTTCCGCCATGGATGATGCTGCCCGGGCCGCAGTGGCTGTCGATGGCGCGCACGTGGCACTTCTTCTTCGCGTGGGTGTTCGTGCTGAACGGCCTCGCTTTCCTCCTCTACACGATCGCGAGCCGGCATCTGACGCGCGACCTCGCGCCCTCGGGCGAGGAGCTGCGCGGCATCGGCGCGTCGATCCGCGATCACCTTCGCTTCCGCCATCCCGCTGGCGAGGACGCAAAGCGCTACAACGTGCTGCAGAAGCTCGCTTATCTCGTCGTGATCTTCCTCCTGCTGCCACTCATCGTTCTCATGGGGCTCGCCATGTCGCCGTGGCTCGACGCGGTGCTCACGGGGTGGGTGAGCATCGTCGGCGGGCGTCAGTCGGCGCGCTCGATCCACTTCATCGTCGCGTGGCTGCTCGTCGCCTTCGTGCTGATCCACGTCTTCCAGGTGATCGTGACGGGGCTGTGGAACAACCTGCGCTCGATGATCACCGGCCGCTACCGCGTGAGCGCCTAGGATGAAAAGACCGTTCCGCCTTCGCAAGCGCCTGCCGCGGCGCACGTTTCTGCGAACCGCCGCGGCGTCGCTGTCCGCCCTGACGCTCGCAGGCTGCGACAACCTCTCGCGCACCGAGTGGTTCCCGAAGCTCCTGAACTCCGTGGAGCCGCTCAACGAGGCGCTCGCCAGGCTCGTCGGCCGCAAGGCGATGGCGCAGGAGTTCCCCGAAAAGGATCGCACCCCGACGTTCCGCAGCAACGGCACCGACGATCCCGGCACCGACCAGTACAACGCGTGGGTGCAGAACCAGTTCGCGGACTACGCGCTGGACGTCGGCGGCCTGTGCGAGGCGCCGCGCAAGTTCACGCTGGCGGACCTGCGCGCGCTTCCGTCGCGCACCCAGGTCACGCGCCACGATTGCGTCGAAGGATGGAGCGCGATCGCCAAGTGGAAGGGCGCGCGGCTTTCCGCTCTTCTCGACGCCGTGAAGGTCAGGCCCGAGGCGCGCTACGTCATGTTCTACTGCGCCGATCCGATGAACCAGGACGGCACCGATCTGTACTACGAGAGCATCGACTTCGACGACGCGCGCCACGAGCAGACGATCCTCGCCTACGAGCTCAACGACGAGCCGCTGCCGGTGCCGAACGGCGCGCCGCTGCGGCTGCGGGTGGAACGCCAGCTCGGCTACAAGCACGCGAAGTACATCACCGGCATCGAGTTCGTTTCCACGTTCGGCAACATCGCGGGCGGCAAGGGCGGCTACTGGGAAGACCAGGGCTACCAGTGGTACGCGGGAATATGACGCCGCGTTAAGCGGACGTGTGCGCCTACGGCGCATTCGTGCGTCAATAGCGCATGTCGAGGAAGAAGAAGCCGGCACAGCGCGCACCGGTCGCGCAGCCGGTCGCGTCCCCGCCGGCATTGGCGAGGAACCGCCTATGGCTCGGCGCTGTCGCGGCGGCGATCGTAGCCGCGGCCGCCCTCGCTTACTCCATCCTGCAACCGAGCCGCGCGCCGGAAACGCCGAAAGCCGCCGCCGCGCCCGAGCCGCAATTCGTGGGGGCGGCGGTCTGCGCGGGATGCCACGCGAAGGAGACGGACGCGTGGCGCGGCTCCGACCACGATCTCGCGATGCAGGTCGCCGACGCGAAGTCGGTGCTCGGCGATTTCTCCGGCGTCAAGTTCGCGCAGAAGGACACGGCCACGACGTTCTTCACGCGCGACGGCAAGCATTTCGTCAACACCGAAGGGCCCGACGGCAAGCCCGCCGACTTCGAGGTCAAGTACACGTTCGGCGTTCGGCCGCTGCAGCAATACCTGATCGAGCTGCCCGGCGGGCGCCTGCAGGCGTTCGGCGTGGCGTGGGACACACGGAGCAAGGCGGCCGGCGGGCAACGCTGGTTCCATCTGTACCCGGGACGCGTGCCGAAGCCGGGCGATCCGCTGCACTGGTCGGGGATCGACCAGAACTGGAACTTCCAGTGCGCCGAGTGCCATTCGACCAACCTGCGCAAGGCGTACGACGCCGCCAGCGCGACGTTCCACACGACGTGGTCCGAGCTGAACGTCGCGTGCGAGGCGTGCCACGGCCCGGGGTCGAGCCACGTCGCGTGGGCGAAGAAGGAGCGCGGCAGCGCCGATTACGCCGGCAAGGGGCTTGCCGTGGCGCTGGACGAGCGCAGGGGCGCGGCGTGGGCATTTGCGAGCGACGCGCACACGGCAACCCGCACGCCGGCGCGCGCGTCGTCGCGCGAGATCGACACCTGCGGCCGTTGCCACGCCCGCTCGGCGCGCTTCTCCGACGACTATGCGTACGGCAAGCCGGGAGGCGACGCGCAACGCCGCACGACGCTCGACGAAGGCCTGTACTGGAGCGACGGCCAGATGCGCGACGAGGTCTACAACTGGGGCTCGTTCCTGCAAAGCCGCATGAACGCGCAGGGCGTCACGTGCTCGGATTGCCACGATCCGCACTCGCTCAAGCTTCGCGCGGCCGGCAACGCCGTGTGCACGCAGTGCCACGCCGCGGCGGCCTTCGATACCCCCGCGCACACGCATCACGGCCAGGGCACCGCCGGCGCCGCGTGCGCGTCCTGCCACATGCCCACGACGACGTACATGGTGGTCGATCCTCGGCACGATCACTCGCTTCGCATCCCGCGCCCCGACCTCACGGTCAAGCTCGGCGTGCCGAACGCATGCAACGCCTGCCACGACAAGCAATCGGCGCAGTGGGCCGCCGACGCCGTGAGGCGCCTCTGGGGCGATCACCCGCCGCGCGGCTACCAGCAGTTCGCCGAGGCGCTCGCGGCAGGCACGGCGGGCGCAAAGGGCGCGCGCGGCATGCTGCTCACGATCGTCGACGATCCGTCGCAGCCGGCGATCGTGCGCGCGAGCGCGCTCGCGCGTCTCGGTCCTTGGCTCACGCCGACCGCGATCGCATCCGTGGCGCGGGCGCTCAACGATCCCGATCCGGTCGTGCGCACGGCCGCCGTGGGCGCGCTCTCGAGCGCGGACGCGCCGACCCGCGCACGCTACCTGCCGCGCATGCTGTCGGACCCCGCGCGCGTGGTGCGGATGGACGCCGCGCTCGCGCTCGCCGGGCCGACGGAGAACGGACTTGCGCCCGATGCCCGGGCAGCGTTCGCACACGCGCTCGACGAATACGTCGCGGCTCAGAACTACAACGCGGACCGGCCCGAAGGCCACGCCAACCTCGGCAACCTGTACGCGCGCCGCAACGATGCGGAGCGTGCGATCGCGGAATACCGCAAGGCGATCGCGATCGATCCCACCTTCGTGCCGGCGTACGTGAACCTCGCCGACCTGTACCGCGCGCGCGGGGCCGATTCGGAAGCGGAGAAGGCGGCGCGCGAGGGGCTCGCGCGCAACCCGCAGGCCGCCGCGCTTCACTATGCGCTCGGGCTCACGCTGGTGCGCGAGAAGCGCGCCGCGGAAGGACTCGCCTCGCTCACCGAGGCGGCGCGCCTCGCGCCGGACGACGCGCGCTTCGCATATGTCTACGCAGTCGGCCTGAACGACGCCGGCCAGCCGGCGAAATCGAGACAGGCGCTCGAGGCCGCGCACAAGCGGCATCCGTACGATCGCGACACGCTCGAGGCGCTCGCGTTGTACGCCGCACACGACCGCCGCGCGGCGGATGCGCTCGCCTACGCGAAGCAGCTGCGCGATCTCGATCCGGAGAATCCGCAATACGCGCGGATGGTGCAGGAGCTCGAACGCCCGGACGTCAAATGAGCTAATTGCGGCCGTCGACGTCCGCGAGGCGGCAGATGAAGCCCCATCCGCCGCCGAGCTCGCTCACCGCGAGCATGAGCTCGTTGCGACCTTTCTTCAACGGGAGATAGACGGCATCGTTCTCGGCATTGACGATGCCGAGGAAGCCGGGATCGCGGAAGTTCTGCGCGCTGCGGCCGCGATAGAGGATCTGCCCATTCAGGAACACGCTCACGTCGTCGCTGTAGCCGATCTCGAGCTTCTTCACCTGGTCGCGGTCCGAGTCGACTGCCGTCTTCGCGTACAGGACCTGCATGCCCGGCTGCGGATCGAGCCGCTTCGACCAGTCGTTGGCGAACGTCACCCTCGGATGCGGGGCCTCGCGGTAGCGGTAGAGTACGACGAAGCCTGGCGGCTCCGCCTCGACGTCCTGCCAACGCATCGCCTCCTGCTCGGCGCGCGTGGGCGCCCGCTCGAGATTGCGCTTGAGCGCATCGAACGCGGGCGAGATGCTCCACTTGACGATCGTGCCCGCCGGCATCGGCGGCGGCTGCCTCTGCCACGGCGCGTCCGGTGTCGTGCGCACCTCGAAGTTGGCGAAATAGACGGCGCCGGTGAGCGCCGCCAGCGCGACCTCGCCGTTCTGCACGCCGCTCTTGAGGTCGCCCATCACGAGCGCGGGCTTGCTCATGTCCTTGACGTAGAGCTTCGCCTGGGCACCCGTGACCTCGAGGCGCATGTGGAACCACTCGTCGCGCGGAAGGTCGAGCTCGCCGGTGAAGCCGGGCCCGTTGTAGATCTGCCAGTTGAGCCCGCTGCCGAGGACAGGCGTGTATTGCATGGCGTCCGGCAACCCGGATTTGTGCTGACGCAAGTACACCCATTCGCCATTGGCGCCGTCGTCCGCGACCCGGAACTGAATGCCGAAGAAGCCGCGCGCGGCCGGCGTGACGACGTCCACGTCGATCACGCCGTCGCGCATCAGGAAATCCTTGACGGCCGCCGCGCCGCCGTCGAGGAAGATCGTCTTGCGCCCCTGGTATTGCGCGACCTCGGCGCGCCCTTGGAAGTC
This sequence comes from Casimicrobiaceae bacterium, assembly GCA_035499955.1. Classification (GTDB taxonomy): domain Bacteria; phylum Pseudomonadota; class Gammaproteobacteria; order Burkholderiales; family Casimicrobiaceae; genus VBCG01. The sequence goes on from DATJXV010000063.1 coordinate 41,755, forward strand.
CCAGCGGGACGAATCCGGGGAAAGGGAGAGCGTTTCGCAGTGAGCCGCGCTTGCGGCAAGGAGCGCGAGCGCGCCCGAAGACAGGTATCGATGCATGGTGGCTTTCGACCCGCTAGGACAAGTGGATGCGATAGCGTAGCCCGGGCTTGCAGCCGAACTGCGCCGGCTTGACGAAGCGCTCCACGAGCTCGCCTCCATTGGCCTCGATCACGCGCTGCGACGCGAGGTTGTCGGGATCGGTCGTGATCTCCACGTAGGGCAGTCCGACCGAACGTGCTTCCGGCAGCAGCAGGCCAAGTGCGACCGTAGCGTAACCCATCCGCTGCTTCCACGGTACTACCGCGTAGCCGATGTGGCCGAGGCAGTGCGGCGGCAGTGCCGTGGTGCCGGGCTGCCAGCGCAATCCGATGGCGCCCGCGAATTCGCCGTCCCAGAGCCAGAGTCTGATGCTCGGAAGCCTCGGCACGAGCGAACCGTCGGGCAGCTTGACCGGCGCGCCCCTGCCCTCGCGATCTTCGAGCGATGCGATGAACGCATCGGCGTTGGCGCGGATCCTCTCGAGCTCCTCGGCGGCCGCCGCCGCGCCGCGGACGTTGTCGGCCGACCAGCCGCGCTCGAGCGCCGCGACGTAACCTGCGAGGTGCTCGCGGGCCGGGCGGACCAGGTGCATCAGTTCTGGATGACGTTAACCGGGCAGAACGTGTTGAGCACGAGCGCTGCGGCGCGATCGTATGACGGCGACAGCGTGTCGGTAGTCTCGTCCTTGACCACGTTGCCGTTCAGATCGAACGACACGCGCTCCATCGCGACCGCATATCGGGGCGTGCAGTTGAACCCGTAGTAGATGCGCTGCGTCTTCGCGTAGCACCCGCGCGGCGGCGAGCAGTCGACGGAAAGCGTCGGGTCGTAAAGAACCCATACGCCGCTCACCCCCGGGAATCGCGGCGATGGACCCAGCGTGTTCATGTCGATGCTCACCGCGCCGGAGAATGACGGGATGGAGTCGATGCCTGCGGCAAAGGGCATCCCGGGCGCAATCGCGAGCGCGGCGAGGATCGTGAGGGTCTTGTCACGCGGCATGGCTTCACCGTGTCGTCCAGTCGAGGTACTTCCCGCTGTCGGCGCCGTCGTGCTTGCGCATCCGGGAACGGGATTGCGTGGCGCCGGGCCCGGAGACGACCCGGACTTCGGGCGCTTGGCAGTAAGCCGACGGCACGCCGTAGCGCCGGCAGATCGAGCAGTTGCAATCGGTGAGCGTGTGTGGGCGGCGTGGAACGGAAGCGTACGCCTCCCGGCCGCACTTGGTCAAAGCGGCGCGTGCTTTCAGGCAAACAGCCCGTGCATGAACCACTCGCCGTCGTCGATGCCGTAGCGGTGGTCGCGGTAGATCCACGCGGTGGCGCCGTCGGGTGTATCGGCCACGAAGTAATCGCGGCGCACGTCGCCCCCGTCCCACCAGCCCGATTCGATGCGCTCCGGCCCGTCGCGCAGCACCCACGGCTGCGCCTCGATCAGGTTGGCGAGCGGCGCGGGCTCGCCGAGGAGCCAGATCGGGCGCGGCGCATCCGGCAAAGGCGCCGGCGCGCGCGCGGGCTGCGAAGGCGCGTCGCGCACCGCGAGCTCCGGGCGGTGATCGGCGTGCGGGACCAAGCGATGCAGCGCGTCCTCGCCCAGGCGTGCGCGCAGGCGATCGATGAGCGGCACCTCGATGCGGTCGACGTCGTCGCCGGGCAAGAGGCCCAAGTTACGGCCGGGCAGCGGCGCGGTCAGCTCGCTCGCAAGCGCGATCGCTTCCACCGGCGCGGGCAGCGCGACCCGCGTGAGGCGCTCGCGCAGCACGCCCAGAAGATGCGACGGCGTGCGCGCCGGCGCGCCGAGCGCGAACGGCACCTGTGTTGCGGGCAGCCCGCGCCGGCGCAAATAGCGCTCGTGATCGAGCGTGAGCGTCAGGCGCAGCGCGCCCAGGCCGCGCGCGAGGAGCCAGTCGGAAAGATCGCGCACGAGGCGCTGCACCCCGAAGCCCAGCGCCTCCACGTCATGCACCGGCGCCGGAAGATCGAGACGGCCCAGGAAGCGCGGCGGCGGCACGAACGACGCGCGCGGATCGGGCGCCGCGCCGAGCGCCTGATCGAGCAGCGCGACGGCGGCGGGACCGAAGCGGCGGGCGAGGCCGTCGCGCGGCAGCGCGGCGACCCGGCCGAACGTGGTGACGCCCGCTTCGCGCAGCGTGGCGCGGGTGTTGTCGTCGAGGTCGAGCAGCGAAAGCGGAAGCGGGCCGAGCGCGTCGGGCAGGCACGCGCGCTCGAGCACCGCTTGCGTATGCCCGGCGCGCGAGAGCAGCAGCGCGGCGCCTGGCGTGGGCGCGATGCCCAGGCGATTGGCGTAGCCGAGGCCGTGCGCGCCGCCGGCCAATCGCGCCACGAGCCGCGGCAAGCCGCCGAACAGGCGCAGGCTCGAGCCGATGTCGGCGAGGATCGCGTTGGGCGGCGCGAGGCAGGCCATCGGCGTGAAGGTGAGCGTCCACGTGGCGAGCTGCGCGAGCGCACGCGCTTCGGCGCCGGCGTCGCGCTCGCGCAGCGCGAGATCGGGCGCGAGCGCAAGCGCGCCCGAGACGAGCTGGTCGCTGCGAATGCCCGCAGCGCGCGCCGCGGCGTTGGCCGCGACCACGCGAGGGTAGTGGCCGCCGCTGCCGACGACGAAAGGACGCGCCGTATCGTCAGGCGATAGCGCGCGCGCGAAGACGTCGAGCGGCAGCGAAGGAAAGAGCAGACAGGCCCAGAGCGCGCCCTTCATGAAAAGATCGCGGCCTCCGACAAGCCGAGCTCGGCAAGCTCGCGCTCGCGCAGGTGCGCCTCGTTGGCGCAGAAGAATTCGTCGAGCTGCGGCGGCTTCACCGCGGTGCCGGCGAGCATGGCGTGCGCCTGCCCGCGGTGGTGGATCTGGTGCTGGAAGAGATGAGCGAGGAGGCGGGCGGCGGTCTCGTGCTGCACCCCTGCGCGGCGCGAGACCGCCACCGGCATCTGCGTCTGCGCGTCGGTGAGGCTGCGGCACGTGGCGAGCAGGCGCCGGTCGACGGCGTGCTGCGCGGCGGAAACCTCGGCGCACGTGGCGAACGGCTCTTCGGGATCGAAGAAGCGGTCGGCGTCGATGTTGGCGGGCTCGCGTCGCAAGGCGCGCTCGAGCGCGTCGACGTAATACCAGTCGACGGTCACGATATGGTTGAGCGTTGCCTTGAGTGACGGGAAGAAGCTCGTGCGCTTCGCGACGAAGTCGTCCTGCGAAAGGCGCGCGCAGGCGGCGAGCAGGCGATGGTTGGCCCACGCGTTGTTCGCGGCCATGGTGTAGAAATGATGGGCGAGACCGGGCATGGCGGGCTCCGTGCGAAGGACGGCGGCGGGAAAGCGGACCTAGGCCCTGTTAACGCTATGGACACGAACGCGTCGCAGGGCCGAAAACGCCCAGCGCAAGGCGCGAAGGCGAGGCTGGTCCGGCTGACCAGCGAGTCTTTGCAACGCAGCGATGGGCGTTTTCGGCAGCGACCCGAAGGGAGCGGGCGCCCTGGGGCACCACTCTGCGTTGTCCTCCTCGCGAAGACATCTCGTCTTCGCTTCGTCGTCCGCCTTGATTGGCGCCCCATGCCGACCGCTCGCATTCGTGCCCATAGCGTTAACAGGCCCTAAGGGCGACGGTGTTCATGGCGCGCCTGCGAGACGCCGCGAAGCCGGCACGCGCGCAACGCCGGGCGCATCCGAGCCGACGTCGAGGAGGACGGGCTTGATCAATTCGGCGCCGCGCCGCTTCAAAACGCGCACTGCGAGAAGGCCTTCGTGACGCGACAGCGCGAGCCGCAGCGGCGCCGCGGTGGCGCTGCCGCGCTGGCCGGGACGCCGCCACAGCGCGCCCCACGTGCGGCCGTCGCGCGCTGCGACCTGCAGCCTTCGCAGCACGCGCTCGTCGCTCGTCGAAAGCCACGCGAACGCCGCGCCGCATTCCGGCGCGCGCAGCGATTGCTCGAAGGCCCACAGCGCGTCCTGCGGCGTCGTGCACGCGACGATGTAAAGGCGCGCGAGATCGACACCGGCTGCGGCGAGCGCGGGCGCGTACGGCTTGTGCGGCGGCGCGATCCATACCACGTCGCGCCGCTGCGCCTGCAGGCGCACGAGCGCCGGCAGCGTGAGACGGATCTCGCCGATGCCTTCGTGCGCAAGCAGGATCTCGGTCAGCGCCCCCTGCGGCCAGCCGCGGCCAGGCAGCACGGCGTCGAGCGCGGCGTAGCCCGACGGCAGCGCGGCGGGCTCCGGCGCGACGTCGTCGCCGCGCCAGATCGAAGGGTGCGAGAGCAGCGCTGCGAGAGCGGCGGCGGAAGCCATCTACTTCATCGCTTGCTCACTGCTTCGCCGGCTCGAAATAGCGCGCAAAGACCGGCGCCACGCGCGGATCGCTTTCGATCTTTCCGAGCAGCGCGCTGAACGCCGGACGCGATTCGGCAAGATGCTTGCGCGCCCCCGACCACTTCGACACCACCGCCGCTAAGAGATCGAGCGCGCCCAGCCGCTCGCCGGTGAGGAACGGCCGTGCCGGAAACGCATCCGCGAACATGCCCCACAGGTAATGCAGGCGCTGCGTGGTGCCGGCCTTGATGCGCTTGCGTATCGCCTCGTCGGGGTCGGTCACGAACCGCTCCGGGAAGTCGATGATGCCGATGGCGGCGTAGCAGTTCGCCGCGACGTATACGAGCCCGCGCACGACCTGCGCGCGGCGCGAGGCATCGGAGGGCAGCAGGTCGCTCGCGGGATACGCAAGGCCGAGGTGGATCAGGATCGCGGCGCTCTCCGTCATCACCGTGCCGTCGGGCAGGACGAGCGTGGGAATCTGCGCGAGCGGATTGACGCGCGAAAGCTCGTCGAGGCCGGCGCCGGGCTCCCACGACGCCGCATCCACGTTGCGGAACTCGACGCCGGCGAGCGTGAGCGCCGCGTCCACCGCAGCGGCGCCGGAGCCTTTCGTGCCGTACAGCACGTAGCCCGGCATTTCAGCTCTCCTGCATCATCTTCGCCATGCGGCGGTCGATTTCCTCGGCGGACACGTCCTCCACGTGCGTGGCGATGGTCCAGATGTGGCCGAAGGGATCGACGAGTGTGCCGCTGCGATCGCCGTAGAACTGGTTCACCACCGGCCGCTGCTGGGTGGCGCCCGCCGCGAGCGCCTGGCGGAAGATGCGGTCGACGTCCTCCACGTAGATCATGAGGCTCACCGGCGTGCCGCCGAAGGCTTTGGGGCTGCGGTACTCTTCCTGCGCGTCGGCCATCATGACCGGCGAGTCGCCGATCCTGATCTCGGCGTGCGCGACCTTGCCGTCGGGCAGCGGCAGGCGCAGGAGCTCCTCGGCTTCGAACGCGTGCTTGTAGAAATCGATCGCTTTCGCCGCGCCCTCGACGATGAGGTAAGGCGTCACGGAGTGGTAACCGGCGGGAATGGGAGCTACGGCCATAACGATTTCTCCTGAAAAAGGGGCCGGGCATCCGCGGCCTTCTCGAAAGACCGCAGACGCCCGGAAAGACTCAGGCAGAGGGGAAGGGGCTTTCTACTGCAGTGCCGCGTCGCATGATCGATTGCCTCACGCGCCGTGGGAAAACAACTCGACCGGATTGCCGGACGGATCCTCGAGCAGCAGCTGGCGGCCACCCGGGCCGGTCACGACGTCGCTTCGCATGCGCACGCCGCTTTCGCGCAGCGCCGCGACCTTTGCCTCGAAGTCGGGCACTTCGAGCACGAGGCGGTTCCAGCCGCCGGGCGCAGGCTGCGCGCCGTCGGGCATCGGCCTTGCGGCCGACGTGCCCGGGCCGGACAGCCATAACGTGAGATCGCCGTGGCTGACGATCGCGAACGGGGGTCCCCAGCGCTGCACGAGCGCGAAGCCCAGCTTGCCGACGTAGAAGTCGAGCGCGGCGTCGACGTCGTGGACGAGGTAGCGGACGGTGGCCATGAGCTGGGTTAGGGCCTGCTGGCCGGCTCTAAAGCGAGCGGCTCGGCCGGATGACGCCGACGGCCACACCTTCGATGGCGAACGACGTCCTTGCCGGGTCGACCGCGATGGGCGCGAACGCGGCGTTCTCCGCCATCAGCGTGATTTCGCGCCCGCGACGTTTCAGGCGTTTGACGGTCACCTCCTCGCCGAGCCGCGCCACCACGATCTGGCCGCTGCGAGCCTCGTCGGTCTTGTGCACGACGAGCAGATCGCCGTCGAGGATGCCCGCGTCCTGCATGCTCGCGCCCTTGACGCGCAGGAGGTAATCGGCGCGCGGGGTGAAAAGCGACGCGTCGATTCTGTATTGCGCCTCGATGTGCTCGGCGGCGAGGATGGGACTGCCCGCGGCCACGCGGCCCACGAGCGGCAGCGAGCCTTGCACGGGCAAGCCGGGGATGTCGCGCAGGCGCAGGCCGCGCGCGGCGCCGGGCGTCAACTCGAGCGCGCCCTTGCGCGCGAGCGCCTGCAGATGATCTTCCGCCGAGCTCGCCGTCGAGAAGCCCAGGCCCGCGGCGATCTCCGCGCGCGTGGGCGGCATGCCGGTGGCCTCCATGTGGCCACGGATCCAGTCGAGGATCTGCTGCTGCCGCGCGGTGAGCCGCGGCGGCTCGGCGGAGCGCGAAAGGGCCGGAAGCGGCGGGGGAGACATTTCGCCCACGATACCGTATGGATGATCGGTACCGTCATTATAGTCGGTACGAAGCGGCCGTCAAGCGACTCGTCAACTGGCCGTTCGGCCTAGGCGTTTGGTGCAGTGGACCAGGGCCCGCAAACAGGCCCTAGCCACTTCGCGGAGGAATCTATGCGCATGCTCATCGGCTGCGTAGTGCTCGCCCTCGCGCCCGCCGTCCCGGCGCTCGAGTCGCAAAACCTCGCCAACCCGGCGATCGACAGCGCCGGCTACCTGCGCCTCGCCAACGAGGCCGCGCAGCATCGGGAGGCGCATCGCGTCTCCGAGGCGGAATTCATCCGCCTCGCGAAGCAGCCGGGCACGGTGGTCCTCGACGCGCGCAGCCGCGTCAAGTACGACGCGCTGCACGTGCGCGGCGCCGTCAACTTGAGCTTCCCCGACCTCACGGTGGAGAGCCTGGCCGCGACCGTGCCCGACAAGAGCACCGTCATCCTCATCTACTGCAACAACAACTTCCGCGATGCGCCCGACCCATTCCCGAGCAAGCTGCCGCCGGCCGCGCTGAACCTCGCGACCTACACGACGCTGTACACCTACGGGTATCGCAACGTGTACGAACTGGGGCCGCTGCTCGAGGTCGCGACCACCCGCATCGAGTTCGAGCCGAGGCTGCGCTGACGGTCGAACGCGCGGCTTGCGGCGGCCCGCGCGTTCGACGACCATTACGTGGTTGCCCTCGCGGGACCCACGTAAGGTCGCCTCATGGCTGCTCCCACGCCCGAACCTGCCGTCGCTCTCGTCGCGTCCGAGGCGCCGCTTCGCGCAAGGAAGACCGGTTATCCGGCGCCCTTCGCCGCTCGCGTCGCCGGACGCGACAAGCGGCCGCTCGGCGATTTCTTCGGCCTCACCAACTTCGGCGTCAACCTGACGCGCCTCGCGCCCGGCGCGGTGTCGTCGCTTCGTCATGCGCACACGAAGCAGGACGAGTTCGTGTACGTATTGGCGGGGCACCCCGTGCTCGTCACCGACGGCGGGGAGACCGAGCTGCATCCCGGCATGTGCGCGGGGTTCGCCGCCGGAACGGGCGACGCGCATCAGCTCGTCAATCCCGGTCCCGATGTCGTGGAGTTCCTGGAGATCGGCGACCGCACGCCCGGTGACGCCGTCGTGTATCCGGACGACGATCTCGCCGCTGTGCTCGGCGCGGATGGGCACTGGCGCTACCTGCGCAAGGACGGCACCGCCTATTGAACTTCCCCGCCGTAGGGCGTGCCTATGCACAAGGCGCGCCCCGCATGTTAACGTTGCGACAACCATTCAAGCCGGCGTGGCGCAGAATGGGCCGACGATGAAGAAGGTTGCCCTGTACAGCAGCTCCAACCGGGCGCGCAGGACCGCGCGCGAGACGGAGGCATCCGCTGAAAGCGCGCAAGCTCCCGGCGAGGCCTCACCGCCTGCAAGCGCCAAGCCGCCCGGCCGCGCGCGTTCTTTCTACCGCAGGTTCGAGCGGCCGCTCCTGGTGGTCGGGGGGGCGCTGTTCGCCGTCGCCCTGGTGCTGACCTACGCGAAGACGCGGCCTGCGCCGTACGAGCTCACGCAGAAGGACATCGACTCCGCGGTACTGCACACGCTCGAGAACACGAACCTGCCGTCGATGGCGACCAAGGCCGTGGCCGCGATCGCACCGTCGGTCGTGCGCGTCATGGGCTACAGCCCGGACAACGGCGGCGACGAGGACAAGGCGAAGGGCGACAACAAGGGCAAGAGCGACGACAAGGCGGCGGGCAACGTCCCCGACAAGGGCAAGACCGCGAAGGACAAGGAGCGCGCCGCAGCGAAGGACAAGAGCGCGCGCAATGACGGCGGCAAGCAAAAGGCGCCCGAAGGCGCGAAGGGCGGCAAGGACAACGAGAAGGACAAGGACCCCGCGGCCGACAAGGACGACAAGGAGAAGGCGGCCGAACGCAACGGCGGCTTCCCCGGCTATCGCAGCACCGGCGTCGGCACCGGCGTGGTCATCGTCGACAACGGCACGATCCTCACCAACCTGCACGTCGTGCTGGGCGCCGAGAAGATCAAGGTGCGGTTCTTCGACGGCATGGAGTCGGAGGCGACGGTGATCGGCGTGCGCCCCGAGCACGACCTCGCGGTGCTGAAGGCGAAGGCGGTACCCGACGACATGGTCTCGGCCACGCTGCGCTCGACCGCCGACCTGCAGGTCGGCGACGAGGTCGTGGCCGTGGGCTTTCCCTTCGGCATCGGGCCGTCGGCCTCCGCGGGCATCGTGTCGGGCCTCAAGCGCGAGTACCACTCGCCCGAAGGCAAGCGAGTGCTGACCAATCTCATCCAGTTCGACGCCGCGGCGAACCCCGGCAACTCCGGCGGTCCGCTCGTGACGGCGGACGGCGAGGTGGTCGGCATCGTCACCGGCATCCTCAACCCCACGAACCAGCGCGTTTTCATCGGCATCGGCTTCGCGGTACCGATCGAGAACGCCGCAGCCGCGGTGGGCATGTCGCCCTTCTGATCGTCAACTCACTTTTGGGATCACCTCGAAGCATGGACATCCGTGACGCCGACGGCGCCGAAGTCGCGACCCTGATGGAGCGCATCCTCTACGAGGTCAAGAAGATCGTGGTCGGGCAGGATCATTTTCTCGAGCGCGTGCTCGTGGCGATCCTCGCCCAGGGTCACCTCCTCGTCGAGGGCGTGCCGGGCCTCGCCAAGACGCTGACCGTCAAGACGCTCGCGCGTGCCGTGCACGGCACGTTCAAGCGCATCCAGTTCACGCCGGACCTCGTGCCCGCCGACCTCGTGGGTACCCGCATCTACAACCAGAAGACGGGCGACTTCGCCACGTCGCTCGGCCCGGTGTTCACCCACCTCCTGCTCGCCGACGAGATCAATCGCGCGCCGGCCAAGGTGCAGAGCGCGCTGCTCGAGGTGATGCAGGAGTACCAGGTCACCATCGCCGGCGACACGCACTTCGTGCCGCAGCCGTTCCTCGTCATGGCCACCCAGAACCCGATCGAGACCGAAGGCACGTACCCCCTGCCCGAAGCCCAGGTCGACCGCTTCATGATGAAGGTGCTGGTGGGCTACCCGAACGAAGAAGAGGAGTTCGTCATCGTCCAGCGCGTCACCGGCGAGCCGATCGACGTCGCGGCGGTGGCCACCACCGATCAGCTCGCCGCATTGCAACGCGAATGCCGGCGCGTCTACGTCGATCCCAACCTCATCAACTACGCCGTGCGCGTGGTCGCCGCCACGCGCGACCCGGACCGCTTCGGCCTCAAGGACTTCAGCAAGTACCTCACCTTCGGCGCGAGCCCGCGCGCGACGATCCACATGATCGAGGGCGCGAAGGCGCTCGCGTTCCTGCGCGGGCGCACCTACGTCCTGCCCGAGGACGTCACCGACATCGTGCCGGACGTGATGCGGCACCGGCTGGTCCTGTCGTACGAGGCGCTGGCGGAAGGGCAGACGCCCGACATGCTAGTGCGCAAGGTCATGCAGCACATCCGCGCGCCGGAGAAGCCGCTCGAAACGCATGTCCGTGTCGCCAACGCCTGAGGGCGTCCTGCGCAGGCTCGAGTGGACGGTCATCCGCCGTCTCGACGGCCTGCTGCACGGCGACTACCGCACGCTCTTCCGCGGCTACGGCCTCGATTTGGCCGACTTGCGCGAGTACCAGCTTCACGACGACGTCCGCCACATCGACTGGAACGTCACGGCGCGCATGCAGACGCCCTACGTTCGCGAGTTCAACGAGGAGCGCGAGGTCGCCGCGTGGTTCCTGCTCGACTTGAGTCCGTCGGTCGACTTCGGATCGGAGAAGATCCGCAAGCGCGCGGTGTCGGGCGAGTTCGTCACCGTGCTGGCGCGCCTGCTGACCCGGCACGGCAACCGCGTGGGCGCGCTGTTCTACGGCGGCGATGTCGACACCATGATCCCCACGCGCAGCGGCCGCCGCCACGTGCTGCACATCCTGCACGAGATCCTGACCCGGCCGGAGGTGGCGCAGTCGGAGCCGACTGACCTGAACGTGCTGCTGCGTACTGGCTACGACGTCATCAAGCGCCGCTCGCTGGT
>DATJXV010000064.1:0-28734 GCA_035499955.1 Casimicrobiaceae bacterium
GTCGGCGGTGATGAGCGCGGCGCGGCCGTGGCGCGACGCCGCGGCGAGGTCGGGAAGCGCCGTGCCGAACGCCTGCACCGACACGAGCGCGTCGTAGACGGCGAGCGCCGTGGCGTCCTGCAGGAACACCCCGGGCGTGCCGGTCGTGCCGGAGCTGGTCCAGATGAGATAACGATCGCGGAAGCGCTCGCCGATGTGGCCGCGGTTGGCGACGAAGGGCTCGACGTCGCGCCATGACACCGCGCGGTCGGTTGCCCACTCGTCGAACGCCGCCATCAACTCGCCCTTCGTCGTCACCGGCACGTCGGCCAGGGCGAGCGGACCGCGCGGCAGGTCGCGCCAAGCGCGCCGGTAGTACGGCGAGTGCGTGCGCGCGTGGCTGAGGCGCTCGGCCATGCGGTGCGCCTGCGCGGCCGCGATCGCCGACGCCCCGAGGCAGCGCGTCCACAGGAGATTCGTAAGCAGCGTGCCGCCCGTCCAGTGGTCGAACGCCGCGTCGATCGGCTCGCTGAAGGGATGCTTGCGTGGCATGCGGCACACAGTTTAAGGGCAGCCCCCGTAATGGGGTCAGACCCCATTACACGGCCTGTCCCTTTTTCACCGGAGGCAGCGCGAACAGCCGCGAGCCCGCGACCGCGACCAGGCGCTCGCCTCGCCCGGGCGAGACGAAGGCGAGGCCGGTGAATCGCCCGAACGCAGGCAGGATCGCGCGCCGGGTGCCGAGCACGAAGCACGGCAGGCGCGCCCCCGTTTGCGCAGGCAGCGCGGCCAGGCGCGCGAGGTCGGCCTGCGTGCTGCGGCGCGGCAGCGGCACGCCGGCGGCGCGAAACGCCGCGGCCTTGCCAAGGTGCACGTCGGCGACGAAGAGCGTCGCGTGAGCGGGCCAGTGCAGCGCGCGCTCGGCGCAGAGCGTAACGTCGAGGCCGGACGCGTCGGCCGGTGCAGGGAACGCGCGTAGCGACATGGGAAGTCGGCGCATGTTAGCCGGTCCCATTGCGGTCCGCTGGCGCAGGAGGCAAACTGCGGCGACTGCCTCCCGCGTGTGCGACATGCTGCGCTTCTCGGCCAACGTCTCGTTCCTGTTCAACGAAGTGCCGTTCCTCGAGCGCTTCGGCGAGGCCGCGCAAGCGGGGTTTCGCGCGGTCGAGTTCGCGTTCGGCTACGAGTACCAGGCGCGCGAGATCGCGGCGCGCGTGGCGGAGCACAAGCTCGAGGTCGTGCTCATCAACTCGCCGCCCGGCAACATCGAAGCGGGCGATCGCGGGCTCGCGTCGCTGTCCGGGCGCGAGCACGAGTTCGCGGCGAGCGTGGTGACGGCGCTGCGCTACGCGCAGGCATTGCGCTGCCCGCGCATCCACGTCATGGCCGGGGTCCTGCCGGAGGGCGCCGACGAGCAGGAGCGCGCGCGTCGCCTTCGCACCTACAAGCGCAACCTGCGCTTCGCGTGCCAGGAGGCAGCCGAGCAGAACGTCACCGTCCTGATCGAGCCGCTCAACCCGCGCGACAACCCGCGCTACATGCTCACCACGCAGGCCGAAGCGCACGCCATCCGCGAGGAGATCGCGATGGCCAACCTCAAGGTGCAGATGGACCTCTACCACGCGCAGGTGGTGGAAGGCGACCTCACGACCAAGATAAGGCGCTGGCTGCCGCACATCGGCCACTTCCAGATCGCGGGCGCGCCGGGGCGCAACGAGCCCAACGTGGGCGAGGTCAACTACGAGTACCTGTTCAAGGTCATCGACGAGCTCAAGTACGACGGCTGGATCGGCTGCGAATACAGCCCGGCGCTCACGACGACGGCGGGCCTCGGGTGGATGTACAAGCTGCTCGACCGCCGGCCCGCGACGGCTTAGCCCAGGATCTCCCCGATGTGCTCGCGGTCGGACAGCTCCGACTGGAACTGCGCGAGCTCGGGCCCCAGCATGTCGCGCGCCGAGACCATGCCGATCGGGTGCCCGTTCTCGACCACCGGGACGTGGCGGAAGCCGCCCTCGTACATGAGGTGCAGCGCGTGCCCGAGCGGGCGGTCCGGCCCGATCGTGCGCGGCTTCTTCGTCATCGCGGCGGCGACGCGCGTCGTCTTGGGATCCTTGCTCGCCGCGACGACGCGGAACAGGACGTCTCGCTCGGTGAAGATGCCGACCACGCGGCCGTCGTCGACGACGAGGAGCGCGCCCACGGCGTGCGCCTTCATGAGCCGCGCGGCGTCGGCGATGGTGGTCTGGGACGACGTGGTGAGCGCCTTGCGGTCGCCGATCACGTCGCGAATGATCCGGTGTGACATGACGCCGGTTGCGACGAGGTTGAAGCCTGCATTGTGCGACTCGCGTGCGCCGCGTTCAACCCTTGTTCCGGAGTGTGTTTCCGTTCGGCTACAGCGCGACGCTCATACCGCCGTCCATGACGAGGGTCTGTCCCGTCATGTAGTTGGACGCGCTCGACGACAGGAACACCGCGAGGCCGGCCAGCTCGGAGGGCTCGCCCCAGCGCCCCGCCGGCGTGCGCTTGCAGACCCAGGCGTTGAACTCGGCGTTGTCGATCAGCGCCCGGTTCATTTCGGTGGCGAAGTAGCCGGGCGCGATGGCGTTCACCTGGATGCCGTGCGTCGCGAGCTCCACCGCCATGCCGCGCGTGAGCTGCCGCACGCCGCCCTTCGCCGCCGTATAAGGAACCACGCTCGGGCGCGCGAGCTCGCTCATGATCGAGGCGACATGGATGATCTTGCCCTGCCTGCGCTCGATCATCCCCGGCAGCACGGCCTGGGACACGACGAACGGCGCGGTGAGGTTGGTGGCGATGACGTCGTCCCAGTCCTTTTGCGTGAACTCGGGCAGGGGCGCGCGGCGCTGGATGCCGGCGTTGTTGACGAGGATGTCGATGCGGCCGTGCTGAGCGATGACCTCCGCGACCCCACGGTGCACGGCGTCGCGCTGCGTCACGTCGAACGCGGCCACGTCGGCGCGGTGGCCCTCGCCCTGCAGCGTCCTTGCCGCTTGCGCGAGCTCGTCGGCCTTGCGGCCGTTGAGGACCACGGTCGCGCCGGCCTGCGCGAGGCCGCGGGCGATCGCGAAGCCAAGGCCGCGATACGCACCGGTGACGAGTGCGACGCGTCCGCTGAGGTCGAACGGATGGTCGGCCATCCGTTCAGTCTAGCTCAACGCGGCGGTCACTGCGCGGAGGCGAGCTGCGTGGCGCTCCAGCCGCCGCCCAGCGCCTTGACGAGCCCCACGCTCGCGGCGAGGCGGCGCGCCGTGATCGCCAGCGCCGTTCGCTCGGCGGACAGCGCGTTGGCCTGCAGCACGACCACCGCAAGATAGTTCGCGGTGCCGGCGCGATACTGGTTCATCGCGATGGCCGCGGATTCCTTCGCCGCCTTCACGGCCGCGTCCTGGTAGATGGACTCCTGCGCGAGCAGCGACAGCGCGGCGAGGTTGTCCTCGACGTCCTGGAACCCCGACAGCACGGTCTGCCGGTACGTGGCCACGGTCTGGTCGTAGCTGGCGATCGCCTCGTCCTTTTGCGCGCTGCGCAGTCCGGCGTCGAAGATCGTCTGCGCGAGCGAGGCTCCGAGCGCCCAGTAGCGGCTCGGCAGCGAGAGCAGGCTGCCGATCACGGAGCTTTGCAGTCCGCCGTTGGCGCTCAGGGTGACAGTGGGAAAGAACGCGGCTTGCGCGACACCGATCTGCGCGTTGGCGCTCGCGGCGCGCCGCTCGGCGCCCGCGATGTCGGGCCGCCGCTCGAGCAGCGTCGACGGCACCGCGAGCGGAATGTCGGGGTACACGGCCGCGAGCGTCGGCTGCGCGGCGATCGAAAGCTCCGCCGGAGGCTTGCCGACGAGCACCGCGATCGCGTGCTCGAGCTGCGCCCGCGAAAGCTGCGCGTCGTACAGCGATGCTTGCGTGGACTTGAGCTGAGCCTCGGCCTGCGCGACGTCGCCGCGCGCGACGATGCCGGCGGCGTACTGGTTCTGCGTGAGCGTGAGCGACTTCTGGTAGGCGTCGACGGTATCTTTGAGGAGCTGGATCTGCGCGTCGTCCACGCGCAGGAGAAAGTAATTCTGCGCGAGTGTCGCCTGGGTCACGAGGCGCACGTTGGCGAGGTCGGCGGCGGTGGCCTGCCCGGTGTCGCCGGCCGATTCGATGGTGCGCCTGATGCCGCCCCACAGGTCGGGCTCCCAGCTCGCGCCGAGCGCCACGTTGTACGCGGCGTTGGTGCTGCGCCCCGTGAGCTGGCTGCTGGTGTTGTTGCGCAACGCGCTCGCGTTGAGGTCGAGCAGGGGCCACAGCGCCGCCCGCGCCGCCTGCGTGGCCGCGTTCGCCTGGCGTAGCTTCGCCTCCGCCAGCGCGATGTTCTGGTTGTCGACGTCGACCTGCGCGATCAGCGCGTCGAGCTGCGGATCGTTGTAGGCCTCCCACCAGTTGCCGCGCGGCGCGTCGTCGGAAGGCTGCGCGAACTTCCAGCCTTCCATCGCCTGGTACGTGGTGGGTACGCGCACCGACGGACGGACGTAGTCGGGGCCGACCATGCAGCCGCCGAGCGCGAGCGGCAGCGCGAGCATCGCAAGCGTGAGGGGTTTTGTCTTCATGAGGTTCACTCCGCGCCCGCGAGCGCCGGCACGTCGCGCCGGCGGCGGCGCAGGCGTTGTGCGGCCCAGAGCCGGAAGCGGTCGAGGTAGAGGTAGACGACGGGCGTCGTGTACAGCGTGAGCACCTGCGACAGCACGAGCCCGCCCAGGATCGAGATGCCGAGCGGCCGCCGCATCTCGGCGCCGTCGCCGGCGGAGAAGGCCAGCGGTAGCGCCCCCAGCAGCGCCGCCATCGTGGTCATCATGATCGGCCGGAAGCGCACGAGGCAGGCCTCGAAGATCGAGTCGCGCGTGGACATGCCGCGGTCGCGCTCGTTGGCGAGCGCGACGTCGATCATCATGATCGCGTTCTTCTTCACGATGCCGATGAGCAGGATCACGCCGATGAAGGCGATGATCGAGAACTCGGTGCCGAACGCGCGCAGCGCAAGAAGGGCGCCCACGCCCGCGGACGGTAGCGTGGAGAGGATCGTGATCGGGTGGACGAAGCTTTCGTACAGCACGCCGAGCACGATGTACACGGTCAGCAGCGCGGCGAGGATGAGCCACGGCTGGCTCGCGAGGGACTGCTGGAACGCGCGCGCGCTCCCCTGGAACGTGCCGTGGATGGTCGCGGGCACGCCGATGCGCAGCATCTCCTGCTCGATGGCGCCCGTCGCCTCAGACAGCGACGTGCCCTCCGGCAGGTTGAACGAGACGGTCGACGCCACGAACTGGCCCTGATGATTGACGCCGAGCGGCGTGTTGGTCGGGCCGAAGGTCGCGAACGCCGACAGCGGCACCTGGCTCCCGGCCGAGGTGCTGACGTAAACTTTCTGCAGGATCTCCGGCGACTGCCAGAACTCCGGCGCGGCCTCCATCACGACATGGTACTGGTTGAGCTGCGCGTAGATCGTCGACACCTGGCGCTGGCCGAAGAGGTCGTTCAGCGTCGTGTCGATCATGCTCGCCGTGACGCCCAGGCGCGACGCCGTGTCGCGGTCGATCACGAGCGACGTCTGCAACCCTTTGTCCTGCGTGTCGGTGTTGACGTCGACCAGTTCGGGCAGGTTGGACAGCGCCGCGCGGATCTTGGGCTCCCAGGCGCGAAGCTCCGCGAGGTCGTCGGCCTGGAGCGTGAACTGGTATTGCGAGTTGCTCTGGCGGCCGCCTACGCGTATGTCCTGCACGGGCACGAGGAAGAGGTTCGCGCCCGGCTCCTTCGCGAGCTGGACGCGCAGCCGGGCGATCACGCCGTCGGCGGAGATCTTGCGCTCTGCGATGGGCTTGAGGGCGATGAACATGAAGCCCGAGTTGCGCTGCGCGCCGCCGGTGAAGCCGACCACGTTCTCGACCGCGGGGTCGCTGCTGATGATGCGCATGAAGTCGGCGAGCTTGCCGCGCATCGCCTGGAACGAGATGCTCTGGTCGGCCTGAATGCTGCCGATCATGCGCCCCGTGTCCTGCTGCGGGAAGAAGCCCTTGGGAATCTCGATGTACAAATAGACGTTGAGGCACACCGTCGCAAGGAGCACGAGCATCACGAGCGGGCCGTGCCGCAGGCTCCAGGCGAGGCTTGCGCGGTAGCCGCGCAGGATCGCCGCGCCGACGCGCTCGACGAATCGCGAAAGGCGGGTCGGCATGCGCTCGGACTCGGGGCGCAGCAGGCGCGCGCACATCATGGGCGAGGTCGACAGCGAGACCGCCAGCGAGACCAGGATGGCCGCCGACAGCGTGACGGCGAACTCGCGGAAGAGGCGGCCGACGATGCCGCCCATGAGCAGGATGGGAATGAACACCGCGATGAGCGACAGGCTCATCGCGAGCACCGTGAAGCTCACCTCACGCGCACCCACCAGCGCCGCGTCGTACGGCGACATGCCCTGCTCGATGTGGCGCGTCGTGTTCTCGAGCACGACGATGGCGTCGTCGACCACGAAGCCGGTGGCGATGGTGAGCGCCATGAGGCTGAAGTTGTTCACCGAGAAGCCGCACAGGTACATGATCCCGAACGTGCCGACCAGCGACACCGGCACCGCCACGCTCGGCACGAGGGTGGCGCGCCAGTTGCGCAGGAAGAAGAACACGACGAGGATCACGAGCGCGACCGCGATGGACAGCGCGCGCTCGGTGTCGCGCAGCGAGGCGCGGATGGTCGTCGTGCGCTCCATGGCGACCTTGACGTCGATCGCGCTCGGAATGGACGCCGTGAGCTGTGGAAGAAGCTCCGTTACGCGGTCGACCGTCTCGATGATGTTGGCGTTGGGCTGGCGGTTGATGATGACGAGCACCGAGGGCTTGCCATTGGACATGCCCGCGTTGCGCAGGTCCTGGACCGAATCGACCACCGTTCCGACGTCAGGCAGCCTCACCGCGGCACCGTTGCGGTAGGCGACGATGAGCGGCAGATACTCCGCGGCGGTTTTCGCCTGGTCGTTGGCGCCGATCTGCCAGCGGCGGTCGTCCTCCTCGACCGCGCCCTTCGGCCGGTTCGCGTTCGCTGTGGCGAGCGCGGCGCGCACGTCCTCCACGCCGATGCCGTACTTGTTCAGCGCGGCGGGGTTCAACTCGACGCGCACCGCGGGCAGCGAGCTGCCGCCGACCGTGACCTGGCCCACGCCCTCCACCTGCGACAGCTTCTGGGCGAGGATCGTCGACGCCGCGTCGTACATCTGCCCCTGCGTCATCGTGTTCGACGTGAGCGCGAGGATCATGATCGGCGCGTCGGCCGGGTTCACCTTGCGGTACGTCGGGTTGCTCGGCAGGCCCGAGGGCAGGAGGTTGCGCGCCGCGTTGATCGCCGCCTGCACGTCGCGCGCGGCCCCGTCGATGTCGCGGTTCAAGTCGAACTGCAGCGTGACGCGCGTGCTGCCGAGCGAGCTTCCCGAGGTCATTTCGGTGACGCCCGCGATCCTTCCGAGCGACCGTTCGAGCGGTGTGGCCACCGTCGCCGCCATCGTCTCGGGGCTCGCGCCGGGCAGCGAGGCCTGCACCGAGATCGTCGGGTAGTCGACCTGCGGCAGCGGCGACACCGGCAGCAGGCCGAAGGCGAGCGCGCCGGTGAGCGCGACGCCCATCGTCAGGAGCGTGGTGGCGACCGGGCGGTTGATGAAGACGGCGGAGGGATTCCACATGGCGCTAGTCGCCGGTGGGGTGGGCGCCTGCCCGCCGCGACGCATCCAGGCGACCCGACCGCCGACCCGCCGTGCGGAACCGCTGCGCGAGCCGATCGAAGTACAGGTAGATCACCGGCGTCGTGAACAGCGTCAGCGCCTGCGAGAAGATCAGTCCGCCGACCATCGTGATGCCCAGCGGATGGCGCAGCTCCGAGCCTTCGCCCCAACCGATCATGAGGGGAAGCGCGCCGAGGATCGCCGCCATGGTCGTCATCATGATCGGGCGGAAGCGCAGCAGGCACGCCTGGAAGATCGCCTCGCGCGGCGGCAGGCCCTCGTTGCGCTCGGCGTCGAGCGCGAAGTCGATCATCATGATCGCGTTCTTCTTGACGATGCCGATCAGCAGGATGATGCCGATGATCGCGATGATCGACAGGTCGTTGCCGGTCAGCATGAGCGCGAGCAGCGCGCCGACGCCGGCCGAGGGCAGCGTCGACAGGATCGTGATCGGATGGATGAAGCTCTCGTACAGCACGCCGAGCACGATGTACATCGTGACGATCGCTGCGAGGATCAGCCACAGCTCGTTGGCGAGCGAGGCGCGGAACGCGAGCGCGGCGCCCTGGAAGTTGATCTGCACGCTGATCGGCACGCCGAGCTCGGTGCGCGCCGCCTCCACCGCCTTGACGGCGTCGCCCAGCGAGGCGCCGCGCGCGAGATTGAACGACACCGTCGCGGCGGGAAACTGCCCGATGTGGTTGATCGCGAGCGGACCCGTGCGCTCGACCACGCGCGCGACGGTCGACAGCGGCACCTGTTGCGTGGGCTGCCCGGGCACGGCCGACGTCACGTAGAGGTTGTCGAGCGCGCCCGGCCCGCGCTGGAACTCGTCCTTCACCTCGAGCACGACGCGGTATTGGTTCGACTGCGTGAAGATGGTGGAGACCAGGCGCTGGCCGAAGGCGTTGTACAGCGCGTTGTCGATCACCGCCGGCGTGATCCCGAGGCGGGAGGCGGTGGGGCGGTCGATCTCGACGTAAGCCTGCAGGCCGTTGTCGGAGAGGTCGGAGGCGACGTCGGCGAGCTTGGGTGACTGGCGGAGCCGGTCGACGAGCTTCGGCACCCATTCGCTCAGGTTGGCGGCGTCGACACTCTCCACCGTGAACTGGTACTGCGTGCGGCTTACGCGGTCCTCGATCGTGAGGTCCTGCACGGGCTGCATGTACAGCGTGACCCCCTCGACCTCGGCGAGCTTCGGCTGGAGGCGGCGGATCACGTCGCTCGCGCTCGCCCCACGCTCGGAGCGCGGCTTCAGGTTGATCAGCATGCGCCCGCTGTTGAGCGTGGCGTTGGTGCCGTCGACGCCGATGAAGGACGTGAGGCTCGCCACCGCGGGATCTTGCAGCACGACGGCGGCCAGAGCCTGCTGGCGCTCGGCCATCGCCGCGAACGACACCGATTGCGGCGCCTCCGAGATGCCCTGGATGGCGCCCGTGTCCTGCACGGGGAAGAAGCCCTTCGGGATGACGACGTACAGCACGCAGGTCAGCACGAGAGTGGCGATCGCCACGAGGAGTGTGGCCGGCTGGCGGTCGAGGACCCAGTTCAGCATCTGGCCGTAGCGGCGGATCACCCGGTCGAAGACCTCGCCGCTCCAGCGGTAGAAGCGCGTCTGCCTTTCAGGCGGCGTGTGGCGCAGGAGCTTTGCGCACATCATCGGCGTGAGCGTCAGCGACACCACCGCCGAGATGAGGATCGACACCGCCAGCGTGATGGCGAACTCGCGGAAGAGGCGTCCCACGACGTCGCCCATGAACAGCAGCGGGATCAGCACCGCGATCAGGGAGAAGGTGAGCGAGATGATCGTGAAGCCGATCTGCCGCGTGCCCTCGAGCGCCGCGTCGAGCGGCTTGTCGCCGCGCTCGATGTAGCGGGCGATGTTCTCGATCACGACGATCGCGTCGTCGACCACGAAGCCGGTGGCGATCGTGAGCGCCATCAGCGTGAGGTTGTTGATCGAGAAGCCGGCGAGGTACATGACGCCGAAAGTACCTACCAGCGACAGCGGTACGGCCACGCTCGGGATGACCGTGGCGGCGAGGTTGCGCAGGAACAGGAAGATCACCATCACGACCAGCGCGACGGCGAGCAGGAGCTCGAACTGCACGTCGGCGACCGAGCCGCGGATGGTCACCGTGCGGTCGGTGAGGAGGGTGACGTCCACGGCTGCGGGCAGCGACTGCTGCAGCGTGGGCAGGAGCTTCTTCACGCGGTCGACGACCTCGATCACGTTCGTGCCGGGCTGGCGCTGTACGTTCAGGATGATGCCGGGCGTTTCGTTCGCCCACGCCGCGAGCCTCGTGTTCTCCGCGCCGTCGACGGTGTCGGCGACGTCCTGGATGCGGATCGGCGCGCCGTTCTTGTACGCGATGATGAGCTGCTTGTATTCCTCGGCCGACTTGAGCTGGTCGTTGGCGTCGATGGTCGACGCGCGGAACGGCCCGTCGAAGCTGCCCTTGGCTTGGTTGGTGTTGGCGCTGGCGATCGCCGTGCGTACGTCGTCGAGCGCGAGCCCGTACGCGGCGACCGCTTTCGGGTTGACCTGGATGCGCACCGCGGGGCGCTGGCCGCCGCTGATGCTCACGAGCCCGACCCCCGGCAGCTGCGAGATCTTCTGCGCGACGCGCGTGTCGGCGAGGTCCTCGAGCTTCGGCAAGGGCAGGGTGCGCGACGTCAGTGCGAGCGTGAGGATCGGCGTGTCGGCCGGGTTGACCTTGTTGTAGATCGGCGGGTTGGGGAGGTCGGCGGGCAGGAAGTTGGCCGACGCGTTGATCGCCGCCTGCACCTCCTGCTCGGCGACATCGAGCGGCAGCGCGAGGCTGAACTGCAGCGTGATCACCGATGCGCCGCCGGAGCTCGTCGACGACATCTGGTTGAGTCCCGGCATCTGCCCGAACTGCCGCTCGAGCGGCGCCGTGATGGACGACGCGGTCACGTCGGGGCTCGCGCCCGGATAAAGGGTGACGACCTGGATGGTCGGGTAGTCGACCTCGGGCAGCGCGGAAAGCGGCAGCACGCGATACGCGACGATGCCGGCGAGCAGGATCGCGACCATCAGCAGCGTGGTCGCCACCGGCCGGAGGATGAAAAGGCGCGACGGGTTCATGGCGCCATGGGTCAAAGATTCAAGGCGCCTTCGGCGCGCTTTCCGCGGGGGCCGGTGTCGTCGTTTCGCCGTTGCGGCGCCCCTGGCCCTTGCCTTCGCCCGGCGGGCGATCGCCACGCACCCAGCGCTGGCCGCCTTGGCGCGCAGGCGCGACCTGCTGGCCTTCGCGGGTGATCACCTCGACCTTCGCGCCCTCGCGCAGCTTGTCCGCGCCGTCGACGACCACGATCGCGCCGGGCCTCACACCGCTCGTCACGACCGTCGTCTCGCCTTGCACCGGCCCGAGCTTCACCGGCGCGACCGTCACCGTCTGGTCGTCCTTCACGACGTACACGAAGGTGCCCGGCGCGCCGCGCTGGATCGCGGCGCTGGGCACCAGTGTCGCGTCGTTGAGCGTCTGCGTCAGCATGCGCACGTTCACGAACTGGTTCGGGAAGAGGACATTGTTGTCGTTCGGAAACTCCGCCTTCATCTTCACGGTTCCCGTCGTGGTGTCGATCTGGTTGTCGGCAGTGACGAGCTTGCCGGTGGCGAGCTTCGCCGTCTGCTCGCGGTTCCAGGCCTCGACGACGGTCGGCAGGCCCTGCGTCAGGCGGCTCATGACGAGCGGGACGTTGTCCTCGGGTATCGGGAACACGACGCTGATCGGCTGCAGCTGCGCGATCACGACGATGCCGGTCGTGTCCGAGGCATGCACTACGTTACCCGGGTCCACCTGGCGCAACCCGGCGCGTCCCGCGATCGGCGAGGTGACGCGCGCGTACGTGAGCTGCAGCTTCGCGCTATCCACCGCGCTCTGGTCGGCCTGGATCGTCGACTCGTATTGCCGCACCAGCGACTCCTGGGTGTCGACCTGCTGCTTGGCGATCGAATCCTGCGAAAGAAGCGTCTGGTAGCGCGTGAGGTCGACGCGCGCGTTGGCGAGCAGCGCCTGGTCCTTCGCGAGCTGGCCCTGCGCCTGGCCGAGCTGCACTTCGAACGGGCGCGGGTCGATCTGCGCGAGCAGCTGCCCGGCCTTCACGTACTGTCCCTCGTCGAAGTACACGCTCATGAGCTGACCATCCACGCGCGGCTTGACGGTGACCAGGTTGCGCGGCGTCACCGTGCCGAGCGCGTTGAGGTAGACGTCGATCGAGCCCTTGCGCACCGGCTGCGCGACGACGGGCAGCGGGCGGTTGGCGGGGTCGAAGCCCTTGCCGTCGGGGCCCTTGGCCGGTCCCGTGGCCGTGGCCGCGGGCGCGGCACGCGGCCACCCGTAGTGGTACGCGGCAGCACCCAGCGCGATCACGACCAGGATGCCGACGATCCACGCCCAGGTGCGGCGCGTGCTCGCGGGCCCGGAGTCCATGCCGAGCGCGGGCGCGCGCGGCGCGTCGTCCGGGTCGGGCGGGGGAACCGACGTCCGGGGCGGTGGTGTCGTGACGGTGGCCATTTGGTGTCGTTCTCGGGTTTTACCTACGCACGGATTGTGCGGGTGCACGAAGGTTTCCGTCTCACGGCAATTGTTGCGATCTGTTACATGTCGCGCGGGCTCGACGGCCCGCAATCGCGATTATGCGGCGGGCGGGAGGGAGCCGCAGCTACGGGGTTACGCGTCGGAATCGGCCTACGCGAGGCCGTAACGGCGCGGAAGCCAGAGCGTGATCGCCGGCCAGGCGACGAGAAGCACGAGCGCGGCGAGGAGGACGAGCACGTAGCGGAAGTACGGCCGCGCCACGTCCTGCAGCCGCGTCTTGGCGATGATCGTGCACGTCGCATACATGCCGACGCCGAACGGCCGCGAGAACAGCCCGATTCCCACTGCGATGACCAGAATAATGCCGAAGTGCAGCGGATCGTACCCGAGCTGCAGATCGCGACCGTGAAGAAGAACGCCGTGCCGCGGTCGTGCCGCACCTCGACCGCGTGCGGCCCGGCCGCGGCAAGGAAGGGCAGGGCGACGCGGCCGGGATCGGGATCGACGAATCCCGCGGCGCGCACGGCGCGCTCGATGTTGGCCGTCGACCCCACGATATGCGCGACGTCGCCGCGCTCGATCACGGTCGCCGGCAGGATCGTCGCCAACGCGCTTGTGTCGCGAGGAGTGCCGGCTGCCGCGCGCCGATCGCGAGCACGTCGCCGCGCGCGATGAGGGTGTCGGGGCGAACGTCGTCGACCATCGCCCGCGAAGTCCGGCCGGTCGACACGATACGCGAAAGCCGAAGCGCTGCACCGCGCTGCGCAGCGCGGCGTTCGGCGCGTTGCCCGACATGGCGTCTTCGAGCTTCACCGCTTCCTCGCGCAGGTTCGCGCGCAGGAGCATCGGCGCCGCAGCCAGCAGGAAGACGATCACGCCGACGTCGCCCGTCACGTACGTCACGGCGTCGGCGATCGGCACGTGCGCCGAGAGCGTCTGCTTCAGGTCGGCCGCGATGGGCAGGTCGGCGATGGTCACGAGCGCCGTGCCGAGCGCCGCCGATTGCGTGAGGGACCCGGAGGTCACGCCGGCGGCGATGCCGGCATCGAAACTGAAGGCCCACGCGACCCCGAGCGCCGCGGCGAGCCCCGTAACCGAGACGATGAACGCGATGTAGATCTGCGGGATCGCCTCCTTCTTGAGGCCCGCGAAGAACTGCGGTCCGGTGGCGTAGCCGATCGCGAACAGGAGGAGGTCGAAGAACGCCCATTTGAGGAGGTCGGGCACGGCGGGCTTGCTGAGGATGCCGATGGCGAGTCCGGCCAGCAGCGTGCCGACCACCGTGCCGAGGCCCACGCCCCTGACGTGCACGCGCCCGACGAGGAAGCCGAGCACGATCGCGACGAAGATCGCGAGCTCGGGGTGGGCCTGGAAGAGGGCGGCCATCGCCGCGCAATGCAGCGCGTCGCCCGCGGCTTGCCTACGGGGATACACCGCGCCGGCTGCCGGGGCGATGTAGGATACGCGGAATACATGACGACTCTCGCCACCCGGCTCGATCCGCGCGGGGAAGACTTCCGCGGCAATGCCTCGCTCATGCGCGAGCTCGTCGCGGACCTTCGCGCGAAGACGGCCCAAGTGGCGCGCGGCGGCAGCGACGAGGCGCGACAGAAGCACCTTTCGCGCGGCAAGCTCCTGCCGCGCGATCGCATCAACGCGCTGGTCGATCCCGGCTCGCCGATCCTCGAGCTATCACCGCTCGCGGCGTACGGCATGTACGGCGGCGAGGTGCCCGCCGCGAGCATCATCACCTGCATCGGCCGCGTGGCCGGACAGGAGTGCGTGATCGTCGCCAACGACGCGACGGTCAAGGGCGGCACGTACTACCCGATGACGGTCAAGAAGCACCTGCGGGCCCAGGAGATCGCGCGCGAGAACCGGCTGCCGTGCCTCTACCTCGTCGACTCGGGCGGGGCGTTCCTCCCTATGCAGGACGACGTGTTCCCCGACCGCGATCATTTCGGCCGCATCTTCTACAACCAGGCGACGCTGTCGGCGATGAAGGTCCCGCAGATCGCCGTCGTGATGGGGTCGTGCACGGCGGGCGGCGCCTACGTGCCGGCGATGTCCGACGAGACGATCATCGTGCGCAACCAGGGCACGATCTTCTTGGGGGGGCCGCCGCTCGTGAAGGCGGCGATCGGCGAGGAGAACACCGCCGAGGAGCTGGGCGGCGGGGACGTGCACACCCGCATCTCGGGGGTGGCCGACCACTTGGCCGAGAACGACGCGCACGCGCTGCACATCGCGCGGCGCATCGTGGGCAACCTCAACCGCGTCAAGTCCGTCGGCGTTGCGCTGCGCACGCCGTGCGAGCCGCTGTACGACGAGGAAAGCGTCTACGGCGTCATCCCCGGCGACGCCCGGAAGCCGTACGACGTGCGCGAGGTCATCGCGCGCATGGTGGACGGCTCGGCGCTCGACGAGTTCAAGCAGCGCTACGGCGCGACGCTGGTCACCGGGTTCGCGCACATCCACGGCTATCCGGTCGGCATCGTCGCCAACAACGGCATCCTGTTCTCGGAGTCGGCGCAGAAGGGCGCGCACTTTATCGAGCTTTGCGCCCAGCGCGGCGTACCGCTCCTGTTCCTGCAGAACATCACGGGCTTCATGGTAGGCCGCAAATACGAGCACGAGGGCATCGCGCGGCACGGCGCCAAGATGGTGACCGCGGTGGCGTGCGCGGCCGTTCCCAAGTTCACCGTCATCATCGGAGGCAGCTTCGGTGCGGGGAACTACGGCATGTGCGGGCGCGCCTACGGGCCGCGCTTCCTGTGGATGTGGCCGAACGCGCGCATCTCCGTGATGGGCGGCGAGCAGGCGGCGTCGGTGCTGGCCACGGTGCGCCGCGACGGCATGGCGGCGACGGGCAAGCCGTGGAGCAGGGAGGCCGAGGAGGCATTCAAGGCACCCATCCGGGAGCAATACGAGACGCAGGGCCATCCGTACTACGCCACGGCGCGGCTGTGGGACGACGGCGTGATCGATCCCGCGCAGACGCGAAGGGTGCTGGGGCTCGCGCTGTCGGCCTCGCTCAACGCGCCGATCGAGAAGACCGAGTTCGGCGTGTTCCGGATGTAGCCATGTTCAGGAAGATCCTCATCGCCAATCGCGGCGAGATCGCCTGCCGCGTCATCAAGACCGCGCGCCGCATGGGCGTGCGCACGGTCGCGGTCTTCTCCGAGGCCGACGCGAACGCGCGCCACACGCGCCTCGCCGACGAAGCCGTGCTGATCGGGCCGCCGGCCGCGCGCGAGAGCTACCTCGTCATCGATCGCATCATCGCCGCGGCGAAGCAGACCGGCGCCGAAGCGATCCATCCCGGCTACGGCTTCCTGTCCGAGAACGAGGACTTCGCCGCGGCCTGCGTCGCGACAGGCATCGTCTTCATCGGGCCACCCGTCGGGGCCATCCGCGCGATGGGCAGCAAGAGCGCTGCGAAGGCGCTGATGGAAAAGGCGCCGGTGCCCCTCGTGCCTGGTTACCATGGAAATGAGCAGGAAACAAAATTTCTCCAGAAGGAGGCGGACCGGATCGGCTACCCGGTGCTGCTGAAGCCCTCGGCTGGCGGCGGCGGCAAGGGCATGCGCATCGTCAACGCGCCTGCCGAGTTCGCCGACGCGCTGGCCTCGTGCAAGCGCGAGGCGACGTCGAGCTTCGGCGACGACCAGGTGCTCGTCGAGAAGTACGTCGCGCGGCCGCGCCACATCGAGATCCAGGTCTTCGCCGACGCGCACGGCCGTTGCGTGCACCTGTTCGAGCGCGATTGCTCGGTGCAGCGGCGCCACCAGAAGGTGCTGGAGGAAGCCCCCGCGCCCGGCATGACGGGCGCGCGCCGGCAGCAGATGGGCGAGGCGGCGGTGGCGGCCGCGCGCGCGGTCGGTTACGTCGGCGCCGGCACCGTGGAGTTCATCGCCGACCAGGACGGCCGCTTCTACTTCATGGAGATGAACACGCGGCTGCAGGTGGAGCATCCGGTCACCGAGATGATCACCGGGCAAGACCTGGTCGAATGGCAGCTTCGCGTGGCCGCTGGCGAGCCGCTGCCTCTGACGCAGGAGCAGCTTGCGATCCGCGGACACGCGATCGAGGCGCGCATCTACGCCGAGGACCCCGACCGCGGCTTCCTGCCTTCCACCGGACGTCTCATCCACCTCGCGCCACCGCCGGAGTCGCTGCACGTGCGCGTGGATACGGGGGTCGAGCAGGGCGACGAGATCACGCCGTACTACGACCCGATGATCGCCAAGCTCATCGTGTGGGACCACACGCGCGACCTCGCCCTGCAGCGCATGCTGATGGCGCTCGCGCAGTACCGCATCGTGGGTGTGGCCAACAACGTCGAGTTCCTCGGCAGGCTCGTCGCGTGCCCGGCCTTCGCGCGCGCCGATCTGGACACCGGACTTATCGAGCGCGAGCGTCAATACCTCTTTCCCGAGGCGGGCGACGCGCCGGACCAGGCGTATCTCATCGCGGCGCTCGCGACTCTGCTGCGCGAAGAGGCCGAGGCGCGCCGCGCCGACGGCAGCGATCCGCACTCGCCGTGGCGCCTGACCGACGGCTGGCGGCTCAATTCGCACGCGGAGCGACGCATCGTATTCCGCGCAGGCGAGCACGAGCGCACGGTGGTCGTGGGCTACGTCGATGGCGCCTACGAGCTCGGCCTGGGTGAGGCGAAGGCGCCCGCGCGCGGCGAGCTCGGCCCCAACGGCACGCTGCGCGTGGAGCTCGGTGGACTGCGCCTCGACACGAGCGTCATCGTATCGGGCGAGAAGCGGCACGTGTTCCTCGACGGCCGCAGCTACCAGCTCGCGCGCATCGACCCGCTGCATCAGGTCGGCGAAGGGCAGGGGGCCGAGGGCGGGCTCGTCGCACCGATGCCCGGCAAGGTGATCGCGTGGCTCGCGCGGCCGGGGACGGAGGTCGCGAAGGGCGCGCCGCTCCTGATCCTCGAAGCCATGAAGATGGAACACACGATCACGGCGCCGACGGCCGGCCGGCTCGAATCTTTCCGCTTCAACGTCGGGGAGCAGGTGACCGAGGGCGCCGAGCTGGTCGACTTCAAGAAATCGGGCAGTTGAGATGAAGCCGCGCAAGGTGAGGCTCGTCGAGGTCGGCCCTCGCGACGGGCTGCAGAACGAGAAGGCTACGATCGCCACCGACGTCAAGGTCGAGCTGATCGATCGCCTGTCGGAAGCAGGCTTGCCCGCGATCGAGGCGGCATCCTTCGTGTCGCCGAAGTGGGTGCCGCAGATGGCCGACGGCGCAGACGTGATCGCGCGCATCCGGCGCAAGCCCGGTGTTTCGTACTCGGCGCTCGTACCCAACATGAAGGGCCTCGAGTCCGCGCTGGCGGCGAACGTGGAGGAGATCGCGGTGTTCGGCGCGGCGACCGAGTCCTTCTCGCGGCGGAACATCAACAGCTCGATCGCGGAGAGCCTTACGCGCTTTCGGGCCGTCGCCACCGCCGCGCGCTCGCACGGCATCCGCGTGCGCGGCTACATCTCGTGCGTGCTCGGCTGCCCGTACGAGGGCGCGGTGCCCCCGCTCGCGGTTGCCAACGTAGCCGAGGCGCTCTACCAGATGGGATGCTACGAAATTTCGCTCGGCGACACGATCGGCGTCGGCACACCCGGCCAGACGCTCGCGATGCTCGAGGCCGTGGCGCGGCACGTGCCGGTCGACAAGCTCGCCGGGCACTATCACGATACCTACGGGCAGGCGCTCGCCAACATCTACGCCTCGCTCGAGTTCGGCGTGAGCGTGTTCGACAGCTCGGTGGCGGGCCTCGGCGGATGTCCGTACGCGAAGGGCGCCACCGGTAATGTCGCCACCGAGGACGTCGTGTACATGCTGCACGGCCTCGGCACGCAGACCGGGGTCGACCTCGACAGACTCATCGACGCGGGCGAGTTCATCTGCGCCGCGCTTGGGCGGCCCACGCATTCGCGCGTCGGCAGGGCAATGCTCGCGAAGCGGGCCTGAGCGTCGCTAACGCGGCGGGGCCTTCTCCGGTCATGTCTGCGGCCGCACCGTGATGGTGCGCGTACCGGGTCGGCTGGGGTCATATCGCCGACGGGGTTGCCCCTATTTGTAGGCGACATCTTGTAAATGCCTCGCCGAGGGCAGCACAATGGCTGACGCTTGGCTCACCGATACCAACCAACGTAGGGGATTGCTATGAAACGAGTGAGATTCGGCGCGACCTTCGCGCTTCTGCTAGCGGCGCCGGCCGCATTTGCCGCCGGCTGCAACATCCTTACTGATCGCTACGTCCAGGCGGTCGCCGTTGTCGCGAATAACAAGGTGACGAACGCGGATGTGAATCTCAACGGATGGCCCCGGCCCGTTCTGATTGTTTGGATGGCGCCTCCGGGCTGGGAATTCAAAGACGGCGATATCAACGTCCAGAACGACACGTACCAGAAGTTTTCTTCGGGACGCATCGGTGAGTACATATGGAGCGGCATAGGCTCGAGTCGGTTCCATCACATCTGCGATGAAAACGACGACTCGAAGAAGTACGAATTTACGATCCAACTGAGGAACGCCAGCGCCACAATCATTACGGATCCCGTCATCGTCAACGACGGCGGTTCGACCAACCCCCCCTGAGTCGTTCCGGTGTCAGGGTAGCGGCCGCCGCAGCCACGCGGCCGCTTCCTCCAGGCTGGCGGCCGCGGATGTGTTGTGGCCGCCTGTCGCTGAGGCTTCAAACGCCACGGCGCCGAGCGCTTCGCGTGCGCTGGCGACCCGTGGTTCCAGGAACGTCGCGTCGGCAAAATCCCTGCGCATTGCCGTCCGGCGGGCACAAGCGTCGGCGCTGCCTGAAAACCGCGCGGAGGAGGTCCACTCTCCGGATGACGCGGCCAAGCCCGTGCACGCGTCGAGCAGACTCTGAGTCAGCGGGATCGAGCCGGTTTCGCGGATGACATCGACGACTTCCAGCAGCATGGACCTGGCCTGCTCGAAGTGGCCACGCTCGATCGAGACCATCGCCAGATTGAGCAGAGCGATCGCCACGCTTTCCCGGTCGTTCAGCTCACGCGCCGTCGCCAGCGTGTCATCAAAAAATTGCTGTGCACGGGGAAGCTTGCCTTCGACCCGTGCCAGTTGGCCGAGTTGGGTCATCGCAGCGGCGATGTCACGTGGATCGCCGATCTTCCTGGCGAGCTTGTGCGCTTCCTCGAGATGCAAGGTGGCTTCGTCGATCTTTCCCTGTGCCAGCAAGGCCATTCCGAGGGGCTGAAGAACCGCCGCAGTGCGTTGCTCGCTTCCGATCTCTCGCGCGATCGCCAAGCCTTCACGAAGAAATGTCTCCGCTTCGACGTACCGCCCCATGAGCGAGCAAAGCCAACCGGCGCTGAACATGCCGATCGAGCGCCTCGAGTTGCGGCTTTGCATCGCGGGGCGGTCGAGGACGTGCACGATGCATCGAAGGCCCAATGCAAGAAGTCCCCGGCTCGTCCAGTAGTTTCGCAACGAGTAGATGAGCCGCCAACCGAGATCGCTCTCGCGATCGACCTCGTCGTAGGTGCGATGCGCGGCAAGGATGTTCTCCAGCTCCCGGTCGAGGGTCTTCAGCCACTTCGTCTGCATCGGCCCGAACAGCTCCGCTCTTGCAGCCTCGGCCATGGTCGCGAAGAACTCTATGTGGCGCAACCTCGTTCGATCGAAGGCAGCGCCCCGGCCGTCTCGCTCGATCGCATACTGGCGCACGATTTCGAGCAGGCGATAGCGGCCACCCTCGGCATCGAGCGCAACGAGGGACTTCTCGACCAGATGCAACAGGGCATCGACGACAGCCTCCCTGTCGAGGTCGTCACCCGCACATACGAACTCTGCCGCCTCGAGCTCGAAGCCGCCTGCGAACACAGCGAGGCGAGGCAGCAGCGATCGCTCGGATTCCGTGAGCAGATCGTAGCTCCAATCCATCGACGCGCGCAGGGTCTGATGACGCGGCAGCGCAGAAGGATCACCGCTCGTCAATAGTTTGAATCGGTCACCGAGCCGCGCATCGATCATATCCACGGTCATTGACCGTAGGCGCGCCGCTGCGAGCTCGATCGCAAGCGGAATGCCGGCGAGCCGCTCGCAGATCGCGCGAACCGCCCGCGCGTTTTCGCGTGTGACGCGAAAGCCGGGCTGCGCGGCCGCAGCTCGATCTGCAAAGAGCCGGGCCGCATCGCTTGTTGGAAGGTCATTCGCCTCGTCGATGGATTCAGCAACCGCGAGTGGACTCATCGAGTAGCTCATTTCGCCCGCGATTCGCAACGGCTCGCGACTCGTCGCGAGGATCCTGAGTCCAGGCCCGGCGCGCAGCAGGTCGCCCGCGAGGCGCGCGCACGCCTCTACCACGTGCTCGCAATTGTCGAGCACGAGCATAAGCTGGCGGTCAGCGACGAAGCGCGACAGCGCCTCCGCCACCGGCCGGCCGGCTTCCTCCTTCACACCGAGAACCGTTGCGACGGCCTGCGGAACGAGAGCGCCGTCGCTGACCGGCGCGAGTTCGATCAGCCAGACGCCGTCCTGGAATCGCTCAGTCTGCGCGGCGGCGGCCTGCAGCGCGAGCCTCGACTTGCCGATTCCGCCGAGACCGCACAATGTCAAAAGCGGGGCGCTCGTGAGAAACCCCGCGATCTCCGTGATCTCGCGGGCACGTCCGACGAAGGACGTGGTCTGCTGGGGCAGGTTGTTGGGTGTCGACTCGAGCGACCGCAGCGCCGGGAAATCCCGCCGCAGCCGCGGATGGACCACCTGAAACACGTGTTCGGGCTGGGCAAGGTCGCGCAGCCTGACCACTCCGAGGTCGCGCAGCGCGCAATCCGCAGGCAGGCGGCCGTCTACGCTCGAGGCCACTGACTGCGACAGCAGGACCTGGCCGCCGTGCGCCGCGCTCATGATTCGGGCGGCGCGGTTGACCTGGCTGCCGAAATAATCGGCGTCCCGCATCTCGGCCGCACCGGAGTTGATGCCGCATCTCACGCGAATCGGCAATCCGTCCGCCGCTTCGAGGTCGACGATCGCGAGCTGGAGCGTGACGCAGGCGATTACCGCTTGCAGAGGATCGGCGAAAGCGGCATGAATGCCGTCGCCGGCCATCTTGACGACGGTGCCCCCACTCGATTCGACGCTCTGCCTTGCGCACGCATCGTGGCGTGCGAGCGCGTGGCGCATGCGATCGGGGTCCGTCTCCCACAACCGCGTGCTGCCCTCGATGTCGGTGAACAGGAACGTGAAAATGCCGGTCCGCTCTCCGGCTGTCATCGCGCTCTCCGCCGGCCCCGGGGACCAGTCGCGGCCGCCCGGAGAGGCGGCCTTCCTCATGGTACGAAGCAAGCGGCGGCGGCGCAAGCCGCCCGCAAGAGCGCTAGACGACGACCTTCACCACCTCGGGCTTCGGCGCGCCTGCGGGCGCGCGGAACGCGGCGAGCAGCGCCGCCTCCCGGGCCTTGGCCGTCTTCACGTGCGCTTCCTTGACGTGGCCGTAACCGCGGATGTGCTCCGGGACGGATGCCAGGTCGACGGCGGTCGCGTGGTTCTGCGCGGTGAGCTTGCCCACGATCTCGCCGATCAGGGCCTCGTAGCCGGCGACGAGGCCGCGCTCCATCCGGCGCTCGGGCGTGCGTCCGAAGATGTCCAGCGCGCCGCCGCGGTACTTGCGCATCTTCGCGAGCAGCCGGAACGCCTTCATCATCCACGGGCCGTAGACGGTCTTGCGGGGCACTCCGGTCTTCGGGTCGGGCTTGTTGAAGATGGGGGGCGCGAGGCTTAGGCTCACCTTGTAGTCGCCCTCGAACTGCGCGGCCACGCGCTGCGCGAAGTCGCTCTCGGCGTAAAGCCGCGCGACCTCGTACTCGTCCTTGATCGCGAGCAGCTTGAAGTAGTAGCGGGCGACCGCCTCGGCGAGCTCGGTGATGCCGGGCATCGCCCGCGCCTCCGCTTCGCCCACCTTCGCGACGAGCGCGGCGTAGCGCTGCGCATACGCGGCGTCCTGGTAGTCGGTAAGGTACTTCACGCGCCGCTCGATCGTCTCAGGCAGCGATTGCGACAGGCGCTGCGAATCCGGACGCGCGGCCCTGGGAACGGCGGCGGCGGCAACCTTGGCCGGATCGACCGCGGCCAGGCGCCCCCAGCGGAACGACAGCGTGTTCGACTCGACCGCCGCGCCGTTGAGCTCGATCGCCTTCTGGATGGCAGCTTCGGTGAGCGGGATGAGGCCACGCTGGTACGCGTAGCCGACCATGAAGAGGTTGGTCGCGATGGAGTCGCCCATGAGCCCGGTAGCGAGCCGGCTGGCGTCGAGGAACTCGGCGTCGCCGGGGCCGACCGCGTCCTTGATCTCCTGCTCCATCGAGCCCAGCGGGAACTTGAGGTCCGGCTCGCGGGTGAACTGCGCCGGCATCACGAGCGCCGTGTTGACGAGCGCCTTGGTGACGCCCTTCTGCATCTTGGCGAGCGCTTCGTAGCCGACGCTGGTCAGGATGTCGCAGGCGAGCACGAGCGAGGCCTCGCCCGCGGCGATGCGCGTGGCGTAGAGCTTCTCGGGCGTGTCGCCGACGCGCACGTGGGAGACCACCGCGCCGTTCTTCTGTGCAAGGCCCGTCATGTCGAGCACGCTTACGCCCTTCGACTCGAGGTGACCCGCCATGCCGAGAATCGCGCCGATCGTGACCACGCCCGTGCCGCCGACGCCGGTCACGAGGATGTTGTAGGGCTCCGCGGTGCTCGGAATCACGGGATCGGGCAGCGACGAGAAGTCGGCGACCTCCGCCTTCGGCGGCTTGCGCAGCGTGCCGCCCTCGACGATGGCAAAGGAGGGGCAGAAGCCCTTGACGCAGGAATAGTCCTTGTTGCACGACGACTGGTCGATCGCGCGCTTGCGCCCGAACTCGGTCTCGATCGGCACCACGGACACGCAATTCGACTGCACGCCGCAGTCGCCGCAGCCTTCGCACACGAGCTCGTTGATGAAGATGCGCTTGGCGGGATCGGCCATCTTGCCGCGCTTTCTGCGGCGGCGCTTCTCGGCGGCGCAGGTCTGGTCGTAAAGGAGGACCGTCACGCCCGGGATCTCGCGCAGGTCGCGCTGCACGGCGTCGAGCTCGTCGCGGTGATGGATGCGGATGTCGCCGTCGAAATAGCCGCTCGGATATTTCGCGGGGTCGTCGCTGACGACGATGATGCGCTTCACGCCTTCCGCTGCGACCTGCCTGGCGATATCTGCCGGCGTGAGCGGACCGTCGATGGGCTGTCCGCCGGTCATGGCGACGGCATCGTTGTACAGGATCTTGTACGTGATGTTGACGTTCGCCGCGACCGCTGCGCGGATCGCGAGGATGCCGCTGTGATAGTAGGTGCCGTCGCCCAGGTTCGCGAAGATGTGCTTCTCTTCCGTGAACGGCGCCTGGCCGATCCAAGGCACGCCTTCGCCGCCCATGTGCGTGTACTCGCCCGTGCCGCGGTTCATCCAGATCGCCATCACGTGGCAGCCGATGCCCGCGGTGGCGCGGCTGCCTTCCGGCAGGCGGGTGGACGTGTTGTGCGGGCAGCCCGAGCAGAAGTAAGGCTGGCGCACGAGCTCGATCTTGGGCTTCGAGAGCGCGTGCTCCTTGGCGTTGATGAAGTCGACGCGCGCCCGCAGCTCGTCCATCCGGCGCGGATGCAGGTTCAGCCGCTCGATGCGCTTCGCGATCACGCGCGCGATCATCGCGGGCGTGAGCTCGCCTGCCGCGGGCAGCAGCCAGTCGCCGTGCGGGCGGGCCCATTCGCCCTTCTCGTCGAACTTGCCGACCACGCGCGGACGCACGTCGTCGCGCCAGTTGTACAGCTGCTCCTTCATCTGGTATTCGACGATCTGCCGCTTCTCCTCGACCACGAGGATCTCCTCGAGCCCTTCGGCGAAGTGGCGGATGCCTTCGGGCTCGAGCGGCCACGGCATCGCGATCTTGTAGACGCGCAGGCCCATCTCGGCGGCGTCCTGCTCGGTGATGCCCAGGTCTTCGAGCGCCTGGCGCACGTCCTGGTAGCTCTTGCCCGACGTGGCGATGCCGAGGCGCGGGCGCGGCGAATCGATGACGATGCGGTTGAGCTGGTTGACGCGACAGTAGTGCAGGGCGGCGTAGATCTTGTAGTCCTGCATGCGCGCTTCGATGGCGAGGAACCCGTCGGGCCAGCGGATCGACACGCCGTCCGCCGGCAGCGGAAAGTCCTCCGGCACGATGATCTGCGCGCGCGACGGATCGACGTACACCGACGAGCTCGACTCGACCGTGTCGGCCACGCATTTGAAGCCCACCCAGCAGCCCGAGTAACGCGACATCGCCCAGCCGTGCAGGCCGAGGTCCAGGATCTCCTGCACCGACGACGGGTACAACACCGGCATCATCGCCGCCGAGAACTGATGGTCGGACTGGTGCGGCAGCGTCGAGGACTTCGCGGCGTGGTCGTCGCCGGCGAGCACGAGCACGCCGCCGTTCTTGCTGGTTCCCGCCATGTTGGCGTGCTTGAACACGTCGCCGCAGCGGTCCACACCGGGGCCCTTGCCGTACCACATCGAGAACACGCCGTCGACCTTGGCGCCGCGATGAAGCGTCAGCTGCTGCGAGCCCCAAATGGCGGTGGCCGCGAGGTCTTCGTTGAGCCCGGGCTGGAACTTGACGTTGGCGCGCTCGAGGAACTTGCGTGCCTTCCACAGCGACTGGTCGAGCGCACCCAGCGGCGAGCCGCGGTACCCGGAGACGAATCCGCCCGTGTTGAGCCCGGCGAGCGCGTCGCGCTGCCTCTGCAGGATGAGAAGGCGGACGAAGGCTTGCGCGCCGGTCAGGAAGACGCGGCCGGAGTCGAGCTCATATTTGTCGTCGAGCTTGACGTCGCGCAGCGCCGGAAGGACTGCTGGCATGAAGGGTCACTCCGCAAAGATTGTGTCTTTTGGGACGCGCGGCACACCGGTAGGGTCCGCGACGCACGCGGATCGAGGATCGTGTCCCCGCCGCGCGAAGGCGCGCATTCTACGCTGCCGCGGCTGCACCGGCAATTTCACGACCGAAAAAGGGGTCAGACCCCATTACAAATTTGTAATGGGGTCTGACCCCTTTTTCACCCCTTTTTCGCAATCGCCGCGTCGACCGCTTCACCCAGGCAGTGCACGATCTCGTCGATGTCGCTTTCCATGGCCACGAAGGGCGGTGCAATGAGCACGTGATCGCCGCTCTCGCCGTCGATCGTGCCGCCCATCGGATAGACGACGAGCCCGCGGGCCATCGCGCTTTGCAGGACGCGGGCGTTGAGACGGCGCGCGGGGTCGAACGGGCGCTTCGAAGGCCTGTCCTCGACCAGTTCAATGGCCATGAAGAGGCCGCGGCCGCGGATGTCGCCGACGTGCTCGTGTTCGCCGAAGCGCTCGACGAGGCGCCTCGACAGGCGCGCACCCAGGTGGTTGACGGCGTCGAGCAGGCCGTCGCGCTCGATCACCTTCTGCACGGCGAGCGCCGCCGCGCACGCGACCGGGTGCCCGATGTACGTGTGGCCGTGCTGAAAGAATCCGCTGCCGCGCGTAAGCGCGTCGACGATGCGCTCGTGCACGAGCACGCCGCCGATGGGCTGGTAGCCGCCGCCCAGGCCCTTGGCGAGGGTCACGAGGTCCGGCACGATGCCTTCCTGCTCATATGCGTGCAGCGACCCCGTGCGGCCCATGCCGCACATGACCTCGTCGAGGATCAGGAGGATGCCGTGACCGTCGCAGAGCTCGCGTACGCGGCGGAAATAGCCCGGCACGGGCGCAGTGCATCCGGACGTCGCGCCGCCGACCGTTTCGGCCACGAAGGCGATCACGTTTTGCGGCCCGATCCGATCCATCGCGTCCGCCAGCTCGGCGGCAAGACGCGCGCCGTACGCTTCCGCTGTCTCGTCGGCCCGCCGGTCGCGGTACTCGTAGCAGGGCGACACGTGCGTGACGTCGATCAGAAGCGGCGCGAACTGGCGGCGGCGCCACTCGTTGCCGCCGACCGCCAGCGCGCCCAGCGTGTTGCCGTGATAGCTCTGGCGGCGCGCGATGAAGTGCCTGCGCTGCGGCTGCCCGATCTCGAGGAAATACTGGCGCGCGAGCTTGAGCGCGGCCTCGACCGCTTCGGATCCGCCGGAGACCAGATATGCGTGCGACATGCCGCCAGGCGCGTGCGCGACGAGGTGGTCGGCGAGCTCCTCGGCCACCGGTGTCGAGAAAAAGCGCGTATGCGCGAACGCGAGCCTGTCGATCTGCTCGTGCATGGCCCGCTGCACGTCGGCGTGACCATGGCCGAGGCACGAAACTGCCGCGCCTCCGGAGGCGTCGATGTACTCCTTGCCCGCCGCGTCGACGATGCGAATGCCGCGGCCGCCGACGGCCTGCGGCAGCGTGCCGCGAAGCTGACGGTGCAGGATGCGGGTCATGCGCTAAGGCAGGCTGCCGCCGCACTCCTTCGGCAGGAAGCGCTTCGGGATGTCCACCGGCACGCACATCCACTGCCAATGGTTGCTCGTGTCCAGCGTGGGCGCGAGCAGGATCGTCTTGCCGTCGACCTCCGGCGAGTCGGCCAGGAGCGCGAGGCGGATGCGGCCGGTGCGCGGCTGCACGTCGACGTCTCCGACGAATTGCGCGCCGGCGTGCGCGCGCACCGCGGGATGCTCCGACTGTCGCGGCAGCAGGCGCGCCGTGTGCCACGCCACCTCGATCTCCTCCTCGAGACCGTGCATCGCGCCGATCGCCTGCTCGACTTCGGCACGAACGCCGTGCTCGACGTACGCGTCGTGCAGCGGCGGCACGACGACCGCGGCCATGGCGATGAACGCGCCGCCGCCGAGGATCGACGCGGCGGCGGCCGACGTGGGGGCGCGTTGCGACAGCCGCTGCACGGCGTCGGTCGCCCCGCGGGCGCCGCGCTCGGCGCGCGCCACCAGGGAGCGGACGTGGTTGTAGAGCAGCGTATCGGCGAGCAGGGCGGGCAGCACGCCGGGCAGGATCCATACGGCGAGGACGGCGCATACGACCCAGACGGAGTCGGCCCGCTCGAAGCGCGGCTCGAGCCAGAAGAACGCGATCGCGCCGGCGACCGGCAGCAGGGCGAAGACGAGGCCCAGGAGCCACAGCTTGCGATAGAACGCCCATACGCCGGGGAACAGCAGCGAAGGCCAGTGCCAGCCGGGTCGGGCCCGGCCCGCGCGCTCGAAGTCGAGGAAGCGGCGCACGTAGCGGTCCGCGGAAGGGCCCACCGCGATGCGGAACAGCACCGCGAGGGCCGGGCGCACGACGAGATTGCGCGCGAGCCTGCGGTCGTCGCCCGGCAGGCGGATGTCGGTGGTCCCGGTTCCGGTCGGATCGAGGTTGAACCAGGCGGAGTATCTGGAGTGAGGGGCAGGGGATCGAGGCTTGATCGCGCGCGCGTCGCGCTCGTGCGGATGCTGTGCGGTGACCACTGGCTGCCGTCCTCCGTTGCGTGCGCTTCGATCTTCCGCGCCGGCGGCAGTGTAGCAACGTTTGGCGGCGCGCCGCCCTTATTCTTGGGATAATGCGCGCACCAAGAAATCCGACCCGGAGGAACCCCGATGCGCCGCTTGCTTGCCTTCGCTGCAATCTCGTTCACGCTGATCGCCGGTGCCCACGCCCAGACGATCGAGAAGCCGAAGCTTTCGATCGGCGTCGGCGGCAAGCCGCTTTTCTACTACCTGCCGCTCACCATCGCCGAGCAGAAGGGCTACTTCAAGGCCGAAGGGCTCGACGTCGAGGTCCTCGACTTCCCGGGCGGGGCGAAGGCGCTGCAGGCGCTGATCGGCGGCAGCGTGGACGTCGTCTCCGGTGCATTCGAGCACACCATCACGCAGCAGGCGAAGGGCATCAACATCGAAGCGCTGGTGCTGCAGGGCAAGTACGCCGGGATCGTGCTCGGCATGCCCAAGGCGAAGGCGGCCGCCTACAAGGGGCCGGCCGATCTCAAGGGCATGAAGATCGGCGTCACCGCGCCGGGGTCGTCGACGAACATGTTCATCAACATCCTGCTCGCCAAGGCGAATCTTCCGCCCGACGCCGCGTCCTACATCGGCGTCGGCGCCACGGCCGGCGCGGTGGCGATCATGAAGAAGGGCGAGATCGACGCCATCAGCAACCTCGATCCGGTGATCACGATGCTCGAGGCGGACGGCACGATCGTGCCGGTGATAGACACCCGCACGGCCAAGGGCATGGCGGACGTCTACGGCGGCGCGTACGCCGCGGGGGTGATCTACGTGCCGGTCGAGTTCGCGAAGAGGTATCCGAACACGGCGCAGGCCGTGGTCAACGCGATGGTGCGCGCGTTGCGCTTCATCCAGGCCTCCACGCCGGACCAGATCGTGGACGCCGTGCCGAAGGACTACTACACCGACCGCGCGCTCTACAAGGCCGCGCTCGAGAAGA
>DATJXV010000065.1:0-33165 GCA_035499955.1 Casimicrobiaceae bacterium
TATTGTCAGAGCGCAAGTTACGCAAGACGTAATCCCAGACGACGCCGGCGGTTGTGCGTGATAGGAAGGCGTCCTTGACGTGCGGTGCGAGCGCCTGCCAGGCGACGTCGTCAGAAAACATACGGTCTTCGAATGGACCATCATGTCGTGCGAACAATGTCGCCTCGTGTCCGACGATGAGTATCGGGAGCGCAACCAATCCCTTGCGGACGAACCAATACGCAATCGCTGCTGCCGTGCCTCCCGCGCCGATGATAACTACGGAAGGGTCGAGGTCGGCCATCAGGAGCGTTCGAATTTGTGCGATTGAACTCCAGAAGGTCTGGCCGTTGAACACGCGCGGATTCGCATTTGGTAAGTCTGGCAACGGTCGGCCACTGCCTGTAATGACGATCCCGTCGTAGCGTTCTTGTTGCGTTGTACGCGAACCGCTGTCGAAGGAGTCCACCAGCCACTTACCAGCACCACGGTCAAAATCGACGCTGCCGACTCGACGAGGTACGTGCTTTGCCACGTGAGCGCCTATCGCTGCATCGACTGCATGCTGCAGGTAGTCGGCAAATACCCGATGTGCGGGTGGACGTCGCCCATCAACAATCCAATCGTTGTATCGCATCCGCCCGGGTGCAGTAACGCTGAACGCTTGCCAGGAGAATTGACTGAGCATCTCGGCAATGACGGCACGTCCCCACGGTTGTACGTCATACGGGAACCCGAGATCGCGCTCCGCGAGCGTACACAACGGCTGTTCACCATCCGTGTAGCCCGATGCACCGCGCCAAGAAGCCCCAATGGACTGGTCATCGTATAGGTCAATATCCGGTGGCGGCCGCGTATGTCCACCCGTCTTTAGGGCCGCCGCTTTGGCAACGATTGCGGCTCCCTTGGCGCCAGCACCGATGATTGCGACTCTTTGGGACATGGGGAGTGTCGATCTCGAAGTTATGGGGCGAGGCGGCGAACTTATATTTCACAAACAACGCGTTGACAGCAGCGATAACGGTCAAAGCGGGGGCGTGACCGACGAAGCCGAGAGCCCGTGTTCGGCTGCGGCGACAGCGTTCCAATATCGCCTTGGCCCGGTCAAGGCGAATATTCCCCTTGACCGCCAGTACGCGTCACTAGCGCGACGAGGTACGGGCCCTATAGAGCGGACTGGAGTTATGGGCCTCAATAACGAAAGCCCGGCGCGTTCGGCCGAAGCGGCCCATCAACAGCAATGGCGTCCACCGGCGTCTCGCCTAGCGCGAAGAACCGAGTTGCCGGCACACCAAAGTCAGTCTGCCGAGCACAGGCGGGAATGCTAGATGTAGGTTTCATTGCCTTGCCACAATCAGTGCGCATTGAGCGACGAGTCGTTCGATGGTGTCAATCGAGCAACGCTGAGCTTCAATCCAAGTGTCCCGAGAATACGATTCAAGGTTTGGACGCTTCCCTCGCTTCGCTCCTGCTCTATGTCTTGCATTGTCCTAAAGCTCACCCCGGCCAGCTTCGCCATTTCCGCGGTCGTCAGGCGCATCGTATTTTTGAGGTGCCGAATTGCGTGAGGAAGTGGCCATTCCGGGCCGGATGGGGAGGCTCCCCATGCAACCAATGACTTAGCGCGGCCGCTTCTCCTATTATTTGTCGCTGCGAAGCACTGACACGCAGAATTTGCTTTCGCCAATTTTGTAAACTACGGACATTGGCGCAAAGCACAAGATTGACTCCTACATAGGCAAGTTGGCGTTTTGGCGGACTTTCGCTTTCATTTGTGTAGAACCACGGGAACCGCGCGCTGGTCGCCGATCGCGAGCGCGACGACGACGCCCGCGTACGGCTCGCCCGCAAGCGCCTGCTCGATGCGTGTGCGCACGCGTTCGCGGGCGCGCTGCACGTAATCGCCGGACCGTCCCGCGAAGGCATCGTTGCGCTCGTTCCGGCCTTCTGCGACGACGTAGCCCGTGGCGCGCAGGTCCTGCTGCAGGAGCCACGCCTCGAGGTCGAAGCCGCCGGGATTCACATTGCCGTGCGGACGGCGCAGGCGAACCGTGAGCGTCCAGCGCTCGCCAGCGCGCACGATCGGCGCCGCGGCGTTCTCGCCGTCACGCGCCGCGTACCATCCGAGCGACAGGCGCGACGGCACGCGCGCCCGCGGCGTGTGCACGGTCTCGACGGCGAACGCGAAGCGGGCGCCGCGCTCGGAAAGCGCGGGCAGGTCGTCCACCACGCCGGTGATGCGGACGTTCAGACCTTCCCATTCCCGAGGGAGCGTGTCGCCGAGACGGTTTTCCGCGCGAAGCGCGGCATAGCCGAAGCCGAGCGCGAGCGCCGCCGCCGCGGCAACGGAGCGCGACCCGCGTCCCGCGGCGAGCGCGCACGCGCCGGCTATCGCGATGGCCCACGGCCACGGCGACAGCGCCGGGCACAGTTGGAGCAGGCACACGCCGCAGGCGAACGCCGCCAGCGCGAGCCCGGGTATCGAGCACATC
The DNA here is from genome assembly GCA_035499955.1 of Casimicrobiaceae bacterium. Taxonomy (GTDB): domain Bacteria; phylum Pseudomonadota; class Gammaproteobacteria; order Burkholderiales; family Casimicrobiaceae; genus VBCG01. The sequence goes on from DATJXV010000065.1 coordinate 2,472, forward strand.
GCCCTTCCGCCGCTAATACGGTTAGGCGGACGACTCTAACGGACGCAGCGCGACCCGCCCATGCGACGTTCGGCCGACCCGAAAAAGGGGTCAGACCCCATTACAAGGCCTGGCACCATTTCCGAGGCCATGAAAAAGGGGACAGGTCTTGTAATGGGGTCTGACCCCTTTTTCGGGCTTACTTCGGCCAGAGGATGAGCTGCGTGCAGCGGAAGAGCGCGATCTGCCGGCCGTCGGCTTTGCGCGTGACCTCGGCGTCCCAGACCTGCGTCGTGTTGCCCATGTGGACGGGGCGCGCGACGGCCACGATCGTGCCCTCGCGCGCGGTGGCGAAGAAGTTGGCCTTGAGCTCGACCGTCGTGAAGTTCGCGGCGCCCGGCGGCAGGTGCGCGATACAGCCGAAGCCCGACGCCGTGTCGGCCAGCGCGATCACCGTCGCGGCGTGCAGGTAGCCGTTCGGCGCGAGCAGTTCGGGCCGGATGTCGAGCTCGGCATGAAGCAGGCCCTCCTGCACGTCGACCACACGAAAGCCGACGAGGCCGGGCAGGCGGCCATCGCCGCGGCTTTGCAATATTTCGAGAGTCACCTCCGGGCGGCGCGGCATGGGCAAGTCCGGTGCAAAGCGCGAAGTGTACGCAAAGTCGCCGACGGTGCTACATTCGGAGCGCTGTCACAAAACTGTAACAATCGGGAGGAAGCCATGGGTCACGTCCGCAAGCTCCGGGCGGTGTTGCTCGCGTTCGCCGCGCTGGCGGCCGGCGCAGCCGCAGCGCAGGAAGTCACGGTCCTCTGCAACTACGAGGTCGACTGGTGCGAAGCCATGAAGGCCGCTTATGAGAAGACGACCGGCCAGAAGGCCGCCTTCATCCGCCGCACCGACGGCGAGAGTCTCGCGCAGATCCGCGCCGAGAAAGCCAACCCGCGCGCAGACGTCTATCACGCCGCCGAATCGGCGTCGGCCAAGGCGCTCGCGGCCGAAGGCCTGCTCGAGGCCTACAAGTCGCCGATGCTTCCCGAGCTTCACGACTGGGCCCAGAAGATCGCCGCCGACAACAACTACTTCCAGACACCCATCTACACGGGCGTGCTGGGCTGGGGCTACAACACCGAACTGCTGGCCAAGAAGAAGCTGCCGGAGCCCAAGTGCTGGAAAGATCTGGCCAATCCCGTTTACAAGGACGAGATCCAGATGGCGAATCCCGGCACGTCCGGCACGGCATTCAACACCGTGTCGACCCTACTCCAGCTCATGGGCGAGGACGAAGGCTTCAAGTTCCTGGCAGCCATGAACAAGAACGTGAACCAATACACCCGCTCCGGCACTGCGGGGATTCGCGCCGCCGCCAAGGGCGAGACCACGATCGGCATCACGTTCCTGCACGATTCCGTCGCCCAGGCCGTCCAGGGTTACCCGATCAAGACCGTCGCGCCGTGCGAAGGCACGGGATACGAGATCATCTCCTCGGCGATCATCAAGGGCGGCCCCAATCCCGAGGGTGCCAAGAAGTGGATGGACTTCGTGCTCTCGCCCGCGGGCCAGAATGTGGCGCTCACGGTGGGCAAATTCCAGATTCCCTCGAACAAGAACTCGCAGGTGCACCCGTTGGCGCCCAAGCCGTCCGAGGTCAAGCTCATCAAACTCGACCTCGACAAGTACGGCTCGAAGGAGGGGCGCGAGCGCCTGCTGACGCGCTGGGAGAACGAGGTCTACAAAGCGCCGAAGTAGTTCCGAGTTGACGCGGCCAGCGCTCGCCATCGGTCCCGAAGGGCCGCCTCGAGGGACTGACCGCGCCCCCTCCGGGGGCAGCGAGCGCCGCCGTATCGCGAGCGTGGGGGTCCTTCTCTGGCTCGCGGTCGGCTGGGCGGGGTTCGCGCTTCTGCCGTGGAGCGCCGTCGGCGGCAACGGCTTCTTCGCCTTCGCCTGGTTCGCGTCGTGGCCGCGCGACGTGCGCGTCGCCCCGGCGCTCGTCGCGCTCGTCGCGCACGGCCGGCTCTGGCTGCTGCCGCTTGCGATCGCGCTGCTGCTGCCGCTCGCCCTGTGGCTGCGCCCGCGCAACGAATCGCGGGTGCTGATCGCCGCGGGCATCCTGGGACTCGCGAGCGTGCTCGCGGTCGCGCTCGCGATCGACATCGAGGGCTGGACGTGGTCGAGGCTCGCCGCGATCTTCGGGCCGCTGCCGCGGCGGCAACCCGGGCTCGGCTACGGCGCCCTCGCCTGCACCGCCGCGTCCCTCATGTTCCTCTGCCTTGGCCTCGCACGCCGCGGCTTCGCGAAGGGCGACGCGTTCGTGGCGGGCGCGATCGGCGCCTCGGTGGCCCTCGTCGGCGTCTTCACGCTCTATCCACTGCTGCGCCTGCTCCTGCGCGCGTTCGAAGACCGCGACGGGAACCTCTCGTTCGCCGCCGCTGCCGCGCGCTTCGCATCGAGCAAGGTGTGGGGCGTGGGCGGCGTGGTGTGGAACACGGTCGAGCTCGGGCTGATGACCGCACTTTCGTCAACCTTCCTCGCGCTGTGCTTCGCGCTCGTGGTCACGCGCTCGCGGCTGCCGGGCCGGCGCTGGATCCGCGTGCTGTCGGTGCTGCCCATGATCACGCCGCCGTTCGTGATCGGCCTCGCGCTCATCCTGCTGTTCGGCCGCTCCGGTGCGTTCAACGCGCTGCTCGAGCACGCCTTCGGCATTCCGCCAACGCGCTGGATCTACGGGCTGCCCGGCGTCTGGCTCGCGCAGACGCTGGCGCTCACGCCCGTCGCCTATCTCGTGCTCGTGGGCGTCGTCGAGGGCATCAACCCGGGGTTCGAGGAGGCGGCACAGACGTTGCGCGCCTCGGCGCTACGCACGTTCGGATCGGTGACGTTGCCGCTGATGGCGCCGGGCCTCGCCAATGCGTTGCTCATCGTGTTCATCGAAAGCCTCGCCGATTTCGGCAACCCGCTGCTTCTGGGCGGCAACCTCGAGGTGCTCTCGGTGTCGATCTACTTCGCGATCGTGGGCGTGCAGCAGGACCCGGGGCGCGCGGCAACACTCGCCGTGATCCTGCTCGCGCTGTCGCTCGCGCTCTTCATCCTGCAAAGAAGGCTGCTCGCGCGACGCAGCTTCGTCAGCATCGCCGGCCGCAGCGAGGGCGCCGGCCGGATTCCCCTTCCCCGTCCCGTGGCGGCGGCCGCGGCGGCTGTCGCGCTCGGGTGGGCGCTCCTTGCCGTCGTGATCTACGCCATGATCTTCGCCGGCGGCTTCTTCGAGAAATGGGGCCTCGACCGCGCGCTGACGCTCAAGCATTACGTCACCGCATTCGGGGTGGAGATGTCGGGCGGCCGCGTCGCCTGGACCGGCGGCGCGTGGAGCTCGTTCTTCACTTCGCTCACCATCGCGGCGGTATCCGCGCCGCTGACCGCGAGCTTCGGGCTGTTGGTCGCGTACCTCCTGAGCCGGCAGCGTTTCGCAGGCAAGACGGCCTTCGAATTCGCAACGATGCTGTCGTTCGCGATGCCGGGCACGGTGGTCGGAATCGCGTACATCCTGGCCTTCAATGCGCCTCCCATCGAGCTCGCCTACACCGGCATCATCCTGGTAGCGTGCTTTGTCTTTCGCGACATGACGACGAGCCTGCGCGCCGGTTTGGCATCGCTCGCGCAGGTCGACGGCAGCCTCGACGAGGCGTCGGCGACGCTGCGCGCGGGCGCCGCCGGGACGCTGCGTCGCGTAGTGCTGCCGCTCATACGGCCGGCGATCTTCGCCGCGCTCGTGTACAGCTTCATCAGTGCGATGACGTCGATCAGCGCCGTCATCTTCCTCACGAGTCCGAAGTTCGACATGGCGACCGTGAACATCGTGGGCCGCGCCGAGGTCGGCGAGTACGGCTACGCGACGGCATACGCCTCGGTGCTGATCGTGCTGATGGTCCTTGCGGTGATCGCCATCCGCGCGATCGTGGGCGCGCGACGCGGCGGCGGACGGTTCGCGGCAGCGCCCGCCTAAGCGTCTATCGGCACTGGCCGGCCAGTCTTCGCGGACCCTGCGGCGGCTTCTGCGACCAGGAGCGCCCGGCGCCCGTCCTGCAGCGAGATCGACGGCGGGCGGCGACTCGCGATCGCATCGACGAAGTCGCCGATCTCGCGCACATACGACTCCGCGTAGCGCTCGATGAAGAAGCGCAGAAGCGGATCCTGGCGAATGCCTGACGCGTCGTAGCGCTCGAGGCCCGTGGCCTGGTGGTTGCGCGACACGAGCATGCCCTTCTCGCCGAACACCTCGATGCGCTGGTCGTAGCCGTAGGTCGCGCGGAAGCTCGAGTTGACGTGCACCAGCGCCCCGCCCGCCATCGTGAGAACGGCTATCGCGGTATCGGGGTCGCGGTGCGGATTGTCCTTCTCGTCCAGCATGACGGCGGTCCGCGCGTAAACCTCGACCGGCTCGTCGCCCGTGAGCCAGCGCACCATGTCGAAGTCGTGGATCATCGTGTCGTAGAAGATGCCGTACGGCATCGCAGCCACGTAGTCGGGCGGCGATATCTCCGGATCGCGGCTCGACAGCACGAGCATCTCCGGGCGTCCGAGCTCGCCGTTGCGCAGCGCGTCGAACAGCGCGCGGTGGCTGGGATCGTAGCGGCGGTTGAAGCCGACGTGGAATGGCACCTTCGCTTCGGCGACGACGCGAGCGCAATCGTCGACGCGCTTCATGTCGAGGTCCACCGGCTTTTCGCAGAAGATCGCCTTGCCCGCCCGCGCCGCCCGCTCGATGATCGCGCCGTGCGTGCGCGGCGGCGTGCAGATCAGAACGGCGCCGACCTCCGGATCGGAAAGCGCGTCGCCGAGTTTAGCGCTGGCCTTCGCCCCGTGCTTCGCGGCGAGTGCGCGCCCCGCCGCTTCGTCGAGGTCAACCACCCATGAAAGCTTCGCGTCGGCCCGCGCCGCGATATTGTCGGCATGGACGGGTCCGATGAAGCCCGCGCCCACGAGGCAGAAGTTCAGCATGGCGTGACCTCGAAGCCGGCGCCCGCGGCAGCGCGGGCAAGGTTGTCGTGGCCCATGCGCGCGTAAGTCAGAGGATGCGCCTTCGCGGGATCTTGCTCGGCCTCGACGACGAGCCAGCCCACGTAGCGATGCTTTGCAAGCTCGCGCAACACCGCGGGGAAATCGATCGCGCCGTCGCCCGGCACCGTGAACACGCCGTCGAGCACGGCGCGCAGGAAGCTCTCGTCGTCTCGAAGCACTCCGGCGAGCACGCTCGCACGCACGTCCTTGCAGTGAACGTGCACGATGCGATTGCCGTGGCGGCGCGCCACCGCGACGGGATCGCCGCCCGCGAACGCGAGGTGCCCGGTGTCGAGCAGGAAGCCGACGTCGTCGCTCGTCATCGCCATCAGGCGGTCGATTTCGCTTTCGGTTTGCACGACGGTGCCCATGTGGTGATGGAAGCCCATGCGCACGCCTCGGCGGCGCAATTGCGCCGCGACTTCGTTCAGACGGGCGCAGAATCCAGGCCATTCGCTTTCCGCGAGCACGGGCCGCCGCGACAGCGGCACGTTGGGATCGCCGTCGGTGCTGCCGTGTCCTTCGGCGAATACCATGACGCTGCACCCCATGGCCGCGAGGAGGTTGAGGTGGTTCGAGACCGCCTCGATCTCCTCCGCCGCGGAGCGCCGCGCAAGCTGGGCGCTATACCAGCCCGAAACGAGCGCGAGGCCGTGCCGGGCGAGGATCGGACGCAGGACATCGGCTTGGCGGGGAAACTTGCCGCCGAGCTCGATGCCCGCATATCCCGCCTGACGTGCTTCGCCGAGGCAAACGTCGAGCGGGATGTCGCCGCCGAGCTCGGGCATGTCGTCGTTGGTCCAGGTGATCGGGTTGATGCCGAGCGTCACCGCCATGAGCGCCTCTACAGAAGGTGCAGCGCCGCAAGCTCGCGGCGAAGCTGCGCGGGCGATTGGAAATGGATGCCGTGGATGCCGAGCGCGCCCGCGGCCTGCGCGTTGCCCGCGTTGTCGTCGATGAAGACGGACTCGCCGGCGGCAAGCCTGTAGCGGTCGAGCAGAACGCGGAAGATACGCAGGTCGGGCTTGATCACGCCTTCGTCGCCCGACACGACAATGCCTTCGAACCAGTCGAGAAACGGGAAGCGCGCGCGCTGCGAGGGGAACGTCTCGGACGACCAGTTCGTGAGCGCATAGAGCGGCACGCCGCGCGATTTCAACTCGCGCGCGATCTCGACCGTCCCGTCGAGCGCGCCGGGGATCATCTCGTCGAAGCGGCGGCCGAACGCCTCGATGAGGTGGCGCTTGTCCTCGTGCTCGGGCATGAGCTCGGCGACCGCCTCGGCAAAGGTGCGCCCCGCGTCCTGGCGCTCGTTCCACTCGACCGTGCAGACCTCGCCGAGGAACGCCTCCATCGCAGCCTCGTCGCCCGCAAAGAGCTTGCGATACAGGTGGCGCGGGTCCCACTCGAGCAGAACACCGCCCAGGTCGAAGACGACGACGCGCCGCATCTATTCCAGGGTCAGCGCCGGACGGTCCAGCACCTTGCGCAGCAGATCGACGGACTTGGTCACCCCTTCCTCGGCGCTCATCGCGGGGTCCTCGTGCTCGATCGACAGCACGCCGTCGTAGCCGTTGGCCGCGAGCGCCTCGACGAAGCGGCGCCACCACGCCTCGTCGTGACCGTAGCCCAGTGTGATGTAGTTCCACGCCCGGTGCGAGAAATCGCTTCCCGGCGTGGTGTCGATGACGCCGTTCACGCCGGCGATGCGCGGCTCGATCTTCGTGTCCTTCGCGTGCACGTAGTACGTGGCGCCGTTCAAGGCGTGTGCCGCGGCGATCGGATCGGCGCCCATCCACATGAGGTGCGAGGGGTCGAGGTTTGCGCCGACCGTCTCGCCGACGGCGTCGCGCAAGCGCAGCAGCGTGGCCACGTTGTACACGTTCTGGTAGCCGTGCAGCTCGAGGCACAGCTTGTGCACGTCGTGGTTGCGTGCGTACGCCGTCAAGTCGCGCCAATACGGGATCAGCACCTCGTCCCACTGCCAGCGCACGATCTCGCGCACCTCCGGCGGCCATTCGGTCGTGATCCAGTTCGCGTGCGAGTCGCCTGGCGCCCCCGGGCAGCCCGACATCATCACCACGCGGTCCACGCCCATGAGACCGGCGAGCTTGATCGTCTTATGCGTCACCTCGTCGTGCTTGCGTCCCGCCTCGCCCGGGTGGAGCGGGTTGCCCGAGCAGTTGAGCGCGCTGATCGAGATCCCGCGGTCGGCGAGCTTCGCCGCGAACTCGCGTCGCGCGGTCGCGCTCTCCAGCATAACGTCGAGCTCGACGTGCGGCGCACTCGACCAGTTGCCGCAGGCGAACTCGAGCATGTCCATCTGAAGGCGAGCCGCGACGTCGAGCATCGCGTCGAACGTCGTGTCCGGCAGGCTGTCGGTGATCATCCCGATCTTCATGATGCCGTTGCTCCCGAGGTGACCGCCTCGCCGCCGGCGAGCTCCCGCAGGTCGGCGGCAAACGCGTCGACGATTTCCGGTGCCGTGTCCCAGCTGCACATGAGGCGGATGCCGGTGGCGCCGATGAATTCGTAGAACTTCCAGTTGCGCTCGCGAAGCGCCGCGATGACCGGCAGAGGCACGTCGACGAACACGCCGTTGGCCTGCACCGGCGCGAGCAGGCGCGTGCCGGGAATCTCCGCGATGGCGTCCGCGAGGCGCCTCGCCATGGCATTGGCATGCGTGGCATGGCGCAGCCACGCGCCGCCGTCCAGCACCCCGAGCCACGGCGCGGCGAGGTAGCGCATCTTGGACGCGAGCTGGCCGCCCTGCATCCGCCGCCGCCCGAACTCGACCGCGAGCTCGCGATCGAAGAAGACGACCGCCTCGCCGAAGGGCAACCCGTTCTTGGTGCCGCCCAGCGAGAGCACGTCGACCCCCGCCCGCCACGCGATGTCGGCGGGCTCGCAATCGAGCGAGGCCAAGGCATTCGCGAAGCGCGCGCCGTCGACGTGGACCCGCATGCCCTTGGCGTGCGCAACTTCCGCGATCTGCCACATCTGAAGCGGCGTGTAGACCGTGCCGAATTCCGTCGCCTGCGTGAGCGCCACGACCGCGGGACGCGACGAGTGCACGTCGTGCGGCGTGACGGCGAGCGCCTCGATCATGTCCGTGGTCAGCTTGCCGTCCGCCGCCTCCGCGGTCACGAGCTTCGCGCCGCCGCTGAAAAAGCCGGGCGCGCCGCATTCGTCGACGTTGATGTGGGCGTTGGCCGTGCAGATCACGGCGTCCGTGTTGCGCACCATTGCGGCGAGCCCGATCGAGTTCGCCGCCGTGCCGGTGAACACGAAGAACACGTCGCACTCGATGTCGAAAAGCTTGCGGATCGCCGCCGTCGCGGCGGCGGTCCAATCATCGCCGCCGTAGGCGGGGGCGTGGCCGGCGTTCGCCTCCGAGAGCGCGGCCCACGCCTCGGGACAGATCCCCGACCAGTTGTCGCTCGCGAACTGCGGCGAAAGCCCCTTCACAGGCGCTGCTCGACGAAATCGCGCACCGACTTGAGCGCCGCCGGCAGCGCCGCCGGGTTGGTGCCGCCCGCCTGCGCCATGTCGGGTCGCCCGCCGCCCTTGCCGCCCACCTGCTGCGCGACGTGGTTGACGAGCTCACCCGCCTTCACCTTCGCGGTGAGGTCGCTCGTGACCCCCGCGATGAGCGTGACCTTGCCGTCGGCCACGCTGCCGAGCACGATCGCCGCCGACTTGAGCTTGTCCTTGAGCTTGTCCATCGTCTCGCGCAGCGCCTTCGCGTCGGCGCCGTCGAGCGACGCCGCGAGCACCTTGGCGCCCTTGACGTCGATCGCACTGCTGGCCAGGTCGTCGCCCGCGCTCTCGGCAGCCTTGGCCTTGAGCCGCGCGAGCTCCTTCTCGGTATTGCGCGCGCTTTCCATGAGCTGGGCGATGCGCGCTGCGATCTCGGCGACCGGCGCCTTCATCGCGGAGGCCGCGGCGTTGAGCTTCGCCTCCTGCGCCTGGACGTACGCGAGCGCGCCGCGTCCCGTCATCGCTTCCACGCGGCGGACGCCCGCCGCCACGCCGCCTTCGCCCGTGATCTTGAAAAAGCCGATGTCGCCCGTGCGCGCGACGTGCGTGCCGCCGCAGAGCTCGCGCGAGCTGCCGATGTCGAGCACGCGCACCTCGTCGGCGTACTTCTCACCGAAGAGCATCACCGCGCCGAGCTTCTGCGCCTCGTCGATGGGCATGACGCGCGCAGTCGTCGGATGGTTTTCGAGGATCTCGGCGTTGACGATCTCCTCCACTCGGCGGATCTCGTCGTCGGTCATCGGCGCGCTGTGAGCGAAGTCGAAGCGCGTCTTGTCGGGGTCCACGAGCGAGCCCTTCTGCTGCACGTGCGAGCCCAATACCTCGCGCAACGCCTTGTGCATCAGGTGAGTCGCCGAGTGGTTGCGCATGGTACGGCCGCGCGCGTCGTGGTCGACCTGCGCGGCCACGGTGTCGCCGACGCGAAGCTCGCCCGTTTTCACTTCTCCGGCGTGGCCAAAGACGTCGGGCTGGATCTTCTGCGTGTCGCTCACGGCGAAGAGCGTCAGACACGTGCCGCCCTTGGTGAGCTCGCCGCGGTCGCCGACCTGCCCGCCCGACTCGGCGTAGAAGGGCGTGCGGTCGAGCACGACGATGCCCTGCTCGCCCGCGGCGAGCGAGTCGACCGCGGCGCCTTCCTTGTACAGCGCCACGACGCGGCCCTCCTCGGCCAGCGTCTCGTAGCCGCGGAACGTGGTCTTGGGACCGCTGTAGCCGACCGTCGCGCCCATCTTGAAGTTGGACGCCGCGCGCGCGCGTTCGCGCTGCGCGTTCATGGCCGCGTCGAAGCCCGCCTCGTCGACGGTGACGCCTTTGCCGCGCGCGACGTCGGCGGTCAGGTCGAGCGGAAAGCCGAAGGTGTCGTACAGCGTAAACGCCGTCTCGGCGTCGAGCACCTTGCCGCCGGACGTCGCGAGGCGGTCGAGCGAGGCGCTCAGGATCTTCATGCCGTTCTCGATCGTTTCCCCGAAGCGCTCTTCTTCGGCCTTCAGCACGTCGGCCACGCGCTTCTTGTCGCGCGTGAGCTCGGGATACGCCGCGCCCATCTGCCTGTCGAGATCCTCGACCAGGCGATAGAAGAACGGCTCCTTCTGCCCGAGCTGGTAGCCGTGGCGGATCGCGCGGCGGATGATCCGGCGCAGCACGTAGCCACGGCCGTCGCTCGACGGGATCACGCCGTCGACGATCAGGAACGAGCACGCCCGGATATGGTCGGCGATGACCTTGAGCGACGGGTTGTCGAGGTCGCTCGCACCGGTCTCGCGAGCCGCCGCCTTGATCAGCGCGACGAAAAGATCGATCTCGTAGTTCGAGTGCACGTGCTGCAGCACCGCGGCAAGGCGCTCGAGCCCCATGCCCGTGTCCACGCAGGGCTTCGGCAGCGGCGTCATCGTGAATTCGCCGGACGCATCCTTCTGGCGGTCGAACTGCATGAACACGAGGTTCCAGATCTCGATGTAGCGGTCGCCATCGGCGTCGGGGCTTCCGGGTGGCCCGCCGAACACTTCCGGGCCGTGGTCGTAGAAGATCTCCGAGCACGGCCCGCAGGGGCCCGTGTCCGCCATCTGCCAGAAGTTGTCGCTCGCGTACCTGGCACCCTTGTTGTCGCCGATCCGAACGACGCGCTCGGCGGGCAGGCCGATGTCCTTCCTCCAGATGTCGTACGCCTCGTCGTCCTCGATGTAGACGGTGGCCCAGAGCCTCTCGGGCGGCAGGCCGTATTCCTTGGTCAGCAAATCCCACGCGTACCGGATGGCGTCGCGCTTGAAGTAGTCGCCGAAGCTGAAGTTGCCTAGCATCTCGAAGAACGTGTGGTGGCGCGCCGTGTAGCCCACGTTCTCGAGGTCGTTGTGCTTGCCTCCGGCGCGCACGCTGCGCTGGGAGGTCGTGGCGCGCTTGTACGGCCGCTTGTCGACGCCGGTGAAGACGTCCTTGAACTGGACCATGCCCGAGTTCACGAACAGCAGCGTCGGGTCGTTGCCGGGCACCAGCGACGAGCTCGGCACGTGCGTGTGCCCTTGCGCGACGAAGTAGTCGATGAAGCGGCGGCGGATGTCGGCAACTTGCATCGGTTGCGAGGGGGTTGTCATCCTGGGCGCGCGGCAAAAAGGCGCGGAATCAAAAACTTGCATTGTAACGCGAGCCGCCCGCCCGCGCCTCCCCGCGGATCGGCTCGGACAGCCGTACTTCAGCCCTCGCAGCGGGCGAGCAGCGTCGCAGGCGACGTGTCGCGCAGCCCGAGCTCCGCGATGAGCGAGTTCTCGCCGCGGAAGTCTTGCCCGTAGAGGTCGCAATGCACGGTTATGGTGGCCGCGGTGGACGGAACCGACACGCCCGCGACGCGCGCGAGCGCTTCGTTGCACACGAGTCCGAACGGCACGTCCTCGAGCACGAAGCGGGTGTCGAGCGACGCCGGCCCGGGCGGCCCGCCGCGGCGCCGGTGGAGCTCGGCGGCGATCTGCGCGAGCGTGTCTTGCGCCACGTCGAACGAGCGCTGGAAGTGCGCCTCGATCGGCGCCACCGTGAGCCCGAACGCGGACGCGATCGCCTGCCGTTCCGCGTCCATCGCCGCCACGAGACGCGCCACGGCGGGCGTGAGATAGTGGTACTGCGGCCACGCCTCGCCGTACTCCATGCGCGTCAGGTTGCACAGCGCTATCGCCGCGTGCGCGACCGGGTTGATGTTGGCAAGCGTGACTGCGAGCACGCTGGCGACAGAGTCGAAGCGGTCGCCGCCGAAGAGCGCTCGCATCGTGGCCAGCGCCGCATCGGATGCAGCCGTGGGCAGCGCCGCGATGCCGATGCGCGTGCGCACCGCGTTGACGGCAACGCCGCCGGGGCGCGTGCGCGCCGTGGCCACCGTCGTGCCGGACGCGGCGACCGTCGGTGTGCGGCCGTGGCCTGCCGCGAGCTCGGCGAGCCACAGCGGCGAAAGCGAGAGCGCCCCGCTGACGAACACCGTTTGTCCCGTGCGCAAATGCGGCGCGACTCGGGGCAGCGCCGCCGCATAGGCCGTCGCGGGCAGCGCCACCAGGACCACCTCGGCGCCGCAGATCGACTCCGGCGCCGAGACGATCGACACGGCATACGTCCCTTCGACCAGCCCGCTCGCCGTCACCCTGCCGCCCGCGACGTCACGTGCACCGTGGCCGCTCGGCGACCAGACGCTCACGCGATGGCCGTCGCGCGAGAGCAGGACAGCGTATGCGCGGGCGATTGCGCCCGCTCCGACGATGGCGACTTGCATCTTGTGCCGCTTATTCGATCTTGATGTTCGCGGCCTTGATGATCTTCGCCCAGCGCTCGACGTCGCCTTTGACGTATTGCGTCATCTGAGCGCTCGTGCCGCCCACCGGATCGACGCCGAGGGCGGCGAGCTTGGCCTTGACGTCCGGCGCTGCGAGCGCCTTGTTGAACTCGGCGTTCAAGCGCTCTACCACCGCCGGCGGCGTGCCCGCCGGCGCCGCGATGCCGATCCACACGGACACGTCGAGCGGCGTGCCGGCTTCGGCGAACGTCGGCACGTCGGGCATCATCGCCGAGCGCTTGGCCGCGGTCACCGCGAGCGCCTTCAGGCGCCCGCTCGACGTGTAGGGCTGCGCCGACGCCGTGGTGGTGAACATCGTCTGCACCTGGCCGCCCATGAGGTCGTTGAACGCAGGCGCTGCGCCCTTGTAGGGAACGTGCGTGAGGTCGGCGCCGGACGCCGACTTGAACAGCTCGATGGTCAGGTGCGTGTAAGTGCCGTTGCCGGTGGAGGCCGTGTTGATCGTGTGCGGCTTCGCCTTGGACAGCGCGATGAGCTCCTTCACGCTCGCGACGGGAAGCGTGGGCACCGCGAGCAACACGAGCGGCGCGTCGCCCAGGTGGACGACGTGAGCGAAGTCCTTGAGCGGGTCGTAGCCGGCCTTCGGATTGAGCGCCGGCTCGATCGCCATCTGCGCGCCGGTCGAGAGCAGGAGCGTGTAGCCGTCCGGCGCGGCGCGCGCTTCCTCTTGGGTGGCGATGAGGCCGCCCGCGCCTGCCTTGTTCTCGATCACGATGGGCTGGCCCAGGGCGTCGCTCACCTTTTGCGCGAGAAGGCGCCCGATCACGTCTTGCGATCCGCCCGGCGTGAACGGGACCAGCAGGCGGATCGGCTTGGTCGGGTACGACTGCGCAAGCACCGCAAGGGGCGCAGCGGCCGCGGCGAGCACGAGCAGGCGCAGCAGGTAGCGAAGCATGCGGTGGCTCCGAAGGCGGGAAGAATGGGTGATTCTGCCCTACAAGCCCGGGCAGTCGAGTTTCAATCTTGCGCCGCACCTCCGTGTGCAGCAAGATTCCGCAGACATGGAAGGCGTCTTCGGCGGGCGCGTCCCGTTGTCCCACCCCATGGGGACCGCAGATCGACGCGTGGTTCCGCAGCTGGTTCGACGACGAGCATGTCCTCGCCTCTTTGCCAGCCGAGCGCCCCTGTGCGTTGCCGCGTGGGTGTCTGCGCGGCGCTGCTTGCGCTCGCGGTGCGCGTCCTTGCTGCCGAGTCGTGCGCGACGATCAGGCCGCCCGGCCTTTCTCCTCAGGCCGTCGACGCGATCGTGCTCAACCTGGCCAGGGAGGCTCTTGCACTCGACCCGAGCAAGCTCGATCGCATGCGTACGATAACGGCCCTCGGCGACCGCCGGTCCCGCAGCGGCTACTCCGCGATGTACGGTCACTGCGGACCCATGCAAGCGGACCGGCTCCGGACAGAGGCGTCAGCATTCTTCGACGGAGTATCTGCCAGGTGAGCGCGGCAGCAGAGCTTTCATTCGATTTGTAGCCCCACCGGTCAGTCGTCGTCTTCGCGGGCGCCGGCACGGCGCAGCACGGTGAGCGCGACGGACAACGAATAGCCGCGAGCCTGAAGGAAGCGCACCTGGCGTGCCTTGTCGCGGTCGTCGCGGGGACTTTCACCGAAGCGGCGCTGCCACAGCGCGCTGGCTTCGGCGAGCTCGTCGCTGCCAGCGAGCTGGGCGAGCGCGCTCGCGGCCTCGGGTGCGGCGATACCGCGCTCGGTCAGCGCGTGCGCGATGGCGCGCTTGCCGAAACGCCCCTTGCGCTGCGCCACCACCGCTTGGGCGTAGCGCGCGTCCGACAGGTAGCCCGCCGCGGACAGGTCGTCGAGGGCGCGCTCGATGTCGGCCTCCTCGATGCCACGGCGGCGCAGGCGCAGCGTGAGCTCGGCGCGGCTGTAGTCGCGCCGGGCGAGCCAGCGGACCGCGAGCTCCCTGGGCGTGGCGCGCAGCGCGGTCTACTCCTCGGTTCCTTGTACCGCTATCACGATTCGGTCCGCCTCGCGTCGCTTCGCTCGCGTGGCTCTCACTCCTCGGCGGCGGGCGTCGCGGCCGCGCGGCCGGGTGTAGGTACGCCCACCGCCGCGCGGATGCGACCCTCGATCTCCTGCGCGATCTCGGGGTGCTCGTGCAGGAACTCCCGGGCGTTGTCCTTGCCTTGGCCGATCTTCTCGCCGTTGTAGGCGTACCACGCGCCCGATTTCTCGACGATCCGGTGCGTCACGCCGAGCTCGACGATCTCGCCCTCGCGCGAGATGCCCTCGCCGTAGAGGATGTCGAACAGCGCCTCCTTGAACGGCGGCGCCACTTTGTTCTTCACGACCTTGACGCGCGTTTCGTTGCCGATGACTTCCTCGCCCTTCTTGATCGAGCCGATGCGGCGGATGTCGAGTCGCACTGAGGCGTAGAACTTGAGCGCGTTGCCGCCCGTGGTCGTCTCCGGGTTGCCGAACATCACGCCGATCTTCATGCGGATCTGGTTGATGAAGATGACGAGCGTGCCGGCCCGCTTGATGTTGCCCGCGAGCTTGCGCAGCGCCTGGCTCATGAGCCGCGCCTGCAGGCCGGGAAGCTGGTCGCCCATCTCGCCCTCGATCTCCGCCTTGGGCACGAGCGCCGCGACCGAGTCGATGACGATGACGTCGACCCCGCCCGAGCGCACGAGCATGTCGGCGATCTCGAGCGCCTGCTCGCCGGTGTCCGGCTGCGAGATCAGAAGGTCGCCGACGCTGACCCCGAGCTTGCCGGCGTACACCGGGTCGAGCGCATTCTCGGCGTCGATATAGGCGGCGACACCGCCGGCCTTCTGGATCTGCGCCACGACCTGGAGGCACAGGGTGGTCTTGCCGGACGACTCGGGGCCGTAGATCTCCACCACCCGGCCGCGCGGCAGGCCGCCCACGCCGAGGGCGATGTCGAGGCCGAGCGAGCCGGTGGACACGACGGCGAGGTCGTTGGCGATCTGGGCCTCGCCCATCTTCATGATCGAGCCCTTGCCGAACTGCTTTTCGATCTGGGCCAGCGCTGCGGACAGGGCTTTGCTTCTCTGGTCGTCCATAGGGGCGTCGAGGGGCATTTGCGTAATCTCCGGGAGTATCGCCCGGCGGCCGGAAGGCCGGGAAGGCGGGCGCTACCTCCGCGGCATCATGGCATAGAACGATCGTTCGATGCAAGCCTTCCTTCGGCCTAGACCGCCCGGCCGATGGCATCGGCACACACGAGAAGCCCCTCGATCGCGGCCACGACCGAAGCCAGCCGAACCGCCGCGCGGTCCCCCGGGAAATGGCGCGTGATCGACGTCGTGGGGAGGCCGCGTCCGGACCAGGCGAAGCACACCATGCCGACCGGCTTGTCCGGCGTACCGCCGGAGGGACCGGCGACGCCAGTGACCGCCACGGCGAGATGCGCCCGGCTTCGCGCGAGCGCTCCTTCCGCCATCGCGCGCGCGGTGGGCTCGGAGACCGCGCCGTGCATCGCGAGGGTTCCCTCGGGCACGCCGAGGAGCTCCATCTTCGCCTCGTTCGAGTAAGTGACGAAACCCCGCTCGAACCATTCCGAGCTTCCGGCGATGTCGGTGATCGCGCCCGCGACGAGCCCGCCGGTGCACGACTCCGCCGTGACGCAGATCGCGCCTTTCTCCCGCAGCCGCGCGCCGAGCCTGCGCGAAAGCGCCTCGGTCGCTTTCATCGCGCCTCGCCCTCGCGCGCGCAGTAGTGATACGTGTACGCCGTCGCGAAGCCGAAGCGGCGGTAGACGGTGAGCGCCGGCTCGTTCTTGGCGTCGACTTGCAGGTAGGCATGCGCCGCGCCGCGCTCCCACGCCCAGGTGAGCAGACGCGCGAGCAGCGCGGTCGCGACACCACGCTTGCGCATGTCGGGCGCGGTGGCCATCGAGAACACGCCGGCGAAGCCATCCTCGAGCATCACCGTGCCCACGCCGATCGCCCGCCCGTCGACATGCGCGACGAGCGCGCGGCTCGCCTGCGGCGTCTTGACCATCCGCTCGTAGTAAGCGTCGCGCTGTTCCCGTGTCGCCCCCTGCAGCAGCGCGACGGCGTCCGCGAACGCCTCCGCGCCCGGCGTCACGACGTCGACACCGTCCGCTTCCACCGCATCCGGCGGCCGGTCGAGCGTCGCCACCTGCACGAGCGTGGGATCGAACGCCGTGTAGCCGCGCGCGGCCAGCGCCTCGCCGAGGCTGGACGGATGCACGAACGGCGTCATGCGGAACAGCACCGGGAGATGGTGCGATTCGTAGAGGCGCTCGCAGTAGCGGATCTTGTCCGCCACGGGGAGCGTGGATCCGAAATGCGCGTTCACGCTGCGCGCGCGGCGCGCCTTTCCGGGCGACACCCGCAACAGCCAGCCGTCGTAGAAGAGCTGGCGCTGCGTCTGCAGCGCGTTGAGCCCCACCTCCTCGACGCGGCGAAGGTCGATCACGGCACCACCAGTCGCTGCCCGACGGCGAAGACGAGGAGCGCGTAGCCCGCGGCGACGAGGTCGTCCACCATCACGCCGACGCCGTGCTTCATCGCGGCGTCGAGCTGGCGGATGGGCGGCGGCTTCACGATGTCGAAGAAGCGGAACAGCGCGAAGGCGAACGCGATGCGAAGCGGTGTGGTCCCCGTGAAGAAGAGCATGGCGAGGAACGCGACGATCTCGTCGATCACGATGCCGCCGTGGTCGGGCACGCCGAGCGCACGGCCGGTCTCATGCGCCGCCCACGTTCCGATGACGAGCAGGAGCACCACGACCCCCACGTAGGCCGCGTCGCTTCCGTAGGCGCGCAGCGCGAGCGCGATCGGGATCGCGACGAGCGTGCCGAAGGTCCCGGGCGCCTTGGGCGCGAGGCCCGCGCCGAAGCCGAGCGCGACGAAGTGCGCCGGGTGGTGCAGCATGAACGAAAGCGTGGGCCTCGTCACCGGAAATGGTCGAACGCACGCGGCAACGGGGTCAACGTCGCGCCGCCCTCGTCGCGCACGACGAGACCCGGCTCGGCGGTGATCGCCCCGATGCGCGTCACCGCAACCTGCACTTCGCTCGCGATTGCGGCGAGCCGCTCCCGCGCGTCCGGCGCGGCGGTGAAGCACAGCTCGTAGTCGTCGCCGCCCGCGAGCAGGCACGAAAGCGCGAGCTCGCGCTCCGATCCCGCCATCTTTGCCGCGAGCGCCTCGCCGCGCGGCACGGCCGCAAGCTCGATCTGCGCCCCTACGCGCGACGCTTCGAGGATGTGCGCAAGATCGCCGGTCAAGCCGTCCGAGACGTCGAGCGCCGCGGTGGCCACGCCGCGCAGCCGCTCGCCGAGCGCGATGCGCGGCTCCGGGCGTTCCAGGCGCGCGCGCAGCGCCGCGAGCAGCGCGGGGTCGACCGCCGTGCGCCGCTCGATCGCGGCGAGCGCGAGCATCGCGTCGCCCAGCGTGCCGGATACCCACACGTCGTCGCCGGCGCGCGCGCCGGAGCGCCTGGTCGCCGTGCCGGTCGGCAGCTCCCCGACGATCGTGAGGCAAAGGTTGCGCGGCCCGCGCGTCGTGTCGCCGCCGATCAGCGTCACGCCATAGCGGTCGGCGAGCGCGAACAGGCCGCGCGTGAACGCCTCGATCCAGCGCTCGTCGGCCTCCGGCAGCGCGCCGGCGAGCAGTGCCCAGCGCGGACGCGCGCCCATGGCGGCGAGGTCGGACAGGTTCACGGCGAGCACCTTGTGCCCAAGCGCTTCCGGGTCCGCGTCGGGAAGGAAGTGGCGCCCCTCGACCAGCATGTCCACCGAGATCGCGAGCTCGTGCCCCGGCGCGGGCGCGACGATCGCGGCGTCGTCGCCGATGCCGACACGCACGTACGGATCGTGGACCGTGCGCTTGAAGAAGCGGTCGATGAGCGCGAATTCGTTCATTCCGCGCCCGGGAAGCGAGGCATGCGCCCTCAGCGCGACAGCGCGGCGATCTCGGCCGCGCGCAGGTCCGCGGCGAGCTTGTCCAGCACGCCGTTGACGAAGCGATGCCCGTCGGTTCCGCCGAACGCCTTGGCGAGCTCGACCGCCTCGTTGATCACGACCTTGTACGGGATCTCCACGCGCGCCTTCAACTCCCACGCCCCGATGAGGAGGATGGCGCGCTCCACGGGCGACAGCTCGGCGGGCTTGCGCGCAAGATGCGGCGCGAGCGCGGCGACAAGCGCGTCGTGCTCGTCGATCACGCCGCTCCAGAGCTCCTCGAAGTAGGGCTGGTCGGCGCGCAGGTGGCCATGGCTCGCGGCGAGGTCCGCATGGATGTCGCGCGCCGCGTTGCCCGAGAGCTGGCGCTGGTACAGACCCTGCAGCACGAGCTCGCGCGAGCGGCGGCGTTGGCTACTCGAGGTCATCGATCGCCTGCAGCAGGTTCGCCATCTCGATGGCCGCCTGCGCCGCCTCGTACCCCTTGCGGTCCATCCGTGCCTGCGCTTGCCCGTCGGTGTCGCAGGTGAGGATGCCGTTGCCGATGGGAATGCCGAACTCGAGGGCGACGCTCGACAGACCCGAGGCCGACTCGTTGCAGACGATCTCGAAATGATACGTATCGCCGCGGATCACGGCGCCCAGCGCGACGAGCGCGTCGTAGTCTCCCGTCTGCGCGAGCCGCTGCAGCGCGAGCGGTGCCTCGAGCGCGCCCGGCACCGTCACGATCGCCACGCGGTCCTCGGCGACCTTCGCCTCGCGCAGCGCGCGCAGGGCGCCCGTGAGGAGCCCCTCGCCGATCTCGGGATTGAAGCGCGATTGCACGACGGCGACTCGCAGATGGGCGCCGGACACGTCGGGCGCGATGCGCTTGAGAGGCATGAATCGGGGTTACGGGGACCTGCGCGCCGGAAGCTCGCTCACGTAGCCCGTCACCTCGAGGTCGAAGCCGGCCATGCTCGGCATCTTGCGCGGCTTGGCAAGGAGGCGCATACGGCCGACGTTCAGGTCGCGCAGGATCTGCGCCCCGATGCCGTAGTTGCGCAGGTCGAGCTTCGACGGCGCCGGCGGCGCGTCGGAGAGCGCGCGCTCGCGCAGCTCCGCGGCGCTCTCGGGCCGGTGCAGGAGCACGATCACGCCGCGCCCCGCCTGCGCCACGGCGGCGAGCGCGCCGGGGACGGTCCAGGAGTGGCTCGCGCTGTCGGCGTCGAGAAGGTCCATCACGGAGAGCGGCTCGTGCACGCGCACGAGCGTCTCGGTCTCGGGCGAGATGGGGCCGCGCACGAGCGCGAGGTGCGTGGCGTCGGAAATCTTGTCGCGGTACACGACCAGGCGGAACGCGCCGTGCGGCGTGTTGAGCGGCCGCTCGGCGATGCGCTCGACGATGCGCTCGGTGCGGCTGCGATAGTGGATGAGGTCGGTGATGGCGCCGATCACGAGGCCGTGCTGCTGCGCGAACGCCTCGAGATCCGGCATGCGCGCCATCGTGCCGTCGTCGCGCATGATCTCGCAGATCACGGTGGCCGGGGTGAGGCCCGCGAGGCGCGCGAGGTCGCATCCCGCCTCCGTGTGGCCGGCGCGCACGAGGACGCCGCCGGGCTGCGCCATCACCGGGAAGATGTGGCCCGGCTGCACGAGGTCGCGAGGGCTCGCGTCGGGCGCGACCGCCGCCTGCACCGTGCGCGCGCGGTCCGCCGCGGAGATGCCGGTGGTGACGCCGACGGCGGCCTCGATCGACACCGTGAAATTGGTGCCGTGCCCGGAGCGGTTGGAGGTGACCATCGGCGCCAGGCCCAGGCGCCGGCAGCGCTCCTCCTCGAGCGTGAGGCAGACGAGGCCGCGCGCGTGCCTCGCCATGAAGTTGATCGTGTCGGCGGTGACGAACTGCGCGGCGACGACGACGTCGCCCTCGTTCTCGCGGTCTTCCTCGTCGACCAGCACGACCATGCGACCGGCTTTGAGCTCGGCGACGATCTCGGGAATGGTGGCTAGCGGCATGGCCGCAAGTTTACCGCACGCGGTGCCGCGTCAACCCGTGAGGTACACCGTCTTGTGCAGGTAGTCGGGGGCGCTCAAGCTCTCGACGACGAAGTCCGCGACGTCGGCGCGCGGGATGCGCTTCGGCCGCCCTGCGGGCGGCGCCGTGACGGCCTGGTACAGCCCCGTCGCCTTGCCGCCGGTCATGGACGACGGCCGCACGATCGTCCATTCGACTGCGCTTGCGCGGATCAGCGCTTCCTGCCGGCGCTTGCCTTCCGACGCACCGCAGGCGACGCACAGCAGCCTGCTCACGCGGTGCATCCGCATCGCCGCCAGAAGATGCGCGGTGCCGCGCGAGAGAACGCCCTCCGCGCCGACGGTCCATACGACGGCGTCCTGTCCGGCCACGGCGCGGTCGACATCCGTATCGTCGTTGGCGTCGCCGGCGACGAGGCGCAGGCCGCTGACGGGCCCCGCGAACGCGGCGGCGCTGCGCGCCATCAGGCTGAGCGTGTGGCCCGCGGCGTGCGCGGCGACGACGACCGCGTGGCCGATGCCGCGCGTGCCGCCGATCACCACCACGTTCATGCGTGGGCCGGCAGCGCAGCCAGCCGCGGCTCCGCCTGCGGCGCGCGCACGCGGAACCACGCCGCGTACAGCGCGGGGAGAAAGACGAGGGTGAGCACCGTCGCGACGACGATGCCGCCCATCATCGCCACCGCCATCGGTCCGAAGAAGTCGCTGCGCGCGAGCGGGATCAGCGCGAGCACCGCCGCGGCGGCCGTCAGCACGATCGGCCGGAAGCGGCGTACCGTCGCGCCGACGACCGCGTCCGACGGCGCGTGGCCGGCGGCGATGTCCTGGTCGATCTGGTCGACGAGGATGATCGAGTTGCGCATGATGATGCCGGCGAGGGCGATGGTGCCGAGCATCGCCACGAACCCGAACGGCTTGCCGAACGCGAGGAGCGCGAGGACGACGCCGATCAAGCCGAGCGGCGCGGTGAGCACGACCATGGCCGTGCGCGCGAAGCTGCGAAGCTGCAGCATGAGCAGCGTCAGCACGACGAGCGCCAGCACCGGCATGCCGGCCGCGATCGACTTCTGGCCGCGCGTGGAGTCCTCCACCGCGCCGCCGATCTCGACGCGGTAGCCGAGCGGAAGCCGCGCGCGGATGGGCGCGAGCTCACGGTCGATGCGCTTTGCCACGTCGGGTCCCTGCGCGTCGCCCACCACGTCCGAGCGCACCGTGATCGTCGGCAGGCGGTCGCGCCGCCACACGATGCCGTCCTCGAGCTCGTAGCGGATGTCGGCGATCTGGGTGATCGGCACCGCCTTGCCGTTGCGCGAGGGAATGGCGAGATCGGGCAGGAAGCTCATGCGCGCGCGCTCGTCGGCGGCGCCGCGCAGCAGCACCTCGATCTGCTTGTCGCGCTCGCGGAAGTACGTCACCGAGAATCCGGAAAGCGAATTGTTGAGGAAGGTCGCGAGCTCCTGCGTGGAGATGCCCAGCACGCGCGCCTTGTTCTGGTCGATCGCCACCCGTATCACCTTCGACGGCTCGTCCCAGTCGAACTGCACGTGCGCGGTCTCGCGGTCGTTGCGCATGAGCCTGGCGACCTCGTCGGCGATCCCGCGAATCGTGGCGATGCTCTCCCCGGAGACGCGGAATTGCACGGGGAATCCGACCGGCGGGCCGTTCTCGAGGCGGGAGATGCGGCCGCGAAGCTCCGGAAAGTCGGTCTCGAAGAGCGCGAGCAGGCGGTCGCGCACCTTCTCGCGGTCGGGGATGCTCTTCGCGGTCAGCACGACCTGGGCGAAGTTTGATTGCGCGAGCTGCTGGTCGAGCGGCAAGTAGAAGCGCGGCGCGCCGCTGCCGACGTAGGTGACGTAGCTCTCCACGCCCGCGTCCTGGTCGAGCACGCGCTCGAGCTTCTCCGCGGCGGCGAGCGAAGCGGCGAACGAGCTGCCTTCGGCGAGGCGCAGGTCGACCAGCAACTCGACGCGCGAGGACGCCGGGAAGAATTGCTGCGGGACGAACCGGAACAGACCGACCGCGCCGACGAACACGGCAAGCGTCGCGGCAAGCACGGCGTAGCGGTGGTCCACGCACCACGCCACGGCCCGGCGAAGCCGCGCGTAGAACGGCGTGGCGTAGACGTCGTGTACCGCCGCGGCGGGCGCGGGCCGCGGCCGGCCGGTCAGGCGCGAGAAGAGCCGGCGCGGCCACGACGGCGCGTGCATCGCGTCGCGCTCGGGCAGCATGCGGTACCCGAGATACGGAATGACGACCACCGCGATCACCCACGAGGCAATGAGCGCGATCGCGGAGACCTGGAAGATCGAGCGCGTGTACTCGCCCGTGCTGCTCTT
Organism: Casimicrobiaceae bacterium; assembly: GCA_035499955.1. GTDB lineage: Bacteria > Pseudomonadota > Gammaproteobacteria > Burkholderiales > Casimicrobiaceae > VBCG01. Next base: position 25,130 of record DATJXV010000065.1, read on the forward strand.
GGCGAGCGCGATCGGCAGGAATCCGGCCACCGTGACCAGCGTGCCGGTCAGCATCGGGAACGCGGTGCTCGCGTAGGCGAAGCTCGCGGCGCGGAAGCGGTCGAAGCCCTGCTCGATCTTGATCGCCATCATCTCGACCGCGATGATCGCGTCGTCGACCAGCAGGCCGAGCGAAAGGATGAGCGCGCCGAGCGAGATCTTGTGCAGGCCGATGTCGAACAGATACATGAACACGAACGTCACGGCGAGCACGAGCGGGATCGACACCGCGACGACCAATCCGGTGCGAAGCCCGAGGCTCACGAGCGACACCGCGAGCACGATGATCACGGCCTCGGCGAGCGAGCGCAGGAACTGGTTGATCGAGCGCTGCACCGCGCGCGGCATGCTCGCGACCTGCGTGAGCTCCACACCGACCGGCAGCGCCTGCGCGATGCGCGCCGTCTCGCGGGTCAGGTCGTGGCCGAGCTCGATCACGTCCCCGCCTTTCACCATGGTGACGCCGAGGCCGAGCGCCTCCTTGCCCTGCCAGCGCATCTTCTGCGTGGGCGGGTCGACGTAGCCGCGCGCCACCTTGGCGATGTCGCCCAGCCGGAACACGCGGTCGTTGGCGCGGATCGCGATGTCGCGGATGGCCTCAACGCTGTCGAAGGCGCCGGTCGGGCGCACGTAGATGCGGTCGGTCGCGGTGTCGAACACGCCGCCCGCGGCGACCGCGTTCTGCCTGGCGAGCGTGTCGATGATCTGCGCCGGTTCCACGCCCAGCGTCGCGAGCTTGGCGTTGGACAGCTCGATGAAGACCTTCTCCTCCTGCTCGCCGAAGAAGTCGACCTTGGCCACCCCCGGCACGCGCAAGAGCTCGGCGCGGACCTTGTCGCCGAACTCCTTCAGCTCGCGATAGCCGAAGCCGTCGCCCGTGAGCGCGTAGATGTTGGTGTAGGTGTCGCCGAACTCGTCGTTGAAGAATGGCCCCTGGATGCCCGCGGGAAACTGGTTGCGGATGTCGGAGAGCTTCTTGCGCACCTGGTAGAACGCGTCGGGCGCCGACTCCGGCGGCGCCGAATCCTTGAGCGCGAAGAAGACCATGGACTCGCCGGGCTTGCTGTAGCTTCGCACCCAGTCGACGTTGCCCACCTCCTGCAGCTTGCGCTCCACACGATCGGTGACCTGCTGCTCCATCTCGTGCGCCGTGGCGCCGGGCCACAGCGTCTTGACCACCATCACGCGGAAGGTGAAGGGCGGGTCCTCCGACTGGCCGAGCCGCTGGTACGCGAGCACGCCGGCGATCGCGAAGACGAGGATGAAGTACAGCACGAGCGACCGGTTGGAAAGCGCCCACTCGGAAAGGTTGAAGCGCGGCCGCGCGGGACCGCTCGGCGTCGATTCGTAGGGCACGGCCTAGCTTCGTGCCCGCGCGGCTGCCGGCGTGCCGGACGCCGACGATGGGCCGGCGTCGTAGGGGCGCACGACTTCGCCGGGGATCAGCTTGTGCACGCCGGCTCCGACGATCCAGTCGCCGTTGGCGACCCCGGAGGTCACGATCACGCCGTCCTCGCGGTACTGCGCGATCGAGACGGGCGTCAGGCTGACCCGTCCGGTCGCGGCGTCGTAGCGCCACACCGCGGGAGCGCCGTCGCGGTGGTAGATCGACGTGAGCGGCAGCAGCGCGCCCTGCGCGTCGCCTGCGCCCAGCACGGCGACGTTGGCGGTCATCCCCCACGAAAGCGACGGGTCCGCGTCGTCGATCGAAACGCGCACCGCGAACGTGCGCGTCATGGCATCTACGGCCGGTGCGATCTCGCGCACGTGCGCCCGGTACTGCTTCGAAGGCTGCGCCCACAGCATGACGACGAGCGAGCGCGCGTCCTTGACCTCGCCGATGCGGCTCTCGGGAACGCTGATCGCCACCTCGCGCTCGTCCTCGCGCGCGATGCGCACGACCGCCTGCCCGGCGGTCACGACCTGACCCGGCTCCGCCCCGACCGCCGTGACCACGCCGTCCTCGTTGGCGAGGAGCGTGGCATAGCTCGCCTGGTTGCTCGCCACCGCGAGGTTCGCGATCGCCTGCTCGTACCTGGCGCGGTTGGCGTCCTGCGCGCTGCGTTTCGCGTCGAGCGCGGAGGCGCTGATGAACTTCTCGCGATACAGGTTCTGATAGCGCTGGTACTCGGCCTGCGCGAAGCGGTATTCCGTCTCGGTCGCGGCGACCTGCGCCTTCGCGGCCTCCGCCTGCAGGCCGGTATCGGCGGGGTCGAGACGGGCGAGCGTCTGCCCCTTCTTCACCCGTGCGCCGACGTCGACCAGGCGCGCGGTCACCTTGCCGCCGATGCGGAATCCGAGGTCCGCCTCGTGGCGCGGCTTGACCTCGCCCGCGAATACCGCGGCCTCGCCGGTGTTGCCGACGGCCACGCGCGTGAGCTGCACCGGGCGCACGGACTGCTGCGGCGCGGGCGGCGCGCCGCACGCCGCGAGAACGAGCGCCACGGCTGCGACGATCCAGCGAGCGCTCATCGCGCACCTCCGGCCCGTCCGATCGTCCCGTTCCACAGCGCGACCAGCGCGCGGTCGAGATCGGCCGGATAGGAAATCGCGAAGACGGGCGGCACTTCGCCGGGACCTGCCGACGCCGGACAGTGTCCGCCCGACTCCCCGATCATCTGCCACAACCCGAGGATGAGGGCGTAGCTGTGGCGAAGCAGCGCGATGCCGTCGCCGGGCGCGAGCTCGCGGAAATGACGCTCGAGCCCCGCGCCGGCGCGCATCAGGCGCTCGGCCATGCGCTGCTTGAACGCGAGCGCGGCCTCCGGCGGCACGCCCTGCGCCATCATCCCGAAGCAGCGCGCCGCGAGCGGAAGGAAGAGCGGCGGGTCGACGATGTGCTCGTGAGTGAGCCCGAGCACGTCCGCGATCGCCACCGGAGCGCCCTGCTCGAGCCGATCGATCAGCGCCCGGAAGAAGCCGTCGATGTTGCGCTCGTGGACCGCGAGGAGGAGCTCCTCCTTGCTCGGAAAATAAAGGTAGACCGTGCCCTTGGCGAGGCCCGCCTCGTCGGCGACGTCCGCCATGTTGGCGATGCGCTCGGGCGAGCGCTGGAGCAGGCGCGCGGCCGCATCCAGAATCGCGTCGTGGCGCTCCTGCTTGTCTTCGGCCTGGATGGCCCGCTGCCGGATGACCATGGCTTCCCTTCCTGTCCCGAATGGGCCCGCTAACTGACTGCGGGTCACTTGTGCGGCAGCGTAAGTGACTCCGAGTCAGTTGTCAAGCGCTCGGTCAGAAAAGGGCAAGCGTGGCCCGGGTCAGGGCGCTTTGCGGGTCGGCGTGGTCGAGTTGGACGGAGAAGTGGTCCCCGCCGGGGATGAGCAGAGGCCCGTCGGCCGGGCGCCGGTTGGCCGGCCAGGCGTCCCACATGAGCCGGGACTGGCGGATGAACTCGCTCGTCTCGCGGTCCCCGCAGGCTATGACGAGCGGCGCGCCGATGCGGCTTGGATACGCGGCCGGCGACATCCGGCGGGCCTCCTCGAGGTCGAGCCTGAGGTCCGCGTTGTACGAGAAGTCGACGAGCGGCGTGAGGTCGTGCACGCCGGACAGGGTCACCCCGCCTGCGATCGGCGCGCGGTCGAACCCGTGCGCGGTCCAGTCGGCGGCGTACATCATCGCCACGAGGTGCCCGCCGGCCGAGCTGCCGCCGATGACCAGCGGGGCCGGAGCGCCATGCTTCGGCCCCTCGCCCGCGACCCACGTCACGGCGCGCCGACACTCGTCCACGATGGTGGAGATCGACACCTGCGGGCAGAGGTCGTACTCGACGACAGCCACCGCGATGCCTTGGTCGAGCATCGGCCCCGCGACGAAGGAGTAGTCGTCCTTCGAAAGGGCGCGCCAATAGCCGCCGTGGATGTAGAGGTACGTGCCGCGCGGCTTGCCCGCGGGCACGAAGAGGTCGAGCACCTCTCGTGGGTTCGGTCCGTAGCGGAGGTCGAGCTTCGGGGCGTAGCGCTCGCGCGCCGCCCGAGACAGGGAGGCGTACTGCGCGAAGTAGCGCGGATGATCGGGGACGGCCGCGCGGTTGTTGTAGCCTCGCTCGACCTCTTCGGAGGTCATGCCTTGACGATCTCGACCGTCAGCGGCGTCAAGTTCGCGATCCGTCCCTCGAGCCGGTCGCCGGTCACGACCGCGCCCACGCCGGCGGGCGTGCCGGTGAACACGAGGTCGCCGGGCATGAGCTCGTAGTAGCGCGACAGGAACGCGAGCGTGTGCGGAACGTCCCAGATCATGTCGGCGAGGTCGCCCTGCTGCCGGCGCGCGCCGTTGACGTCGAGGGTGATGGGTCCCTGCGCGAGCGTGCCGGTCTGCGCGATGGGGTGGATCGGCGCGATGGGCGCCGCCTGCGCGAACGACTTGCCGATGTCCCATGGGCGTTTCTTCTCGCGCATCTCGTTCTGCAGGTCGCGCCGCGTCATGTCGAGCCCCACCGCGTATCCGAAGACGTACTCGTTCGCGTGCTCGGCGGGCACGTCGACGCCGGACTTGCCGATCGCGACGACGAGCTCGAGCTCGTGGTGGAAATTGCTGGTGGCGAGCGGGTAGCGAATGCGGCCGACCTCGGGCGGCACGACCGGCACGATCGAGTCGGCCGACTTGGTGAAGAAGAACGGCGGCTCCTTCGCGGCGTCCCCGCCCATCTCCTTCGCGTGCTCGGCGTAGTTACGCCCCACGCAGTAGATATGGCGGACCGGAAAGCGCTGCGACGACCCGTGCACGGGCACGGAAGGGACTTCCCAAAGGGCGAAGGCGTAGGTCATGGCGGTCACTATGGCTCTGCATCGGGTTGACGGGCCGGCGCCGCGTTCGCGAACGGGGGCAGCGCCAGGCAGGCGGCTTCGATACGCATCAGCGTCGGGTAGGGCGACAGGTCCATGTCCACCCGGCGCGCGTTGGCGAGCTGCGGCACGAGGCAGACGTCGGCGAGTGTGGGCGAGTCGCCGTGGCAGAAGCGCCCCGTGGCCGGATCGCGCGCCAGCGCGGTCTCGAGCGCCTCGAGGCCGACGTCGATCCAGTACTTGTACCACGCGTCCTTCTGCGCCTCCTCCACACCGACGGTTTGCAGCAGGTAGCGCAGCACGCGCAGGTTGTCGATCGGGTGGATGTCGCAAGCGACCGCAAGCGCGAGCGCGCGCACGCGGGCACGCTCCGCCGCACCGCCCGGCAGCAGCTGCGGCAGCGGCACGGTCTCGTCCAGGTACTCGATGATCGCGAGCGACTGCGTGAGCACGCGGCCCTCGTCCGTGACCAGCGCGGGCACGAGGCCCTGGGGGTTGAGCGCGAGGTAGTCCTCGCTGCGCTGGACGCCCTTGCGCAGGTGGATGAACTCGCGCTCGGGCGAGAGTCCCTTCAGATTGAGCGCGATGCGGACGCGGTACGCCGCCGACGAGCGGAAGTAATCGTAGAGCTTCATCAGAATGCCGAGATTCCCGTCTGCGCGCGGCCGAGGATCAGCGCGTGCACGTCGTGCGTGCCCTCGTACGTGTTCACCGTCTCGAGGTTGAGCACGTGGCGGATGACGTGGAACTCGTCCATGATGCCGTTGCCGCCGTGCATGTCGCGGGCGGTGCGCGCGATGTCGAGCGCCTTGCCGCAGGAGTTGCGCTTCACGATCGAGGTGATCTCCGGCGACGCCGTGCCCTCGTCCTTCATGCGCCCCAGCCGCAAGCAGCCCTGCAGGCCCAGCGTGATCTCGGTCTGCATGTCGGCCAACTTCTTCTGAATGAGCTGGTTCGCCGCCAGGGGGCGACCGAATTGCGCTCGATCGAGGGTGTACTGGCGCGCCGCGTGCCAGCAGAACTCGGCGGCGCCGAGCGCGCCCCACGCGATGCCGTAGCGCGCGCTGTTGAGGCAGCCGAACGGGCCCTTGAGCCCCTGCACGTTCGGCAGGAGGTTCTCTTCGGGCACGAACACCTCGTCCATCACGATCTCGCCCGTGACCGATGCGCGCAGCGAGAACTTGCCCTCGATCTTGGGCGCGGACAGCCCCTTCATGCCCTTCTCCAGGATGAAGCCGCGGATGATCCCCTGGTCGTCCTTCGCCCACACGACGAACACATCGGCGATCGGCGAGTTGCTGATCCACATCTTGGCGCCCGAAAGCTTGTAGCCGCCGGCGGCTGCGCGGGCGCGCGTCTCCATCGAGCCCGGATCGGAACCGTGATTGGGCTCGGTCAGCCCGAAGCATCCGATCCACTCTCCCTTCGCGAGCCGCGGCAAATACTTTCGGCGCTGCGCCTCGCTGCCGTACTCGTGGATCGGGAACATGACGAGCGAGCTTTGCACGCTCATCATCGATCGGTAGCCGGAATCCACACGCTCGACTTCGCGCGCGATGAGGCCGTAGCAGACGTAGCCAAGGCCGGCGCCCCCGTATTCCGGCGGAAGCGTGGCGCCCAGCAGGCCCAGCGCGCCCATCTCGGGAAAGATCGCAGGATCGGTGGTCTCGTGCCGGAACGCCTCGAGGATGCGCGGCATGAGCTTGCCCTGCGCGTACGCGTGCGCGGCGTCGCGCACCATGCGCTCCTCCTCGGTGAGCTGCCGGTCGAGGAGCAGCGGGTCGTCCCATTTGAACCCGGGGCGGCTCGCGCGAGCTGGACGATCGGGGGCATTCATGGTGGCTCCGGGAGGCGCGCGCGTATACGGCCTGCATTATGCCGCAGCGCCCCCGCGCGCCACGTCGAGCGCATCGCTACGCCAAACGGCCGATAGCGAAGGCGCAAGCCGGGTTCGTATCGTGATCGCGTACTTCGCGGCTCATGCGATCGCCATGCCTCTCTCCCCGCGCGGCTTCACCTTTCTCGAGCTCATGACGACGCTCGCCATCGCCGCCCTGCTGGTCGTCCTCGGGCTGCCCAGCTATCGTGCCTGGATCGACGATGCCGAGGTCCGCGACCGCGTCGAAGCGCTGGTCTACGCCATGAGCCTCGCCCGCGCAGAGGCCATCAAACGGCAGGGTCGCGTCAACCTGTGCCCGAGCGACGATGGCACGCATTGTGCATCCGGCGGCAGGTGGGAAGCGGGTTGGATCGTATTTGCCGACGACAACCACGACGGCGACCGCGATCCGGGCGAGGCGCTCGTGCGGGTGGAGCCTGCGGCCCGGCCGGGCGTCACGGTGCGCGGCAACAAGCCGGTAGCGGACTACGTGTCGTATACGAGCTTCGGCCACACCCGCATGATGAACGGAGCGCTGCAGATGGGCACGTTCACCGTGTGCCGCACGGGGAGCAAGGCCGTGGACGTGGTGCTCGCCAACGGCGGAAGGGTGCGCGTGGACCGAACTAAGAACGCCTGCCCGTAGTGTACGAAAGGGTTAGCGTCGCGCCCTGCGTAGCGGGGCCTGCGGACAATGCGAGCGTGGGAAAACTTGCGCCCGCCGAATGTTTTCGACGTTTTTGACGCCGGCATCCCAAAACACGCAGTCAACTACAGAGGAATCGGCCGCCAGCCGTCCATTCCCTTTCCCGCGCCACTGGTCAGCCCCCTGTTTTCACCAGGAATCGATCGTCTACCATCCTCGTCAACCCAGTGGGAGTTCAATGCCATGAGGCACGTTCGCAGCGTCAAATTCGCGGGGTTCACGCTGATCGAGGTGATGATCACCGTCGCCATCGTGGGCGTCCTCGCCTCGATCGCGCTGCCCGCTTATTGGGACTCCGTCACGCGAAGCAAGATCATCGACGGCACCACGAAGCTCGGCGACTTCCGCGCGCAGCAGGAGAAGTGGTTCCTCGACAACCGCACGTACCAGAAGGTCCCGGCGGCGGGCACGAACTGCGGGGTCGACGACCCAACGCCGGGCGCCTCCGACGCTTTCTCGCTCCACTGCGACGCGCCCACGGCGTTCAGCTACAACATCACCGCCACCGGGCGCCCGGCCGCAGGCATGTCGGCCTCGTTCATCTATACGGTGGACCAGTCCAACCAGAAGTCGTCCGCGGGTCCCAGCGGCACCTTCACCAGCGCGACGTGCTGGGCCGTGCGAAAGGACG
>DATJXV010000066.1:0-3293 GCA_035499955.1 Casimicrobiaceae bacterium
GTGACTCCTCCTGCTTGAGCTCCTTCTCGAGGATTTCGCGCTGCCGATCTCGCGCGCTCGCGCGCGCCTCGGAGTCCTCCTTCGGAAACGCAGTCGGCGGCGTGCCTGCGCCGGGCCTGGAGGACGGCTTCTGCGTCGGCACGACCTGCACGCGAGTCTGCTGCACGATGCGGCAATTCATGCCGACTGTGTCTTCCTTGAGATTGGTGACGTGCGTGTGGCCGTCCTTGTCGCGGCAACTCCAGATCGTGTTGTCCTGGGACGTGCCAATCGCCGGCGCCAGGCCCAGCGCGATCCCCACGATTATCGAAAACCGGCGCACGATCAATAACATACCAGAAAAAAAGCGGGGACGAGCAAGCTCGTCCCCGCGACATCGCAGCCAACCTCGCCCGGATCAGGACGAGTAGTACATGTCGAATTCGACGGGATGCGTCGTCATGCGGAAGCGCGTGAGCTCCTCTTCCTTGAGCGTCACGTACGACTCGAGGAAGTCCTCGGAGAAGACGCCGCCCTTGGTGAGGAACCCATGGTCCTTCTCCAGGTTGGCGAGCGCCTCCTCGAGCGACGCGCACACGTGCGGCACCTTGGCCGCCTCCTCGGGCGGCAGGTCGTACATGTTCTTGTCGATCGGATCGCCGGGATGGATCTTGTTCTGCACGCCGTCCAGGCCCGCCATCAGCATCGCGGCGAACGCGAGGTAGGCATTCGCGGTCGGATCCGGGAAGCGCACCTCGACGCGACGCGCCTTCGGGTTGGACACGTAGGGGATGCGGCACGAGGCCGACCGGTTCTTGGCCGAATACGCGAGGTTGATCGGCGCTTCGAACCCCGGCACCAGGCGCTTGTAGCTGTTCGTGCCGGGGTTGGTAATCGCGTTGAGCGCCTTGGCGTGCTTGATGATGCCGCCGATGTAGAACAGCGCGAACTCGGACAGGCCCGAGTAGCCGTTGCCCGCGAACAGGTTCTGGCCGCCCTTCCACACCGACTGGTGCACGTGCATCCCCGAGCCGTTGTCGCCGACCACGGGCTTGGGCATGAAGGTGGCGGTCTTGCCGTAGGACGCGGCCACGTTCCACACGGTGTACTTCAGGATCTGCATCCAGTCGGCGCGCTGCACGAGCGGCGCGAAGCGCGTGCCGATCTCGCACTGGCCCGCCGCCGCCACCTCGTGGTGATGGACCTCGACCTCCACGCCCTGCTGCTCGAGCGCGAGCGCCATGGCGTTGCGCACGTCCATCAGAGTGTCCTGCGGCGGCACGGGAAAGTAGCCGCCCTTCACCGGCGCGCGATGCCCCATGTTGCCCGACTCGTAATCGATCCCGCTCGACCACGGCGCTTCCTCCGACTTGATCTTCACGGAGCACCCGGACATGTCGACGCTCCAGGTCACGCCGTCGAAGACGAAGAACTCGGGCTCGGGCCCGAAATAGGCGGTGTCGCCCAGGCCGCTCGACTTGAGGTAGGCCTCGGCGCGCTTCGCGATGCCGCGCGGACAACGGTCATAGGGCTTGCCGTCGGTCGGCTCGATGACGTCGCAGCTGATGTTCAGCATGGCCTCGTCGGCAAACGGGTCCATGCGCGCGCTGGAGGGATCGGGCATCAGCAGCATGTCGGAGGCCTGGATGCCCTTCCAGCCGGCGATCGACGAACCGTCGAAGGCGTGGCCGGACTCGAACTTCTCCTTGGTGAAGTACTTCGCCGGCACCTGGACGTGCTGCTCCTTGCCGCGCGTGTCGGTGAAGCGAAAGTCGACGAACTTGACTTCCTTGTCCTTCGCCATCTTCAAGACGTCATCAGCCGTCATGGCCATCTTCGGGTCTCCTGAGTTTGTGCAATGGGAAGCGGCCACGCCTGCTGGCCGGACGCGCAGAATGGAGCAGGTTCCATGCCACGAGGCGGCCTCCCCGATTCCGCCTCTGTCGCGCCATGTAGCGGCGATTCTAGATCAAGGCATTGCACGATGCTGGTGCATTTTTCTCGCCGCCGCACCGCGCCGGTGCCTTCGATGCACTGCGCTTGGACTCCTATAATGCGCAGCAGCAATGACTGATCAAACCGATATCGAGGCGATCAGGCGGAAGGCCGCGGAGCGCGCCAAGGATTTGAAGCTGACCTATGCGGGGGCCGTCACGCCTGCCGAGGCCTACGCGCTCATGCGCGGGGGCGCGCGGCTGGTCGACGTCCGCACTCGACCCGAGCTGCACTATGTCGGGCGCGTGCCGGGAAGCGTACCGGTGGAGTGGCAAACCTATCCGGGAAACGCGCAGAACCCGAAGTTCCTCGAGCAGCTGGCTGAGGCGGTGGAACCCGGCGAAACGCTGCTGTTCATCTGCCGTTCGGGCTCGCGCTCGCACTCGGCGGCCGCCGTCGCAGCCCTGCACGGGTGGCCCGACAGCTACAACGTGCTCGAGGGCTTCGAAGGCGCCAAGGACGCCGAGCACCACAGAGGCAACCTGGGCGGCTGGCGAAAGGCCGGGCTGCCCTGGGTGCAGGGCTAGCCGTCCGTCCAGCGCACCACGCCGCCGAAAGCGGTCGCGAGCACGACCAGCCCGAACGCGATCCGGTACCACGCGAACGGCCGGAAATCGTGCGTCGCCACGTAGCGCACGAGCCAGCGAATGACTGCGAACGCCGCCCCGAACGACACGGCGGCCCCGATGGCGACCATGCCGAGGTCGTCGGCCGAAAGCAGTGCGCGGTGCTTCCACAGGTCATAGCCGCCGGCCGCGAACAGTGTCGGCACCGCCAGGAAGAACGAGAACTCGGTCGCCGCCGGCCGCGACAGGCCGAACAGCATGCCGCCGATGATGGTGGCGCCCGAGCGCGACGTGCCGGGGATGAGCGCGAAGCACTGCGCGATGCCCACGAGCAGCGCGTCGCGCCAATCCATCGCCCGCGTCGACTCGATCCTCGCCTTGCGCGGGCGTCGCTCGACCCACAGGATGATCCCGCCGCCAGCGATGAAGGCGAGCGCCACGGGCACGGGCGCGAACAGGTGCGCCTTGATGGCACCCGCAAATGCAAGCCCGATCACCGCCGCGGGCACGAACGCCACCGCCAGGTTGCGCCAAAGCGGGAAATCGACGGCGAGAAATCGCCGCCGGTACTCCCAGACCACCGCGAGCATCGCGCCGGACTGGATCGCGACGTCGAAAACCTTCGCGCGCTCGTCGTTGAAGCCGAGGAGGTCGCCCGCGAGGATCAGGTGGCCGGTACTGGAGACCGGGAGGAACTCGGTCAGCCCCTCGACGATGCCGAGCACCAGTGCCTGGACGAGCGCGCCGTCCGTC
>DATJXV010000067.1:0-5477 GCA_035499955.1 Casimicrobiaceae bacterium
CTGGATCCCGCGATCGCCGAGGACGTGGCCTTCGCCGAGTCGAGGATCCGCAAGGAGACCATCGCGGCCGAGGACATCCTGCACGACCTGGGCGCGTTCTCGATGATGTCCTCGGATTCGCAGGCGATGGGGCGCGTGGGAGAAGTCATCATCCGCACCTGGCAGACGGCGCACAAAATGCGGGTGCAGCGCGGCAGCCTCAAAGGCGATCCCGCATCATCCGCGGCCGGGGGACACGACAATGCGCGCGTCAAGCGCTACGTCGCGAAATACACGATCAATCCCGCGATCGCGCACGGCATCGCGCACGCGGTGGGCTCCGTCGAGGAGAACAAGCTCGCGGACCTGGTGCTGTGGAAGCCGGCGTTCTTCGGCGTCAAGCCGTCGCTCATCCTGAAGGGCGGCATGATCGCCGCCGCGGCGATGGGCGATCCGAATGCCTCGATACCCACGCCGCAGCCCGTGCACTACCGGCCGATGTTCGCGGCATTCGGCAAGGCGCTCGCGACCTCGGTGACGTTCGTGTCCAAGGCGTCGCTGAAGAATCCGGCGCTGCGCAGGCTCGGCCTCGCGAAGCCGCTCGTCGCCGTCAAGAATACGCGCAAGATCGGCAAGAAGGACATGAAGCTCAACGACGCCACACCAAGGATCGACGTCGATCCGGAGACCTACGCCGTGCGCGCCGACGGCGAGCTTCTGACGTGCGAGCCGGCGAGGTCGCTGCCGCTCGCGCAGCGGTACTTCCTGTTCTGAGCGTGCTGTCGATCAGCGCACGCGCCGAGCCCGGCGCGCAGGCCGCCGCCGACCTCGTCCTGCCGTTCGAGATGCGCCAGAAGAGCCGCTTGCTCACGAAGCTTGCGACGGGCGAGGAAGTCGGCCTCCTGCTCGACCGAGGCAGCGTCTTGCGCGGCGGCGATCTGCTTCGCGCGAGCGACGGGCGCATCGTGCGCGTCGTGGCCGCGGTCGAAGCGCTGATGGAAGCGCGCTGCGGCGATGCCGCCTCGCTCGCCCGCTGCGCCTTTCACCTCGGCAACCGCCACACGCCGGTGGAAGTGCGCGCCGGCGCGTTGCGCTTCGCCGCCGACGACGTGCTCGCCCGCATGCTGCGCGGGCTCGGTGCCGAAGTGCTCGCGCTTCAGGCTTCGTTCGAGCCGGAGGCGGGCGCCTATGCCGCCGGGCATCACCATCACTCGAGCGACGCCAGGCACAGCGGCATCATCCACGACATGATGACCAAGCCGCGGCGATGAACAAGCTCGTGCGCCTGCTGCAGCTCGCGAGCCCGGCGCTGCCTGTTGGCGCCTACAGCTACTCGCAAGGACTGGAATGGGCGGTCGAAAGCGGCGTCGTGCGCGACGCTGCGACCGCGCAGCGCTGGATCGGCGATCTGCTCGTCCATGTCCACGCGCGCGGCGAAGCCGCGGTGGCATGGCGACTTGCCGAGGCGGCGCGTGAAGTCGATTGGCAGCGCTTCGGGCACTGGCACGCCTGGTTTCGGGCGTCGCGGGAAACGGCCGAGCTCGCCGCCGAGACCCGGCACATGGGAGGCGCTCTCGCGCGCTTGCTGCGCGAGCTCGACATCGTCGACCAGGCGGCGCTCGGGGCGATCGAGAGCAATTCGCCGATCGCGCTGCCCGGCGCGTTCGCCCTCGCGGTGCGCGCGTTTGCGCTCGATACCGGGGAGGCGCTGGCGGCGTATCTTTGGTCCTGGGCCGAGAACCAGGTGCTCGCCGCGATGAAGACGATTCCGCTCGGACAGGTTGCCGGGCAGAAGATATTATTGGCGCTCGGCGATTGCATTCCCGGCGCGGTCGCCTGCGCGCAAGCGATCCCGGACGAGGACGTCGCGAGCTTCGCCCCGGGCCTTGCGCTCGCGTCGGCGCACCACGAGACGCAGTACACGCGATTGTTCCGCTCATGAAGCAACCCTTGCGCGTCGGCATCGGCGGCCCCGTCGGGTCCGGCAAGACCGCGCTCACGCTCGCGCTCTGCCGCGCGTTGCGCGACCGCTACCAGATCGCCGTGGTCACCAACGACATTTATACCGAGGAGGACGCCGCGTTCCTCGTGCGCAACGAGGCGCTGCCCGCGGAGCGCATCATCGGCGTGGAGACGGGGGGCTGCCCGCACACCGCGATCCGCGAGGACGCCTCCATCAACCTCGAGGCGGTCGACCGCCTCGCCGAGCGCTTCGGCAATCTCGACGTCGTGTTCGTGGAAAGCGGCGGCGACAATCTCGCGGCCACTTTCAGCCCCGAGCTGTCCGACCTCACGCTCTACGTCATCGACGTCGCGGCGGGGGACAAGATCCCGCGCAAGGGCGGACCCGGCATCACGCGGTCCGACCTTCTCATCATCAACAAGATCGACCTGGCGCCGATGGTCGGCGCCTCGCTCGAAGTGATGGACCGCGACGCGCGGCGGATGCGCGGCGAGCGCCCGTTCGTGTTCACCAACCTCAAGACGGGGCAGGGTCTCGCCGACGTGATCGCGTTCGTCGAGACGCGCGGCATGCTGCCCGCCGCGCCCCGATAAGGCGCTCATGGCGTTCGAGTACGGGCCGCTGATCGAGAGGTACGGCTATCTCGCGACGTTCGCCGGCACGCTGATCGAGGGCGAGTCGCTCCTGATCCTCTCGGGACTCGCCGCGCATCGCGGCTACCTATCGTTGCCGCTCGTCGTGGCTGTCGGCGCCGTCGGCGGCGCGCTCGGCGACATGGCGTTCTTCCTCATCGGGCGGCACTACGGGGCGCGCCTGCTCGCCCGCTTCCCGCGATACGCGCCTGCCGCCGGGCGCGTGCACGCGATGATCGAGCGGCACTCGGCGGCCACCATCCTCGTCGTGCGCTTCCTTTACGGATTGCGCACGGCGGGTCCGGCGATCATCGGCTCGACACGCATGCCGTTCCTCGAGTTCGCGCTGCTCAACGCGGTGGGTGCGGTGGGATGGAGCGCGTGCTGGGCGGGCGCGGGCTACGCGCTCGGCAAGGCCGCGGAGCGCATGTTCGGCGATCTCGCGCGCATCGAGCGCGAGCTGTTCGGCGCGGTCATCGTGATCGTCGTGCTCGGCGTGGTGGCATACCACGTCGTCCGGCGGGCGCGGACGCGCCGGAACCAGTCGCCCTCGCCCTAGGCGAAGAAGTGGCCGACCGCGACGCCGGCGATGCCCGCGGCGGCCGCGATGCCCAGCGTCTGGAGCGTGGTCGGCAGCAGGCGCCGCTTGCCGATGCGGGCGCGGCCGACGCCGAGCACCACGAGGACGGCGGCCGTGCACGCGATCGACACGTAGCGCGCCTCGCTCATCGGCAGGAACGCGAATGGAGCGACCGGCACCAGCGCGGCCACGAGGTCGGAGACGAACATCCACAGCGCGTGCGCGATCGGGCTCGCTTCGGCGTCGGCGTCGCCCTCGTCGAAGGCCAGGTGGAGCGCGCGCGGGAGCGTGGGATAGCGCGTTCCCAGGGCGTTGAGCTCGTCGACCGCGGCCGCGGGCACGCCGCGGCCGAGCAGCCGCGCGCGCATCGCGGCGTCGGCGACCTTCGAAGGATCCACGCTCGCCGCATGCTCGCGCGCCTGGTCGCGCGCGGTTTCCGCGTCCAGGTACTCGCCGGCCATCATCGACACGGCTGCGGAAATCGCGCCGGCCAATCCCGCGACCAGAACGACGCGCGTGTCGCTCGTGCTCGCTGCGACCCCGAAGACGAGGCCGAAGATTGACACGGTGCCGTCTTCCATTCCGAAGACGATGTCGCCGAACGAAGCCTTGAAAGATTCCGCGAAGCGGTCGAATAGGGTTGCCATTGGATGCGATTCCAACTTGGTGCAACGGCCGCCGTCGCGCACCGTTTTGAATCGGGCGTACTGCACGAAAATGCGGCAACGGCGCCATGGCGGCCGCCGCATCGACTCGATTCACGCATTAAATCATGGTTTTGCGACATCCCGCCGCGGATTGGCATGGTGCGTGCAAAGAAGCAGGTCGAAGTCGACGACGGGAAGCCACATCAGTCGATATTGCTCGCCGCCTTCGAATGCCAGCAACGCTTCGTCAATATTCTTCTCACCAGCGGGGACCCTACATGCAACGTAGAAACTTTATCCGGACAACGCTTGCGGCAACGCTCGCGGCCGCCGGCATCACGATGGGCCTGCCGGCGCAGGCGGCGGACACGATCAAGGTCGGCGTGCTGCATTCGCTCTCCGGCACCATGGCCATCAGCGAAACGGTGTTGAAGGACGTGACGCTGATGACGATCGACGAGATCAATGCCAAGGGCGGCGTGATGGGCAAGAAGCTCGAGGCCGTCGTGGTCGATCCCGCCTCGAACTGGCCGCTCTTCGCCGAGAAGGCGCGCCAGCTCATCTCGCAGGACAAGGTCGCGGTCGTCTTCGGCTGCTGGACGTCGGTGTCCCGCAAGTCCGTGCTGCCCGTGTTCGAGGAATTGAACGGGCTGCTGTTCTACCCCGTGCAGTACGAAGGCGAGGAGCTTTCGAAGAACGTCTTCTACACGGGTGCCGCGCCGAATCAGCAGGCGATTCCCGCGGTCGAGTATCTGATGAGCAAGGAAGGCGGGGGCGCCAAGCGCTTCGTGCTGCTCGGCACCGATTACGTCTATCCGCGCACCACCAACAAGATCCTGCGCTCGTTCCTGCACAGCAAGGGCGTGACCGACGACGACATCATGGAGGAGTACACGCCGTTCGGCCACTCCGACTACCAGACCATCATCGCCAACATCAAGAAGTTCGCGTCGGCCGGCAAGAAGACGGCGGTCGTCTCGACGATCAACGGCGACTCCAACGTGCCGTTCTACAAGGAGCTCGGCAACCAGGGCCTGAAGGCGACCGACGTGCCGGTGGTCGCCTTCTCGGTCGGCGAGGAAGAGCTGCGCGGCGTCGATGCCAAGCCGCTCGTCGGTCACCTGGCGGCATGGAACTACTTCATGTCGATCAAGAACCCGACCAACACCGCCTTCATCAAGGAGTGGAGCGACTACGCCAAGGCCAAGGGCATCCCCGGCCACAAGGACAAGCCGCTGACCAACGATCCGATGGAAGCCACCTACATCGGCATCCACATGTGGGCGCAGGCGGTCGAGAAGGCCAAGTCCACCGATCCCGACAAGGTGATCGCCGCGATGGCCGGCCAGACCTTCAAGGCGCCGAGCGGCATCACCTCGATGATGGACCCGAAGAACCACCACCTGCACAAGTCGGTGTTCATCGGCGAGATCAAGGCGGACGGCCAGTTCAACGTCGTGTGGAAGACGCCGGGTCCGGTCAAGGCCAATCCGTGGAGCCAGTACATCCCGGAAAACAAGGGCAAGCCCGACGAGCCGGTGATGGCGAAGAAGTAATCGGGCGCGACAGAACGTGATGCGTTGGTTCCTCCTGCTGATGACTGCACTGGTGCTGGCCGCACCGGCGCAGGCGCTGACCCCGGCCCAGGCGCAAGCGCTGGCCACCGGCGAGGTGGA
>DATJXV010000068.1:0-16044 GCA_035499955.1 Casimicrobiaceae bacterium
GGCGGGAACTGCGCACGCAAGCCCGAAGCGACGACCTGCAGCAACAGCTCCGGATGTGGCAGGCCCTTGAGCCGAAGCTCGCCCAGTTCGCGTAGCGCAACGCCATTCAAAGGCGCATCACACACCAGCCTTGCCGTGGCCGCAGAGAGCAGGATCTGCTCCCCGTGGGCCGCCGACATCACGCGTGCCGCGCGGTTGACGGAGGACCCGAAGTAATCGCCTCCGCGGACGACGGCCTCACCCGTGTGCAAGCCCATCCGGACCTTGAGGACGACGGGCGCGGACGGGTCGCTTGCCGCCGCGGCCTGCAGCGCCCGCTGCACGGCAATTGCCGCGCCCACCGCTTCCTCGGCATTGTCGAACACCGCCAGCACGCCGTCGCCCGTCGTCTTGACGACGCGGCCGGACGCCGACTCGATCGACTGGCGCAGGACCCTGTCGTGGAGTTCGAGCGCCCCGCGCATTTCGGCCGCGCGCCGCTCCCACAGCTCGGTGCTGCCTTCGATGTCGGTGAAAAGGAAAGTGAACGGGCCCGACGTCAACATCACGTCCACGCGACCGATTCCTGCGGAGGGAATGTGCTTCGACAGCGTGCGTCTGGATCTAGAGATTGAGCTTGAACCACGCGATCATCTTGTTCCACCCATCGTCCGCCGCCTCCTTGCGGTAGCTCGGGCGATAGTCGGCGTGGAACGCGTGCGGCGCGTTGGGATAGATCGTGAATTGCGATCGCGTGTTGCCCGCGGCGCGCATCGCGGCGTACATCTGCTCGACCGTCTCGGGCGGAATGCCGGCGTCGCCGCCACCGTACAGGCCGAGCATGGGCACGCGGATCTGCGAAGCGACGTCCATGGGCGTCTTGTCGCCGGGCGCAAACGCGTCCTTGGTAGTGCCGTACCACGCCACGCCCGCCTTCACGTTCGGATTGTGCGCTGCGTACATGTAGACGATGCGCCCGCCCCAGCAGAACCCGGTGACGCCGAGGCGCGCCGTCTCCGCCTTGCCGCTCGCCTTCGCGAACGCGACGCAGGCGTCGAGATCGGAGAGCACCTGCGCGTCGGGCGTCTTGCTCACGACCTCCGCCAGCAGCTTCGCCGTGTCGGTGTACTTCGACGCGTCGCCGGCCCGCGCGAACAATTCCGGGGCGATCGCGAAAAAGCCGCTCTTCGCGATGCGCCGGCAGACATCTTTGATGTACTCGTGCACGCCGAAGGCTTCGTGCACGACGAGGACCGTCGGGAAGTTGCCGCCGGTCGCCGGCATCGCGCGGTAGGCCACCATCTGGCCGTCCGTGGTCGGCACCTTCACTTCGCCCGCGACCAGTCCTTCCGCCGACGTGGTGACGACGGTCTGCGCCGCGAGCGGCCCCGTCGCGAGCGCAAACCCGGCGCCGAGCGACGTGACGACGAAGGTGCGGCGGTCGACGCTGCGATCGCCCGTCAGGCTTCGCACGTGGGATTCGATGACGTCGTTCAAGTTGCCTCCTGCATCAGTTCTCGTGGACGATCTGTCCTGCCACCAGCGTGTAACGGATGCGTCCCGGCACCTCGAGGTTCAGGAACGGCGTGTTCTTGCCTTGGCTTCGCAATGCGCCCCGCTCGACCTTCCACCATGCCGACGGATCGAGCACGCATACGTCCGCCACACTGCCCACAGCGAGGTCGCCGGCACCCTCGCCGATGAGCTTCGCGGGCTCGCTCGTGATCTTCGCAAGCGCGGCGGGCAGCGCGATGCCGTCCTCGCTCGCCCACTTGAGCGTGAGCGGCAGCAGGAGCTCGAGTCCGGTCGCGCCCGGCTCGGCCTCGCCGAAGGGGACCTGCTTGCCGTCGTCGTCGACCGGCGCATGGTCGGAGCAGACGACGTCGATCGTGCCGTCGGCGAGCCCGGCGCGCAGCGCGGCGCGATCGCGCGTGGTGCGAAGCGGCGGCACCAAGCGCGCATCGGAGGCGAACCAGCCGATGTCGACGTCGGACAGGTGCAGGTGATGCACCGCGACGTCGCAAGTGACCGGCAGGCCCTCGCGCTTGGCGGCGCGGATGATGGCCACACTCTCCGCGCAGGAGAGCCGGCACAGGTGCGCTCGCACGCCGGTCTCGCGTACGAGGGAGATGATCGTTCCGAGCGCGATCGTCTCGGCCGCCTCGGGGATGCCCGGCAGGCCGAGCCGGGTCGCCACCTCGCCGTCGTGCGCGACTCCGCCGCGGCCGATGTGAGGATCGTTCGGCCGCAGCCACAGGCGAAACCCGAACGTCGACGCGTACTGCATGGCGCGCCACAGGAGCTCGGTGTCGGCGAGTGCGACGTCGGCTTGCGAGAAGGCGACACAGCCCGCCTCGCGCAGCTCGCCCATCTCGGTGAGCGCGCCGCCGGCGAGCCCGACCGTCATGGCGCCGATCGGATAGACATGCGCCTGGTTGAGCGAACGCGCGCGGTGCTTCAGCATCTCGACCAGGCCCGGCTCGTCGAGCGGCGGGTCGGTGTCGGGCGGACAGGCGAGGCTCGTCACGCCCCCCGCGATCGCGGCGGCCATCTCGGACTCGAGCGTGGCCTTGTACTCGAGACCCGGCTCGCGCAGGCGCGCCGACAGATCGACGAGGCCGGGCACGACGACGAGGCCGCGCGCGTCGACGACGCGATCGGGCCGCCATCCCGCAGGAGCGGCGCCGACGCCCGCGACGTTGCCCGCGGCGATATAAAGCGACGCTTCGCGATCCATCCCGTTCGCGGGATCGATCAGGCGGCCGTTGGCGATTTCGATGTTCATGCGATCAGGCGCTTGCGATCATGCTCATGACGGCCATGCGTACCGCGATGCCGAACGTCACCTGCGGCAGGATCACCGCACGATCGCTGTCGGCGACCGCGGAGTCGATCTCCACACCGCGGTTCATGGGCCCCGGGTGCATCACGATGGCGTCGGGCTTGGCGAGCGCGAGCTTCTCCTGCGTGAGCCCGTAGTTCTTGAAGTATTCACCCGCCGAGGGCAGGAGCGCGCCCTTCATGCGCTCGCTCTGCAGGCGCAGCATCACGACGGCATCGCAGCCACGCAGGCCGTCGCGCATGTCGTGGAACACGCGCACGCCCAGCGCTTCGACGTGCGCAGGCAGGAGCGTCTTCGGCCCGATCACGCGAACCTCGGGGGTCCCGAGCGTGGTCAAGCCGTGGATCAGCGAACGCGCCACGCGCGAGTGCAGCACGTCGCCGACGATCGAGACAGTGAGATCGTGGAACGCCTTCTTGTAATGGCGGATCGTGTAGAGATCGAGCAGGCCCTGCGTGGGATGCTGATGCCGTCCGTCGCCCGCGTTGACCACGTGCACGTGGCGGCGGCGGTGCGCATTCAGGTGCTGAGCGATCAGGTGCGGCGCGCCCGACTGCGAGTGACGCACGACGAAGATATCGGCGTCCATCGCGACCAGGTTGTCGATCGTGTCGAGCAGAGTCTCGCCCTTGCTCGTCGAGGACGCGCCGATGTTGAGGTTGATGACGTCCGCCGACAGCCGCTTGGCCGCGATCTCGAAGGTAGTGCGGGTGCGCGTCGAGTTCTCGAAGAAGAGGTTGAACACCGCCTTGCCGCGCAGCAGCGGCACCTTCTTCACTTCGCGCTCGGCAATGGAGACGAAAGGATCGGCGGTGTCGAGGATGCTGCGGATGACGTCGGCCGGCAGACCTTCGAGGGTGAGCAGGTGGGTGAGCGCGCCTTCCTCGTTGAGTTGCGGGCTTCTCATTGACCCTCCACACCCAGAGCAAGCCTGTCGCCGTCGCGCGACAGCACGATCGAAAGGTCGCGCGCCACGGTGAGGCGCGCGCCGCAGTAAGTGGGCTCGATCGGCAGCTCGCGCCCGCCGCGGTCGATCAGCACCGCGAGCTCGATGCGCGCCGGCCGCCCGAAGTCGAAGAGCTCGTTGATCGCGGCGCGCACGCTGCGCCCGGTGAACAGGACGTCGTCGACGAGGACGATGGTCGCGCCGTCGACGTCGAACGGCAGCGACGTGCGCCGGCTGCCGCCTTTGAGGCCCGTCGTCGAGTAGTCGTCGCGGTAGAACGAGACGTCGATGAAGCCGACCGGATGATCGCCGGGAACGAGCGCCGGCAGCCGCTCCGCGAGCCACGCGCCGCCCGAGTAGATGCCGACGAACGCGGCGTCGTACGCCACGGCGCCGCGCATGCGTTCGGCGAGCGCGACGAGGGTGGCTTCCGCGTCAGGAACCTGCGGCGGCGTCATCGAGATAACCCTGGAGGATCAGCTG
Source organism: Casimicrobiaceae bacterium (assembly GCA_035499955.1). Classification (GTDB taxonomy): domain Bacteria; phylum Pseudomonadota; class Gammaproteobacteria; order Burkholderiales; family Casimicrobiaceae; genus VBCG01. The sequence continues at coordinate 4,251 of DATJXV010000068.1, forward strand.
CGCGGCCATCGCGTCGCGCAGCGCGCGCCCCTTGCGCGCGGCACCGATTTCGCCGAGCGCGGATTGCGCGAGCTCGGTCGTATGCCGCTCGTCGGCCAGCGCGACGTCGATGCCGAAACGCGCCGCAAGGTCCCGCGCGAAACGTTGCGCGCGCGCCGTCATGGCGTGCGGCGTACCGTCGGCGTGGAGGGGAACGCCGACGACCAGACGCTGCGGCTGCCACTCGTCGACGAGTTCGCGTATCGCTTCGAGGCGCGCCTCCTCCGTGGTTCCGCTCACGGTCGTGAGAGCGCGAGCCGCACGCGTGACCGTATTGCCCACGGCGACCCCGATCCGCCGCGTGCCGAAATCGAATGCGAGCACGGTTGCGGGGTCGGCGGGGCGCGTCACGCGTGCCCGACGTCCTCGGAGAGGCGGGAGAAGTCGATGCCCAAAAGCTGCATCGCGGCGGGCAGCCGCTGCTCCGCCGGCACGCCGAACAGCAGATCGGGATCGGCTTCGACGGTGAGCCACGCGTTCTGCGCGAGCTCGTGCTCGAGCTGCCCGGCGGACCATCCCGCGTAGCCCAGCGACACGAACACGTCGCGCGGGCCGTCGCCGCGGCCGACCGCCTCGAGCACGTCCTTGGACGTGGTAAGCCCGAGGTCATCGCTGATGGCAAGGGTCGACTGCCAGTTGCCGAGCGGACGATGCAGGACGAATCCCCGGTCGACCTGGACCGGGCCGCCGAAATGCACGGGCGCCACGCGCAGCACGTCGTCGGCGAGCGGCACGTCGATCTGCTCGAATAGCGCCGACAGCGTCATATCGATAGGCTTGTTGACGACGAGGCCCAGCGCGCCGTCCTTGTTGTGCTCGCAGACATACGTGAGGGTGTGGGCGAAATGCGGGTCCGCCATGGCGGGCATGGCGATCAGGAAGTGATGGGTGAGGTTCACGTAGGCTGCCCGGACTGTCCAATTGTAGACGGTTGGGGAGACCGCCACAATGAAGGGCTCAACAGCGTACCTGCGTACCTCGTGCCCCTCGACGATACGAATACCCGTTACGCGCGCGCGCTCGTATGGTTCCGGCGCGACCTGCGCAACTTCGACCACGCCGCCCTGTACCGCGCGCTCGCCGCCTCGCGGGCCGTGTTCTGCGCGTTCGTTTTCGACCGCGGGATCCTAGACGCCCTGCGCAGTCGCGGCGACCGCCGCGTGGAGTTCATCCGGGAGTCGCTTGTCGAGCTCGCCGCGGCGCTCGCGCGCGACGGCGGCGGTCTCATTGTGCGTCACGGCTACGCGCGCGACGTCGTCCCGGCGCTTGCGCGCGAGCTCGTGGTCGGCGCGGTGTTCGCCAATCGCGACTACGAGCCCGAAGCGATCGCGCGCGACGCCGACGTCGAGCGCACGCTCGCGGCCGAAGGCATCGCTTTCCACACGACGAAGGACCATGTCGTCTTCGAGCGCGACGAGATCGTCTCGCAGTCCGGCCGACCGTATTCGGTGTTCACGCCCTATCGCAACGCCTGGCTGCGCGAGCTTGCACCGTCGCACCTGCAGACCCACCCTGGCGCCCGATACCCGGGCGCGCTGGCGCCTGCGCCGCACGCGCTCGCCGCGCCGGTTCCGACCCTCGGCGAGATCGGCTTCGCGCCGACCAACCTGCGCGAGACAGGTATCGTGCCGGGAATGTCGGGGGGCGGCGCACTGTTTGCGGACTTTCGCCGGCGCATCGACCGCTACCGCGAGACACGCGATTTCCCCGCCGCCAAGGGTCCGTCGTATCTTTCGGTCCACCTGCGTTTCGGCACGGTGTCGGTCCGCGAGCTCGCGGCGTTCGCCCACGCGCGCTCGCTCGAGTCGGGCGGAGAAGGCAGTGCGACGTGGCTCTCCGAGCTCGTGTGGCGTGACTTCTTCGCACAGATCCTGTGGCACCGGCCGGACGTCGTCGATACGAGCTTCCGCCCCGAGTACGCCGACCTCGCGTACCGCAACGACCCGACTTGGTTCGCGGCGTGGTGCGAAGGCCGCACGGGCTATCCGATCGTCGACGCCGCCATGCGCCAGCTCAACGCCACGGGCTACATGCACAACCGCCTGCGCATGATCGCGGCATCGTTCCTGGTCAAGGACCTTCTCGTCGACTGGCGGTGGGGCGAGCGCTACTTCGCCGAAACGCTGGTCGACTACGACCTCGCCTCGAACAACGGCAACTGGCAGTGGGCGGCGTCGACCGGCTGCGACGCGCAGCCTTGGTTCCGCATCTTCAATCCCGTCACTCAATCCGAGCGCTTCGACCCGCGCGGCACGTTCATCCGCCGCTACGTGCCCGAAATCGCACGGCTGTCCGACGCGGAGATCCACGCGCCGTGGAAGGTATCTGCGGCCGTCCAGCAGGCGAAGGGGGTCGTCGTCGGCCGCGATTACCCCGCGCCGGTGGTCGACCACGCCTGCGCCCGCGAAGCCGCGCTCGCGCTTTTCCGGAGGCGTTGACCCCGGTCCGGGCTTCGCCGCGTTAGAAGCGGCATCGCCCACCTGGTACGCCGGAGGTTTCCATGTCGTCGCTTGCCGCACGCGCGGGCGCGTGGCTCATCGTGGTCGTCGCGCTCGCGCTCTTTTTCGCCTGTGTTTCACCGTCCCACGCGTTCTGCGGGTTCTACGTCGGCAAGGCGGACGCCTCGCTGTTCAACGACGCCTCGCAGGTGGTGATGGTCCGACGCGACAACCGGACGGTGATCAGCATGGCCAACGACTACCGCGGGCCGCTCACCGAGTTCGCGCTGGTCGTCCCGGTGCCGACGGTGCTCGAGCGCAGCCAGATCCGTGTGGGCGACCGCAAGCTCTTCGAGCGCATCGACGCCTACAGCGCGCCGCGCCTGGCCGAGTACTTCGACCCGGATCCTTGCCGGGCCCTGAAGATGGAGTCCGCGGGTGCCATGCGCCAGGCGCTGCCGGAGCCACCGCGTTCGGACGCGGTCGCGAAGCGCGATCGTGCGCTCGGCGTGACCGTCGAGGCGAGCTACACGGTCGGCGAGTACGACATCGTGATCCTGTCCGGCACGCAGTCGGACGGCCTCGAGACGTGGCTTCGCGAGAACGGCTATCGCATCCCGAAGGGCGCCTCGGCGGCGCTGCGCCCCTACATACGCCAGCAGATGAAGTTCTTCGTCGCCAAGGTCAACCTCGAGGAGCAGGCGCAGACGGGTGTTTCCTACCTGCGGCCCTTGCAATTCGCGTTCGAGTCGGACCGCTTCATGCTGCCGGTGCGCCTCGGCATGCTGAACGCGCGCGGGCCGCAGGATCTCGTGCTGTACGTGCTCACCGCGAACGGCCGCGTGGAGACGACCAACTACCGCACGCTCAAGGTCCCCGCGAACATGGACCTGCCCGTGTACGTCCGCGGCGAGTTCGCCAAGACCTACAAGGCATTGTTCGGCTCGCAGGCGGCGCGCGAGGACTACCGCGCGATCTTTACCGAGTACTTCTGGGACATGAGCTGGTGCGACCCGTGCGCCGCCGATCCGCTCTCGCCCGCCGAGCTGCGCCAGCTCGGCGTCTTCTGGGTCGGCGACGGGCCCTCGCGCGGCGGGCAGCCGGTGATGCTGACGCGCCTCCACCTTCGCTATACGAAGGACTCGCTGCCGGAGGACCTCACCTTCCAGGAAACGCAGGACCGCAGCAACTTCCAGGCGCGCTATGTGCTGCGCCACGCGTGGAGCGGGTCCGCCGACGCGTGCGAAGCCGCGCGGCCCTATTTCGAGAGCGTGCGCGCCCGCCAGGAACGCGAAGCGCAGGCGCTTGCCTCGCTCACCGGATGGAGCCTCGACTCGATCCGCACGCGCATGTCGCTTTCGCCGCAGCCGCCGGCGCGCTGGTGGGAGTCGATGTGGAAATAGGCAAGGCCATCGCGCATTGGCCCATCCTGCGCGACGCGCGGCTGTTCCAGATCGCGTTTCTCGCGACCCTGCTCACGATCGGCGTGCTCCTGCGCGACTTCGCGCTGCTGCCCGCGCAGATGGCGCTCGCGTTCGCCGCGGGCCTCGCCACCCAGGCGCTGTGGATCGGGGCGCTCGGCATCCGCCATCGCGGCGTGCTGTCGGCGGTGATCACGTGCTTCGGGCTGTCCATCCTGCTGCGTGCCGATTCGCTGTGGGTGCATCCGCTGGCCGCCGCGCTCGCAATCTCCGCCAAGTTCGTGATCCGCGTCCGCGGCAAGCACCTGTACAACCCCGCGAATCTCGGCGTGATCCTCGCGATCTCGCTGCTTCCCGGCGCGTGGATTTCTGCCGGCCAATGGGGACAGACGCTCGCGCTCGCGGTATGGTTCGTCGTGCTGGGGGGCGTTGTCGTCAACCGCGCGCAGCGCGCCGACATCGCGTGGGTCTTCCTCGCGGCCTACCTCGGGCTCATCGCGCTGCGCGTCAGCGCGCTCGGCCAGCCGTGGACCATCTTCCTGCACCAGCTCAGCAATGGCGGCCTGCTGCTCTTCGCGTTCTTCATGATTTCCGACCCGATGACGATTCCGAACCGGCGGGACGCGCGCGTGGCGTATGCCGTCGTCGTGGCCCTCGTCGCGTTCCTGTGGCACTTCGCGCTGTTCAAGCCGAACGGGCTCGTATGGGCCCTTTTCTTCTGCACGCCCCTCGTGCCGATCATGGACCGGCTGTGGCCGGCGGAGAAGTTCGAATGGAAAGCGCGAGAAGCCAACGCAGGCGCAACGCCCGCACGCGCGCGCGGCTGATCGGCCGCGAAACGGCTGCGGACGAGCGATTTGCCTCCGATCGGCTTACGCTTCCTCCTCGTGCCGCCGGTGCTTCGCGTACTCGGCCGCGAGTTGCTGCTGCAACAGCGGCGGCGCCTGCTCGTAATGCGAGAGCGCCATGGTCCACGCGCCCTGCCCGCCCGTCATCGATTTCAAGCGCGCGGCGTATCCGTCGAGCTCGACGAGCGGCGCGAGCCCGGTCACCGCGAGCGATCCTGCCTGCAGCGTCTTGGTGCCCGTCACCTGGCCGCGGCGCGACGACAGGTCCCCGGTCACGTCGCCCATGTTGCCGGCAGGACAGTTGATTTCGATGCCGACCACGGGCTCGAGCACGATGGGCTTCGCCTTCGCGATCGCGTCCAGGAACGCCTTCTTGCCCGCCGAGACGAACGCCACTTCCTTCGAGTCGACGGGATGGTACTTGCCGTCGTACACGTTCACGCGCACGTCCTGCAGCGGGAATCCGGCGACGGGCCCTTCGGCGAGCACCTGCTCCACGCCCTTCTGCACGGCCGGGATGAGCGACGTGGGAATCGCGCCGCCCTTCACCGTGGTGACGAACTCGAAGCCCGTGCCGCGCGGCAGCGGCTCGATCTTCAAGTACACCTCGCCGAACTGGCCTGCGCCGCCGGTCTGCTTCTTGTGGCGGGCGTGGCCCTCGGCGGACAGGGTGATCGTTTCGCGGTAGGGGATGCGCGGCGGCCGCGTGGTCACCTCGAGCTTGAACTGGCTCGCCATGCGCTCGAGCACCGAGCGCAGGTGAAGGTCACCCAGGCCCCACAGCACGGTCTCGTTGAGATTGGTGTCGTGCTCGAGCTTGAGCGTCGGATCCTCTGCGATCATGCGATGGAGCACGTCCGAGATGCGGCCCTCGTCGCCGCGCCGCTTGGGCTCGATGGCGACACCGTGCATCGGCGTTGGAAACTCGAGCGGCTGCATGTGGATCTGGTCCTCGTCGTGCGAGTCGTGCAGCACGCAGTCGAAATCGATGTCGTCGACCTTCGCCACCGCGGCGAGATCGCCCGGCCCGGCACGATCGACCTCGACGTTCTTGCTGCCTTGCAGCACGAAGAGATGGCCGACCTTGAAAGCCTTGCGGCCGTCGCCGACGAATAGCTGCGTCTCGCGCGTCACCGTGCCCTGGTGCACGCGGAAGATGCCGAGCTTGCCGACGAACGGGTCCATCACGACCTTGAACACGTGCGCGAGCACGTGCTTCTCGGGATCGGGCTCCGAGTGGAACTCGATGGCGCTATCGCCTTCCCCCTTGGTGAATCGCGGCGGGTTGCCTTCTTTCGGATTGGGCAAGAGCTTCTCGAACACGGCAAGCAGCTCGGCCACGCCCGCACCCGTGCGCGCCGAAACGAAGCACACCGGGATCAGATGACCCTCGCGCAGCGCCTTTTCGAACGGCGCGTGCAGCTGCGCCGGTTCCACTTCGCCCTTCTCGAGATACAGCGACATCAGTTCCTCGTCGACCTCGACCACCTGGTCGACGAGCGCGCCGTGCGCCGCCGACACCGAGGAGAAGTCGGCGTCGCCGGATGGATTGAAGAAGCAGTCGACCACCCGCTTGCCGCCGTCGGCAGGCAGGTTGATCGGCAGGCATTCCTTGCCGAACGCCGCCTGGATCGACGCGAGCACCGCCTGCGCATCCACGTTCTCGGCGTCGATCTTGTTCACGACGATGATGCGGCAGAGCTGGCGCTGGCCCGCCCAGTCCATCATCCGCGAGGTGATCATCTCGATGCCCGCCTGCGCGTTGACGACGATGGCCGCCGTCTCCACCGCGTCGAGCGCGCCGATCGCCTGGCCGATGAAGTCCGGGAAGCCGGGCGTGTCGATCAGGTGAACCCGCGTCCCGTTCGCGTCGAAATGCAGCAGCGACGAGCGGAACGAATGCTTGTACTCCTTCTCCAGGGGGTCGAAATCCGACACCGTCGTGCCCCGCTCGACGCTGCCGGCGGCCTGGATCGCGCCGCTCTTCAGTAGCAGGGCCTCGGCCAGCGTCGTCTTGCCCGACGCGCCGTGCCCCACCAACGCTACCGTACGAATGTTCTCCGTGGCGTAGCTCGCCATCTGTCCTCCTCACTGGAATCCGAACCGAAGAATTTAGCCTATTTCACCGGCGAGGGCGCGGCCCTGCCGCAAATTCGAACCCGGCGCTCCGGCGCCCGCCTCGCCCACGTCCCAGAAAATGCCCGTCATCATCGCCAGGGCTTCGCGCGCCACCGATGCAAGCAGATGCTCGTCGGGCGCATGTTGCGAGCATGCCGGATACGAGTGCGGCACCCACACCGTAGGGAGCCCCAGCACGTCTGCGAAGCAATCGTTCGGCAGGGACCCGCCCAGGTTCGGCAGGATCGTCGGCGCCCGGCCGGTCGTCGCCGCGATCGACCGCGCCACGCGGGCGACCCACGGGTGCGAAGGGTCGAGCCTGGTCGCGTTCATCACTTGCGCCCTCGACGCCGCGACCTCGACGCACGCAAACGCGCGGGCATCGAGGTGCTCGCGAATCGCGCCGACGAAACGCGCGGGATCGCATCCGACGACGAAGCGAAGCTGCATGTGCGCGGTCGCGCGCGGCGGGATCGCATTGACCGGATGCTGCGGATTGCCGGTGACGAACGCGAGCACCTCGAGCGTATTCCACGCGAACACACGCTCGGCCGGCGTCAACCCCGGCTCGCCCCACTCGGCGTCGATGTCGGGGCCGCCCGGCTCGCCCGGCGCGACGTCGGCGAGCGCCGCGCGCACCGGCGCCGGGATCGGCGGCGGCCGCAGTCCCTCGACGGTGATCGCGCCCCTTGCGTCGACCATCGACGCGATGGCATGGGCGAGCACGATGCCCGGATTGGCGAGAAGCCCACCCCAGTTGCCGGAGTGGTGGCCGCCGCTTCGAAGATCGACGGTGAGGTCGAAGTTGAACGCGCCCCGCGAACCGAGGAACAGCGTCGGCTCCGACGCGCGCAGGCGCGGACCGTCGGAGGCGATCAGCACGTCGGCGGCAAGCGCTTCGCGCTCGCTCGCGCACACGTCGCGAAGGCCCTTCGACCCGGTCTCCTCGCCCGTCTCGAGCAGGATCTTCACGTTGAACCCGAGCCGCCCACGCGCCTCGAGCACGCGTGCGAGCGCGGCAAGATTGATCGTGTGCTGGCCCTTGTTGTCCGCGGTGCCGCGACCGTACCAGCGGTCGCCCTCGCGGGTCAGCTGCCAAGGCGACAGGCCGTCGCGCCACTTGTCGTCGTAGCCCAGGACAACGTCGCCATGGCCATACGTGAGCACCGTCGTCAGCGTGGGGTCCTCGATGCGAGACGCGACGAGGAAGGGGCCGCCGCCGTGCGCGTTGGCGACGATGCGCCACGCGAACCCGAGTCTCGCGAGCGATGGCCCGATCTCCTCGGCGAGGTACGCATGCAGCGCATCGGCCGAATCGGCGCGCTGGCTCTCGGTGCGGTACGCCACACGGCGCGCGAGCTCGGCCTCGAACTCGCCGCGGTCGAACCAGGCGAGCGCGGCGGCGACGGCCGCCTCGCGGGCGGCAGGAGATGCGGTCATCGGTGAGATGCTACACCGCGCGCGGCGGTGCGACCTAGCGCGGGGGCCGTTCCTAAGAGATGGCTACCCCGGTCATCTCGCGCAGATGCTTCAAGAGCTCGTCTTCCTGGTACGGCTTGCCGAGGTAGAGGTCGACGCCGAGCTCGGCGGCGCGGTTGCGATGCTTGTCCGCGGTGCGCGAGGTGATCATGATGATCGGGATGCCCTGGTACTTCGGGTCGCCCTTGATCGTCTTCGCGAACTCGAACCCGTCCATGCGGGGCATCTCGATGTCGAGCAGGATCACGTCGGGGACCTGCTCGGCGAGCACCTGGAGCGCTTCCACGCCGTCGCGCGCAGTCGACACGGCGAAGCCGGCGCGGGTGAGCAAGCGGCTCGTGATCTTGCGCACCGTGAGGGAGTCGTCGACGATCATGACGAGCGGCTGCGTGGACACCGGCATCACGGGCGCGCGTGGGCGGTCGCCGATCGCGCGGTCTTCGCCGCGCGGCTCGTACTTCGGGATGTCGGCGCGTCCCGCGAGCTGCACCGGGTTGATGATGAGCACGATCTCGCCCGTGCCGAGCACCGTCGCGCCGGAGATGCCCGACACGCGCGCGAGCTGCGGCCCGATGTTCTTCACCACGACTTCCTGGTTGCCGATCATCTCGTCGACATGGATGGCCGCGTGGTTCTGGCCGCTGCGCAGGAGCAGGATCGAGTTGTAGCGCTTGGTCTCCGGGTTGTGCGCCGTGTCGCCCAGGAGGCGCGGCAGGTAGTGGAAGGGGTACGTGCGGCCCTGCCACTCCACCTTGCGCTGGATGTAGACATCGAGCAGCGCCTGCGACTTCACCTGCTGCACCTGCTCGACCATGGGCGCGGGGAGCGCCCAAAGCCTCGCGCCCGCGCGCACGAGCACGGCCTGGGCGACGGCCAGCGTGAGCGGGAGCGTGAGGATGAAGCGCGTGCCCGCACCCTTCGTCGAAGCGACTTCCACGCGGCCGCCGAGCGCCCCGATCTCGCTGCGCACGACGTCCATGCCGATGCCGCGTCCTGAAATCTGCGTGATCTTCGACGCCGTGGAGAAGCCCGGCGCGAACAGGAACTCGGTGAGCTGCTGCTCCGTGGCCGCGGCGTCGGGGGTCAGGAGCCCCATCGTCCGGGCTCGCTCCTGCACGCGCCCAAAGTCGATGCCGCCGCCGTCGTCGGCGAGCTCGATCACGACTTCGTTGCCGACCTGGCGCACGGTCAGCGATATCTCGCCGGTTTCCGACTTGCCCGCGGCGCGCCGCGTCTCGCGCGACTCGATGCCGTGGTCGAGCGCGTTGCGCAGCAAGTGCTCGAGCGGACCGACGAGCTTTTCCAGGACCGAGCGGTCGAGCTCGACCTGGGCGCCGTGGATTTCGAGGTTCGCCCGCTTGTCGAGCTCCTTCGCGGTGGCCCGCATGATGCGGTACAGGCGTTCCGACAGGCTGCCGAAGGGCACCGTGCGGATCGAGAAGAGCCGCTGCTGCACCTCGCGCGACATGCGCGCCTGCGCGAGCAGCGCGGCGTCGGCGTCGTCCAGGTTCTTGAGCAGCGACTGCTGCACCGTGGAGACGTCGTTGATGCCCTCGGCCAGCGAGCGCGTGAGCTCCTGGAATCGCGTGTAGCGGTCGAACTCCAGCGGGTCGAAGTCGCCGTGCGCGGGAGCGAGCTTGCTCTGCGACTGGATCTGCGATTCGGCCTGGATCTCGATCTCGCGCATCTGCGAACGCAGGCGGATCACGCTGGTCGTGAGCTCGAGCAGGTTCGCCTTGAGTGCGCGCAACTCGCCTTCGACGCGCGCGCGGGCGATCGCGACCTCGCCGGCCTCGTTGACGAGCCGGTCGATCGTGTCGGCACGCACGCGCAGCTGCGCACGGGCGCCCGTTTCCATCTCGGGCACGGCCTCGGTCCGCGCCGCGGCCGCAAGCGCCGGCGCCGCAACCGGCGGCGCGAGCGGAACCACGACGGGCCGCTCCGCAACGGGCGGTGCCGGCGCGGCCGCCTCGGGCGGTTCGACTTGCCTTGCGCGCGACGCGACCCACGGCAGGTCCACGTTGAACTCGCCGCGACGCAGGCCGTCGAGCACGAACGCGATATGGTCGAGGTCCTCGTCAAGCGCCTCGAAGAGCTGCGGCGTGGCGACGATCTTGCCTTCCTCCAGGCGCGACTCCATGAGGTGCGCAAGCTGTCCCAAGCGCATCGCGCCCGCCATGCGCGCGCTCCCCTTGAACGTGTGCAGCGTCCGGCGCAGGCGCGCGACCACGTCCTCGTCGCCCGGCGTGCGGCGCCACGTGCGCAGCTCCTCGCCCGCTTGCGGATGCAGCTCGGCCGCCTCGTCGAGGAAGATCGCGAGGACCTGCTCGTCGACGTCGTCGCGGATGTTCGCCAGCGGGTCGTCCCTGTCCACGGCCACGGGAATCTCGATTTCCTCGTGAACGGGCGCGGGCGGCGCCGGTGCGGCGGCGGCCGCGACCGGCGGTGGAACCGCCGTGAGCACGGGGCGCGGCGGCGGCTCGTGCGCGCGCGGGGCTTCCGGCGGCGGCAGCGACGAGACGGGCGCGAGCAATACGGGTGCCTCTTCCTCGAGGCGCGCTTCCTCCATCGCCGCCGCTTCGGCGTCTCCGACATCGCCGGCCGCTTCGACGCGAAGCTCGTCGAGCTCGCGCTGGACCGCTTCCGATTCTTCTACGTCGCCCTGGCCGAACGCCTGCTGCCGCTTCACGCGATCGACCAGCGCGCGCAGCGCGGCAATGGCGCGCGCGACGATCGGGTACGCGGTGCCGGGCATCGGCGCGCCGCGGAGCTCGAGGCCGATGAGCGCCTGCTCGAGTCCCTTGGCCGTGGCGGCGACCAGGCGGAATCCGCCGGTGCGGTGAATGCCGCACAGCGTGTGGCTCGCGCGCACCATGTCCGCACGCGGCACGGCATTGGTGTCGAACTGCAGGATCGCGAGCTCGCGCTCGAGCGTGGCCAGATGCTGGTCGGCTTCGTCGCACAGGATGGTCCACAGCGCGCGCGCGAGCGTCACGTCGCCGATCGTGAGTTCGTCCGACTCGGGTGCGCTGGCAGGCTCGCGCGGGGGCCCGGCCGCCGCCTCTTCCCGCGCGTCGGGCTCGGGCGCTGCGGCTTCGGGCTCCGCGTCGGCGACGAGCTTGAGGCCGGGTCCCTGCACAGGCTCCTCCTCGGGCGGCACGGCCACCATCTCGATGGTTTCCGTGTACTCGGTCTCGCCGTGCGACACCGGGCTTTGTTCCGAATCTCCACCGAAGCCCAGCTCAGGCAGCTCGATCAGCTCGAGCACCGGCGCCGACGGTGGCTTCGGCGCGGGCGAGTTAGGGTCCGGCGTTTCGACCGCGTGCACCGGCGCCGGCGCGGCGCGCGGCAGCTCGATCACGTTGGACGGCGGTGGCTGCGCGACGGGTGCCGCGCCCGGCAGCTCGCGCTCGACCGCAGCAATCGCGGCGCGCAGCGGCCGCGGGTCTGC
>DATJXV010000069.1:0-11903 GCA_035499955.1 Casimicrobiaceae bacterium
GTGGGCTCCGGCCACACGACGCACAACCTGCGCGACTGGATCGCCGACCGCAAGCGCAGCGAACCGTTGCGTTACGCGCAGGACTTCGCCGAATGGGTGCAGCTACGGCTCGACGCGCACGATACGGCCGCGCTCGTCGACTACCGCGAGCGCGCGCCGCACGCCGAGCGCGCGCATCCGACCGAGGAGCATCTGCTGCCGCTTCACGTCGCGTGGGGCGCGGCGGGCGACACGCCGCGCGCGCAGCGCGTGGTGTCGGGCTTCGAGGCCGGCACGCTCGCGATGGACTCGTGGCTGTTCCATCCCGCGCACTAGGTCATCAGCTCGAACTCGAGGTCCTCGTCGGCGACGCTGATGACGTCGCCCGTGTGCAGGTGGCGCGGCTCCCTGCCGATCGAATCGCCGTTCACGCGCGGGAACGCGTCGCCCTCGACGTAGGTCACGTAGTAGCCCTTCGGCCGCCTCGTGACGACGGCGACGGCCTTGCCTGGCGTGCCGAAGGTCGCGACGACGCGGTCGAGGAGCTTCGTCTCGCCATAGCGCGGCCCGCGCACCCAACGCACGCGCCCGCTCGGAAAGCGGGTCTTCGTCTCGCGGTTGGACGGGATGTGCAGGTCCTGTGTGGCGTCGCCCGCGTCGGGCACGATCGGCCGGTCGGGGTCGAGCGCGAGGCCCGAGATGATCATGGTGCGCTCGAGATCGATCTCGGAGGACGCCTTGGTGTCGACGTAGCGCAGGTGGAATGCGCCGAGCTCGACGACGTCGTTGTGCTGCAGGATGCGCCGCTTCGTCGGCGTGCCGTTGACGGCGACGGATTGCCGCGCGTCGACGAGCTCGAGGATGTAGTCGTGACCGACGACGGAAATCACCGCGAACATGTCGGCGACGGAGGGGTCGTCGACGACGATGCGGTTGCCCGCCCCGCGCCCGATCGTGACGCGCCCATCGTCGAGGAAGCACTGGTCGACGACCGCGCCGCCGCTGCTCAGCACGAGCTTCGCCATTCAGGGCCCCAGCACGCGCGCGAGCCACGCGCGAAAGCGGGTGAGCCATCCCGCGCCGCTCACCGGAAACGACGCCTTCACCTTGGCGAGGATGACCGAGACGTTGTCGTACCCGCCGTTGTCCTTCGCCGCCTGCACGAGGTGCGTGGCGGCGAGCGGCAGGTTGGCGGCGAGCGCGCTGACGATGAGCTCGATGTCGGCGTCCTCGACGCAGTCGTTGAGACCATCCGAGCACAGCAGATATACGTCGCCGGGCACGGCCGCCTCGTCGGCGAGATGCGCGGCCACGCGATCCTCGATGCCGAGCGCGCGCGTCACGAGGCTGCGGTTGTGCGATTGGCTCGCTTCCGCGGCGGAGATGACGCCGAGCTCGACCTGATCGCGCAACAGCGAATCGTCGCGCGTGAGCAGCGCGAGCTTGCCGTCGCGCACGCGATAGATGCGCGAATCGCCGACGTGAGCGAGCGCGACGCGGTTGTCGTGGAAGACCGCGGCGGCCATGGTCGTGCCCATGCCGCGATAACGCGAGTCGAGCCGGCCCGCCTCGAAGATGGCTCGATTGGCTCGATTTATGCTTTCGGTTATGGCCAGCAGTGGCGCATGCTGGTGTCCGTTTGCGCGAAACCGTTCTGCCGCGGCGCGGAGGCCGGCAACGAGGGTTTCGGTGGCCATGCGGCTCGCGACCTCACCCGCGCGATGGCCGCCCATGCCATCCGCCAATGCGAGAATGCCGAGCCCCGGGTCGGCGATGATGCTGTCCTCGTTGTATTGGCGCACGTTGCCGACGTCGGTGAGGAGCGCCACTTCAAGGAAATCGTAAGGCATGCTTCAATGGATCCGCAACGAAATAACGGGCACGACCGCGCCGGCCATGAAAGTATTACACGCCCTTGCCACCGCGCCCCGTAAGCTGACGCTTGCCGTCATGGACCTGCGCGCATGAACGACGCGCTCGCGACGCCGCGGAAGACGCTCGGGCGCTACGAAATCCTCGGGGAGATCGCCCGCGGGGCCATGGGTGTCGTGTACAAGGCCCGCGATCCGCTGATCGACCGCATGGTGGCCATCAAGACCGTCGACATCGGCCTGTCGAGCGCGGAGATGGAGGCGTTCGAGAGACGATTCTTCCGCGAGGCGAAGTCCGCGGGACGGCTCAACCACCCCAACGTCGTCATCATCCACGACGTCGGCAAGACCGACGATGTCGCCTACATCGCGATGGAGTTCCTGGACGGGCGCTCGCTGCGCGAGATTCTCGACTCGGGCGTCGTGCTGCCACCGCAGCGCATCGCCGACATCACCGCGGAGATCGCCGAAGGCCTCGCCTTCGCGCACCGCAACGGCGTCGTGCACCGCGACGTGAAGCCCGCCAACGTGATGGTCCTCGCGAGCGGCGCGGTCAAGATCACCGACTTCGGCATCGCGCTCCTGCCCACGGGAACGCGCACGATGACCGGCAACGTCTTCGGCTCGCCGCGCTACACGTCGCCTGAGCAGGTGATGGGCCGGCCCGTCGACGGCCGTTCCGACATCTTCTCGCTCGGCGCGGTGCTCTACGAGATGCTCACCGGCAAGCCTCCGTTCCAGGGCAACGATCTCAACAGCATCCTGAAGCAGGTGCTGAGCGAGCCTACCGCGTCCCCGACCAGCCACAACCCGAAGCTGCCGCGCGCCTTCGATCACATCATCGCCAAGGCGCTCGCCAAGGACCCCAGGGATCGCTACCAGGACGCCGACGAGATGGCGCACGACCTGCGCCACTTCGACACGATCGAGTTCGCGAGCCCCGCGCCCTCGCCGCTTCCCGGGCTCGAGCATCCGACGCATCCGAGCGGCGTGCCTGCCGCCGAGCCCGGCGCCGATGAAGCCATGCTCGGCGCAAGCGATGCCGGTGTCGTGCCGCCCGCGCCCTCGGCGTGGTGGCGGCGGCCACCGGCGATCGCGGGCTTCGCCGTCGCCGCCGCCGCCATCGTTCTCGTCTTCGCGATGCGACCCCGGGAGCCGGCGCCCCCGGTTGCCTCGGCGCCCGAGCCCGCGCGCGCAGCGACCGCGAGCAGCGGCACGATCGCCGGGGCGCCCGCGGCGACGAGCGTGGCTGCGCCGGAGCCGGCCGTGAAGCCTCCGGCGCTTGGTCCCGCGACGCCGCCTTCCGCGACCCCGCCCGCCGCGCCGGCGGCGGCGGTCGCCGCCGCGCCGCCGAAGCCGATGGGGCGCGTGGCGCTTGCAGTGACACCGTGGGGCGAGGTCTACGTCGACGGCCGCAAGCGCGGTGTCTCCCCGCCGATGCAGGAGTTGCGCGTGACGCCGGGCAAGCACGTCGTCGAGATTCGCAACACGACCTTTCCCCCGTTCCAGGACACCGTCGACGTCGCGGCCGACGGCGTCGTGCGCATCAAGCACAAGTTTCCATGACGATCCGCGTCGCAACGGCCGTGCTGGCGGCGCTTCTATGCGCCGCGTGCGCGGCGCCCCCCGCGTCCCAGACTTCGCCCCAACCCGCGCCTGCGCCCGCCCCCGTCCAGCCGGCACCGCCGCCGCCCCCACCGCCGCCGCCGCCTCCGCCGGTGACCGCGCAATCGGAGCTCGACGCCGGCGTCACGAGCTACGAGGACGGCGATTACAAAGCGGCCGCGAAGCAGCTGCAAAGCGCGCTCGACATGGGCCTCGCCGATCCGGCGGACCGAGCGCGCGCGCACAAGTACCTCGCGTTCATCGTGTGCGTGACCGGCCGCGAGAAGGCGTGTCGCGACGAATTCAAGAAGGCTTTCGAGGCCGACCCGAATTTCGCGCTCGCGCCCGCCGAAGCCGGCCACCCCGTGTGGTCGCAGGTGGTGAAGAGCGTAAAGGCCGAGATCGACAGGGCGCAGAAGGCGAAGAAGAAATAGAAACGGGCCGCCGCGCGGCCCGTCTCCATCAGAAGTTTTCCGATGCGCTAACCGGCTGCGGAGACTGCTCGCGAAGCGAGCACCGAGATCAGGTGACTCCGATATTCCGCCGACCCGTGGATATCGTTGTTCAGCCCCGACGCGCTCATCTTCACGGCCTTTGCGGCGTCGGCGCCGAAGCTCTTCGCGAGCGCATCCTCGATCGGCTTCGCGCGGAATACGCCCGATGCCGCCCCGGTCACGGCCACGCGCACGCCGCCCGCCGTCTGCGCGACGAACACGCCGACGAGCGCGAAGCGCGACGCCGGCTGCGCGAACTTCGCGTAGGCCGCCTTCTTCGGCGCCGGAAAGCTCACCGACGTAATGATCTCGTCGGCGGCAAGAGCGGTCTCGTACATACCCTTGAAGAAATCGTCGGCGGCGATCTTGCGCTTGTTCGTGTTGACCGTGGCGCCGAGGCCCAGGACGGCGGCCGGATAGTCGGCGGCCGGATCGTTGTTGCCGAGCGCGCCGCCGAGCGTGCCCATGTTGCGCACCTGGCGGTCGCCGATGCCTTCGGCGAGCGCCGCGAGCGCGGGAATCGTCGCCTGCACGTCCTTCGACGCCGCGACCTCGGCATGGCGCGTCATGGCGCCGATCACGAGATGGTCGCCCTCCTTGCGGATGCCCCGGAGCTCGCTGATGCCGGAAAGATCGACGAGCGTGCCCGGCTGCGCGAGGCGAAGCTTCATCGCGGCGACCAGGCTCTGGCCGCCCGCGAGGGGCTTGCCGCCGGTCTGCGCGAGCAGCGCGACGGCATTGGCGACCGAGTCGGCCTTCTTCAGTTCAAAGCTGTACATGATCGGTCTCCCTTCACGCCTTCTTCGCCGATTGGATCGCCTGCCACACGCGATGCGGCGACGCCGGCATCTGCAGGTCCTTCACGCCGACGGCGGAGAGCGCGTCGTGCACCGCGTTCATCATCGCCGCGGGCGCGCCGATCGCCCCCGCCTCGCCGCAGCCCTTGGCGCCGAGCGGATTGTGCGTGCACGGCGTCACCTTGGTCCCGACCTTGATCGACGGCACGTCGTCGGCGCGCGGCATCGCATAGTCCATGTAGCTGCCGGTCAGGAGCTGCCCGCTCTCGCGGTCGTAGACGCATTGCTCGAGCAGCGCCTGCCCGAGCCCCTGCGCGACGCCGCCGTGCACCTGGCCTTCGACGATCATCGGATTGATGATGTTGCCGAAATCGTCGCACGCGGTGAAGTTGACGACCGTCGTCCTGCCGGTGTCGGGATCGATCTCGACTTCGCAGATGTGCGTCCCCGCGGGGTAGGTGAAGTTCGTCGGATCGTAGAACGCAGTCTCGTCGAGGCCCGGCTCGAGGGTGTCGAGCGGGTAGTTGTGCGGGACGTACGCGGCGAGCGCGATCTCGGCGAAGGCCTTGCTGCGGTCCGTGCCGGCGACGGTGAACTTGCCGTCCTTGAACTCGATGTCGGTTTCCGCCGCTTCGAGCACGTGCGCCGCGACCTTCTTGCCCTTGGCGATGACCTTGTCGAGGGCCTTCACGATGGCGCTGCCGCCCACCGCGAGCGACCGCGAGCCGTACGTTCCCATGCCGAACGGAACGCGTCCGGTGTCGCCGTGGACCACCTCGACGGTTCCGATGTCGATGCCGAGCCGCCCCGCGACGACCTGCGCGAACGTGGTCTCGTGGCCCTGGCCGTGGCTGTGCGACCCGGTGAAGATCGTGACGCCACCGGTCGGGTTGACGCGAACTTCCCCGGCCTCGAACAGTCCTGCGCGCGCGCCGAGCGCGCCGGCGACGTTGGACGGCGCGAGTCCGCACGCCTCGATGTAGGACGAGTAGCCGAGCCCGCGCAGCTTGCCGCGCTTCGCCGCCTCCGCCTTGCGCGCCGCGAAGCCCGCGACATCGGCCATCTTCATCGCCTCGTCGAGGGTCGCGTCGTAGTTGCCCGTGTCGTACGTGAGCGCGACCGGCGTCGCGTACGGGAACTTGCGGATGAAATTGCGGCGGCGGATCTCGTCCTGCGCAATGCTCAAGTCCACGCCGGCCTGGTGCACGAGGCGCTCGACGACGTAGGTCGCCTCGGGACGCCCGGCGCCGCGATACGCGTCGACCGGAACCGTGTTGGTGAACGACGCCGTCACTTCGCAGTGGATGACCGGCGTCGCGTACTGGCCCGCGAGCAGCGTCGCGTACAGGATGGTCGGGATGCAGGAGGCGAACGTCGACAGGTACGCGCCCATGTTCGCGGTGGTGATCACCCGCATCGCGAGGAACTTGCCGTCCTTGTCGCAGGCGAGCTCGGCGTGGGTGACGTGGTCGCGGCCGTGCGCGTCGGACAGGAACGCTTCGCTGCGCTCGGCCGTCCACTTGATCGGGCGGTTGACCTGCTTCGATGCCCACACGAGCGCCACGTCCTCGGCATAGAGGTAGATCTTGGAGCCGAAGCCGCCGCCGACGTCGGGCGCGATCACGCGCACCTTGGTCTCGGGCAATCCCAGCACGAACGCCGTCATGAGCAGGCGCTCGACGTGCGGATTCTGGTTGGCGACGTACAGCAGGTACGACTGGTCGGCGCGGCTGTAGGCCGCGTTGACCGCGCGCGGCTCGATTGCATTGGGCACGAGCCGGTTGTTGACGATGTCGACCTTCGCCACGTGCGCCGCCTTGGCGAACGCGGCGTCGACCGCCGCCTTGTCGCCCAGCGCCCAGGTGTAGCACTTGTTGCCCGGTGCGCCGTCGTGGATCTGCGGCGCGCCCGCCTTCAGCGCGTCGACGCAGCTCACCACCGCGGGCAGCACGTCGTAGTCGACGCTGATGGCTTCCGCGGCGTCCTTCGCCTGGTGAGCGCTTTCGGCCACGACGAGCGCGACGGGATCGCCGACGTGGCGCACCTTGCCCTGCGCGAGCACCGGATGCGGCGGCTCGTTCATCGGCTTGCCGTCGGTGCCCGTGATGAGCCAGCCGCACGGCAGTCCGTTGACCCCCGCCATGTCGGCGCCGGTGAACACCGCGAGCACGCCGGGCGCGGCCTTCGCGGCGCGAGTGTCGATGTGGCGGATCTTGGCGTGCGCGTGCGGCGAGCGCAGGAAGTAGCCGTAGGACTGGTGCGGCATGACGACGTCGTCGGTGTACTGCCCGGCGCCGGTGAGAAAGCGCGCGTCTTCCTTGCGGCGGATCGACTGGCCGATGTATCCGGATTCGTTGGCACCCACGGCAGCCCCCTACTTCGACATGGCGGCGGCGCCCTGCTGCACCGCGCGCACGATGTTCTGATAGCCCGTGCAGCGGCACAGGTTGCCCTCGAGCTCCTCGCGGATCGTCTTCTCGTCGGCCTTCGGATGGCGCGCGACGAGGTCGATCGCGGACATGACCATGCCCGGCGTGCAGAAGCCGCACTGCAGGCCGTGGCAGTCCTTGAACGCCTCCTGCATCGGGTGCAGCGTTCCGTCGGCGGCCGCGAGGCCCTCGATGGTGGTCACCTTGGCGCCGTTCACCTGCGCGGCGAGCACGTTGCACGACTTCACGGCGCGGCCGTCGACGAGGACGGTGCACGCGCCGCACTGGCCGGTGTCGCAGCCCACGTGGGTGCCGGTAAGGGCGAGCTTGTCGCGCAGATACTCGACGAGCAGCGTGCGCTCGTCGACGCTGGCGCTCGCTGTCTTGCCGTTGACGGTCAGCGAAAGTTGGACTGGCACTGGAGTTCTCCTTGCGAATTTGGGGACGCTCTCGCGGCGCCTTGACGGAATCGACGACGGGGACGCGTAGGATACTGCGGCCCAACGACGGCAGCAACGCCGTCCCTGCTGACGAGTCCGGCGCCGCCTCGGCGTTGCGCGGGGCAGCCGGCACACGGGCCACGGCGTGTACGATAGAGACAGCACGCACATCGACGTCGCCCGCGGCGCCAGCGAGACCTGGCCGCCGCGCAACTATTACACGAGCGCGCCGCATCCGATGCACCGGCATGGAATCAGGTTTCGCACCGCCGCGCCCCGGCACGAGGACGGCGGCACGATGCTGCGGGTCCGGGTGGGCTAGGGCCTGATGCCTCGACCCCAACGCGTCCTCCTCGTCGGCGGCGGACATTCGCACGTCGAGGTGCTGCGCCGGTTCGCGCTCACGCCCGACCCGCAGGTCGCGCTCACGCTCGTCTCGCCCGAGCCTTCGATGTGCTACTCGGGCATGCTGCCCGGCCTCGTCGCGGGGCACTACTCCGCGCGTGAAGCGCACATCGAGCTCGCGCCGCTCGCGCTGTGGACCGGAGCGCGCTTCATCGTCGATCGCGTGGCGGGCCTCGACCTGTACACGCGGATCGCGGTCTTGAGCTCCGGCGAGCGCGAGCCGTTCGACCTGATCTCGCTCGACGTCGGGTCCACGCCGGACGTCGGCGTGCCCGGTGCTTCCGCGCTTGCGCTTCCGGTGCGGCCCATGCAAGCGTTCGTGCGCGCATGGGGAGAGCTCGTGACGGAGGCCGTCAGCAGCGGCGTGCGCTCGGTCGCGGTGGTGGGCGGCGGCGCGGGCGGTGTGGAGATCCTCCTCGCGATGCAGCACCGCCTCGTCTCGGTGCTGCGCGCGGACGCGCCGCGCTTCGCGCTCATCACCGACAACCCGACGGTGCTGCCGACGCACGCGCCGATCGTCCGCGCGCGCTTCGGGCGCATCCTGGTCGAGCGCGGGGTCGTGCTCCATCTGTCGAGCGGCGCAATCGCGGTCGAGCCCGGCACGATCATCGTCACTCACGGCAGGCGCATCGCGGTCGACCGCATCGTGTGGGCCACGCAGGCGGCGGCGCAGCCGTGGCTCGCGGAGTCGGGGCTCGCCTGCGACGATGCGGGGTTCGTGCGCGTGGACGAACACCTGCGGTCGACGTCGCACCCGTTCGTGTTCGCGGCGGGCGACTGCGCGTCGCAGCTCGGCCGGCCCCGCCCGAAGGCGGGCGTGTACGCCGTGCGGCATGGCCCTGCGCTCGCGGCCAACCTGCGGCGGGCCGCGCACGAATTGCCGTTGCGCGGCTTCCACCCGCAGCGGCACCCGCTCGCGCTCATTTCCACCGGCAACCGCCACGCCATCGCGTCGCGCGGTCCGTTCGCGGCCGAGGGCGACTGGGTCTGGCGCTGGAAGGACCGGATCGATCGCCGCTTCGTGGCGAAGTACACTCTTCCGGTCGCCGCGCCGTCCGCGGCAAGCGGCTAGAGGGGCGGGTCACTTCCTTTGCCATGCGCTTCGCGCTCGTCCTCATTTTCGCGCTGATAGGCAACGCCCACGCGCAACCGGACGTGGTGCTCGTGCCGCAGCAGGTGTCGCCTCATTGCTGGTTCTTCGAGGGCGAAGCGGGCATGGCGAGTGTTGCGAACAGGGGCTTCATGTCCAACGCCGGCTTCGTCGTGACGAGCGATGGCGTGGTCGTGTTCGACGCCCTCGGCACGCCGGCGCTCGGCCGCGCGATGGTCGTGGCCATCGCCAAGGTGACGACGCAGCCGATTCGCCGCGTCGTAGTCAGCCACTATCACGCCGACCACGTCTACGGGCTGCAATCGCTCAAGGCCGCGGGCGCCGAGATCTGGGCGTACCGCAAAGCGCAGGCGTATCTGGCATCGCCACAGGCGGCGGAGAGGCTCGCCCAGCGCCGCAACGACCTCTTCCCCTGGGTCGACGAGAACACGCGCGTGGTGCCGCCGGATCTGTGGCTCGACGGCGACACGTCGTTCCGGATGGGCGGGCTCACCTTCCGCCTGATCTATTCCGAAGGCGCGCATTCGCCGGAGGACCTCATGATGTACGTCGAGGAGGATCGCCTGCTCTTCGCCGGCGACCTGATCTTCGCCGGCCGCGTCCCCTACGTGGGCAACGCCGACAGCGCGGGGTGGCTCAAGGCGATGGACAAGATGATCGCGCTCCGGCCGGCCGTCGTGATCCCCGGGCATGGCCCGGCTTCGCGCGACGTCGAGCGCGACCTCGCGCTCACGCGCGACTACCTCGCCTACCTTCGCGAGACGATGGGGCGCGCGGTGAGCGATCTCACCCCCTTCGACGACGCGTACGCGAACACCGACTGGTCGCGATTCCGCGCGCTGCCCGCGTTCGAGCAGGCGAACCGCATCAACGCCTACGGCACGTACCTTCTCATGGAGCAGGAGCTTCTGCGGGGGAACAAATCGTGAGCAACGTCAACGATCCTGTGCTGGCGGTGGCCACTCGCGCCGCGCGCACGGCCGCGAGCATCCAGCTCGACGCCGCGCGCGACCTCAAGCGCCTGCCGACGTTCTCCAAGGAGCACGCGGACATCGTGACGGGGGCCGACATCGAGGCCGAGGACGCGATCATCGCCGCGATCCGCGGCGCGTTTCCCGACCACGCGATCCTCGGCGAGGAATCGGGGCACATCGCCGGCGCGCGCGAGGGCGGCGGCTACAAGTGGCTCATCGAGCCAATCGACGGCGCCGCGAACTTCGTGCACGGCTTTCCGAGCTACGCGGTGTCGATCGCGCTCGTGCACGGCACCGAAGTCACGCACGCGGTCGTGCTCGACCCGGTGCACGACGAGCTCTTCTGCGCGGCCAAGGCCAAGGGCGCGACGTGCAACGGCGTCACGCTGCACGTGTCGGCGTGCCTGCGCCTGGCCGACGCGCTGGTCGGCACGATGATGCCGTCGCGCGAGAATCCCAAGCTCTCCGCCTACCTTCCGACGTTCAGCGCCCTCGTCGGGCAATGCGGCGGGATACGCCAATCCGGGTCGTGCGCGCTGTCGCTCGCGCAACTCGCGGCGGGGCGGCTCGACGGGTTCTGGATGACGGGCCTCAAGCCGTGGGACATCGCGGCGGGCGCGCTGCTCGTCAAGGAGGCGGGCGGCCGGATAGGCGATTTCGCGGGCGGGACCCAGTTCCTGCGCACGAGCCAGGTGATCGTGTCCGCGCCCGGCGTGTTCAACCCGCTGCGCGAGGCGATCGTGGCGGCGCAGTTGGACTGACGGGTCTTTCAGGCGGACGCAAGCTTGCGCAGCTGCGCGCCGAGCGCGTCCGGAATCTCGACCCCTTCCCCGGCCGCCTTGGCGGCAAGCGCTTCGCGGCGCGCGCCGGGCAGGCGCACGCCTTCGTCAGCGAGCATGACGGCGACGAGCGTCTCCACCCTTTCGTGGTAGGCGTCGCTTCCCGTGAGCGCCGTAGGGTCGACCACGAGAAACGCCTGGCCGATGCGCGGGCGATTGCCTTCGTCCACGAAGAAGCTGTCGGCCTCGAAACCCATCGCCGCCCCGGTGAGCGCGCAGGCGAGGAGCTCGACGACGAGCGCCAGCATGGCCCCCTTCGTCCCGCCCGCCGGCAGCATCGAGCCGTCGAGCGCGGCCTGCGCGTCGGTCGTGGGACGGCCCTCCTTGTCGAGCGCCCAGCCGAGCGGGATCGGCTTGCCCTGCTTCGCCGCCACCATCACCTTGCCGCGGGCGACCTCCGACAGCGACAGGTCGATCACGAGCGGCGCGCCGGCGCACCGCGGGAAGACCGCGGCGATCGGGTTCGTGCCGAAGATCGGACGCTTTCCGCCGGGCGCGGGCATCGCGGCCGGCGAGTTGCCGAAGGCCAGGCCCACCATCCCGGCCCGCGCGACCGGGACGAGATGATGCGCGGCGACACCGAAATGATGCGAGTTCGTGACCCCGGCAAACGAAACGCCGAATTCCCTCGCGCGCGCGATCGCCTCGACCACGGCGAGCGCGCACGCGGGAAATGCGAGGCCGCCACGCGCATCGACCAGCAGCGCACCGCCGCGCGACTTGACTACCGCTGCAACCGCGCTTCCATCGGCACGGCCATTGCGCAGATGCGTCGTGTACTGGGCGATGCGCGACAAGCCGTGCGACGAAAGCCCTTGCGCCTCGGCCTCCACCAACGCATCCGCCGTGGCAGCGGCCATCGCCCCACCCGCGCCGGCGCGCATGAGCGCCCGGGCCGCCAGCGTATGTGCTTCGTCGAGCGCGATCTTCACGGGGCGAGCGCCGCCGCGACCTTCTCG
>DATJXV010000070.1:0-14621 GCA_035499955.1 Casimicrobiaceae bacterium
TACAGTTACGCGCTCCTGCAATATCGCGCATCCAAGTTTGCGGAGGCGCGCGCGCTCATCCGCCGCGTGAACCAGCAGCCCAACCCGGCGCCCGACGCGCTCTACCTCGGCATGTGTGTGGAGCGCAAGCTGGGCGACCGAGCGTCCGAGGACTCGTACGTGTCGCAGCTCAAGAATCGCTATCCCGAGTCCGCGGAAGCGAAGGCCATTCCTCCCGGCTCTTGCGAATGAACGCGGATATCGACGGCACCGGCGCTTCGGCGGCGGCCACGATCTCCGCCGGCGCGACGCTGCGCAACGCGCGCGAGTCGCTCGGCCTGACGATCGACGCCGTCTCGCAGCAACTGAAGCTCGCGCCGCGGCAGGTGCAAGCGCTCGAGGCGGACGACTTCGCGCAGCTGCCGGGGCGCACCTTCGTGCGCGGCTTCATGCGCAACTACGCGCGGCTGCTCAGGCTCGACGCCGACGCCGTGTTGGCGTCGCTGCCCGAAGCGAGCGCGGCGCCCTCGCTCGACCGCCCCTCGCTCACATCCACCACGCGCGCGATCGGCGAGCTGCCGGCGGACCTGCCGTCCAAGCCCTCGAGCGCGCGCTGGGCGATTCCGCTCGCGCTGGTAGCCATCGTCGCGATCGCCGCCGCCTACGAGTTCGGCCGCCCGCTCGCCGAGCGCGGACGCGCGGCCCTCGCCGAGCGCACCGCGGCTCCCGCAACGCCGGCGCCCGTCGCCGCGCCCGAGCCCGCCGCCGCGCCCGCGTCGCCGCCCGCGGAGCAGACAGCCCAGGAGCCCCCGCCACAGCCCGAGACGGTCCCGGCCGCGCCCGCCACCGACACCGCCGTCGTCTTCGTGTTCCGGGGCACGTCGTGGATCGAAGTGAAGGACGCGAAGGGCGCGGTCGTGCTGTCGACGATGGGCTATCCGGGCGCAACGCACGCCGTCGGTGGCGCGCTGCCGCTCGACGTCGTGCTGGGCAACGCCGAGGCCGTCGTCGTATCGGTGCGCGGCGCGCCGTTCGACACCACACCGTTCGTGAAGCAGAACGTGGCGAAGTTCCAGGTCAAATGAACAAGCGTCGTCCCACCCGCCTGGCCGACATCGGCGGCGTCCGCGTCGGCGGCGCGGCGCCCATCGTCGTGCAGTCGATGACCAACACGGATACCGTCGACGTCGCCGCCACCGTCGCGCAGGTCATGGCGCTCGCGCAGGCCGGCTCCGAACTCGTGCGGGTGACCGTCAACACGACGGAGGCCGCGGCGGCCGTGCCCGCGATCCGCGAGAAGCTCGACGCAGCGCATTGCCACGTGCCGCTGATCGGCGACTTTCACTTCAACGGCCACAAGCTCCTCGCCGAGAACGCGGAGTGCGCGCAGGCGCTCGCCAAGTACCGCATCAACCCCGGCAACGTCGGCAAGGGATCGAAGCGCGACCCGCAGTTCGTCGTGATGATCGAGAAGGCCATCGAGTACGGCAAGCCTGTGCGCATCGGCGTCAACTGGGGCAGCCTCGACGCCGATCTTCTCGCGCGCATGATGGACGACAACGGCAGGCGCAGCGACCCGCTGCCCGCGGAGGCCGTGATGCGCGAGGCGCTCATCGAGTCCGCCGTCGGCAGCGCGCGTCGCGCCGAGGAACTGGGCCTCGCCGCAGACCGCATCGTGCTTTCGTGCAAGGTGTCGGCCGTGCAGGACCTGATCGCCGTGTACCGCGAGCTCTCTTCGCGGTGCGACTACCCGCTGCACCTCGGGCTCACCGAGGCGGGCATGGGCAGCAAGGGCATCGTGGCGTCGACGGCGGCGATGGCGGTGCTGCTGCAGGAGGGCATCGGCGACACGATCCGCGTCTCGCTGACGCCCGAGCCCAACGGCGACCGCACCCGCGAGGTGATCGTCGCGCAGGAGATCCTGCAGACGATGGGCCTGCGCTCGTTCACGCCGCAGGTCACCGCGTGCCCGGGATGCGGCCGCACGACGAGCACGTACTTCCAGGAACTGGCCGAGCGCATCCAGTCGTACCTGCGCGCCGCGATGCCGGCGTGGCGCGAGCGCTACCCGGGCGTGGAGAGCATGCACGTGGCCGTCATGGGTTGCGTAGTCAACGGGCCGGGCGAATCGAAGCTCGCCGACATCGGCATCTCGCTGCCCGGCACGGGCGAGACGCCGGTGGCACCCGTATACGTCAACGGCGAGAAGACGGTGACGCTCAAAGGCGAGCGCATTGCCGAGGAATTCCAGGCGCTGGTCGACGATTACGTGCGCGCCACCTACGGCGGCGAGCCGATGAGCGCGTCGCTCACACCCGCGAAGAAGACGATCGCCGTCAAGGCAATCGCGTAAGGCTCATCATGGCAACGACCTTGCAGGCCGTGCGCGGCATGAACGACGTGTTGCCCGACGAAGCCCCATTGTGGGAGCGCTTCGAGGACACCGCACGCGCGGTCTTCGCGCAATACGGCTACCGCAACATCCGCGTCCCGATCGTCGAGCCGACGGCACTGTTCGTGCGCGGCATCGGCGAGTTCACGGACGTCGTGGAGCGGGAGATGTACACGTTCGAGGACAAGCTGAACGGCGAGTCGCTCACGCTGCGCCCGGAGGCGACCGCGGGCATCGTGCGTGCCACCTTGCAGCACAATCTCACGTACGACCGGCCGCAACGGGTGTGGACGAGCGGACCCATGTTCCGCCACGAGCGGCCGCAGCGCGGACGCTACCGCCAGTTCCACCAGGTCGACGCCGAAGCGCTGGGCTACGCCGGCCCCGACGTCGATGCCGAGCAGATCGTGATGCTCGCGCGGCTGTGGAGGTCGCTCGGCTTGAGCGGGATCGAGCTTCAGATCAACACGATCGGCAACGCGGGCGAGCGCAGCGCGCACCGCAAGCAGCTGATCGCCTACTTCGAGCGCAACGCCGGCGTCCTCGACGCCGATGCCGCGCGCCGCCTGCACGCCAACCCGCTGCGCATCCTCGACAGCAAGAACCCGGCGATGCAGTCGATGATCGAGGGCGCTCCCAAGCTCGTCGACTTCATCGAGGACGATTCGCGCGCGCACTTCGAGGGACTGCAGAAGCTTATCGCCGATGCGGGGCTCGCCTACGAGATCAACACGCGTCTCGTGCGTGGCCTCGATTACTACAACCGCACGGTGTTCGAGTGGGTGGCCACCGGTGGCGGGCTCGGCGCGCAGGGCACGGTCGCCGGCGGCGGCCGCTACGATTCGCTGTTCGAGATCCTGGGCGGCAAGGCGAACTTCGCCTGCGGCTTCGCGATCGGCATCGAGCGCATGATCCTGCTGCTTGCCGGCGCCGGCGTGTCGGAGTCCGCCGCGCCGCTCGCCTACGTGGTGCACGACGGCGCCGCCGCCAGTCTTCTCGCGCGCAAGGTGGCCGAGGCGCTGCGCGATGCCGGGATGGCGATCGTGGTCAACGCGGGCGGCGGCAGCATGAAGTCGCAGATGAAGCGCGCCGACGCGAGCGCCGCCCGGTTCGCGCTCATCATCGGCCAGGAGGAAGCCGGCACCGACACGGTGGCGGTGAAGCCGCTGCGCGGCGGCGGGGACCAGGTCGCGGTGCCGGCAAGCGAGCTCGGCGCGCGGCTCGCCGCCATGGGGCGATAACAAAGGAAGACCAAGCGATGGCAGTCTACGACCTCGAAGAGCAGGACCAGATAGACGATCTCAAGGCGTGGTGGGCGCGTTGGAGCAACACCGTCACCGCCGTGGTGGTTGCCGCGGCGATCGCGGTAGCCGGCGTGCAGGGCTGGCGCTGGTGGACCGGCAAGCAGTCCGAAGAGGCTTCGGCGATCTTCGCGGCGCTGTCGCAGGCGGTGCGCACGTCCGACCTCGCGAAGGCGAAGGAAGCCACGGCACAGCTCGAGGAGAAGTTCCCGCGCAGCGGCTATACGTCACGCGCGGCGCTGGTGCTCGCGAAGCTCACGTTCGACGGCGGCGACAGCGCGGCCGCGCGCACGCAGCTGCAATGGGTGATCGACCATTCCGACGAGTCGGAGCTCAAGGAAGTCGCGCGCTACCGGCTCGCCGGCGTGCTCATCAACGACAAGCAGTACGACGAGGCGCTCAAGGTGCTCGACGCCAAGCACGGCGACCCCTTCGCGGGGCTGTACGCCGACCTGCGCGGCGACGCGCTCGCGATGGCCGGCCGCCCCGCCGAGGCGAAGGCAGCGTACGAGGATGCGCTCGCCAAGCTCGACGCGAAATCGTCGTACAAGCAGTACGTGCAGCTCAAGATCGACGCGCTCGGCGGCGTGCCTGCCGCGCCCGCCTCGGGCGGCGGCAGCGCGGCGGCACCGACGGCGCCGGCCGCGCCCGCCGCAAAGCAATGAAGGCGCATGCGCGCATTGCAGCAGCGGCGCTCGCGGGGGCGCTCACGGTGTCGGGCTGCGCCACGATCTACGATTACCTGCCCGTCCCGTCCACCTTCTCGCTCAAGTGGCTCTGGGGCGGCAAGAAGCTCGGGCCCCTCCCCGAGCTCACGCCGTCCGCGACGGCCTCCATCAATTGGCAAGCCTCGGTCGGCAAGGCCGTGCCCGGCTTCGCGCCGATCGTGCTCCCCGATGCGATCTACGCGGCAGCGTCCGACGGCAGCATCGCGCGCTTCGACCCGGCGACGGGACGCCAGGTGTGGCGTATTTCCGCGGGCAAGAACCTGTCCGCGGGCGTGGGCGCGGACAGCACGGTCGTCGCGGTTGGCACCGACAAGGGCGAAGTGCTCGCCTTCGATCCGAACGGCAGCCCCAGGTGGACCATCCGGGTCTCGACCGAGGTGGTCGCGCCGCCGCGGGTCGCGGAAGGTGTGGTCACGGTGCTCGCCGGCGACGGCAGCATTACCGCGCTTGCGGGTGCCGACGGGACGAAGAAGTGGGTCGACCAGCGCGTTGCCCCGGCACTGACGGTGCGTAACTATGCGGGCGCGGTGTCCACGCGCGGCGGGCTTTTCGTCGGGACCGCGGGTGGCCGCCTGCTGGCGCTCGACGTGGCCACGGGGATCGTCGGGTGGGACGCGACGGTCGCCAATCCCAAGGGCGCCACCGAGCTCGAGCGCATCGCGGACGTCACGTCGCTGCCGCTCATCGACGGCAACCAGGTGTGCGCCGTCGCGTACCAGGGACGCGTGGCGTGCTTCGAGATCGTGCGCGGCACGCTCAACTGGTCGCGCGACGTGTCGAGCCTCTATGGCCTCGCCGGCGACGGCAAAAACGTCTACGTGACCGACGACAAGGGGAGCATCCAGGCGTTCGACCGCAGCACCGGCGCCTCCGTGTGGAAGCAGGACCGCCTCGCGGAGCGCAGGATCGGCGGGCCGCAGGTCGTGGGCGACTTCGTGGCGGTCGTCGACGCGGAGGGTTACGTGCACCTGCTCGCCTCGGGCAACGGCGCCTACGTCGGGCGCATGGCGACCGACGGCACGCCGGCAACGTCGCAGCCCGCGCTGTTCCTCTCGAGCATTCTGTGGCAGTCGGCCGGGGGCACCCTGTACGCGGTGACGGCGAAGTAAAGCGTCACCGCCTCATGCTCCCGACCATAGCCCTCGTGGGCCGCCCCAACGTCGGCAAGTCCACGCTCTTCAACCGCCTCACCAAGACGCGTGACGCGCTCGTCGCTGACTTCCCGGGCCTCACCCGCGACCGCCACTACGGCCGTGCGCGGCTGGGTGAGCGCGCGTACTTCGTCGTCGACACCGGCGGCTTCGAGCCGAAGGCGACGAGCGGCATCCTGCACGCGATGGCGCGGCAGACGAAGCAGGCCATCGCCGAATCGGACGCCGTCGTGTTCATCGTCGACGCCCGCGACGGCCTGACGCCGCAGGACAGCGTGATCGCCGATCTCCTGCGCAGGTCGGGGCGTCCCGTGATCGTCGTCGTGAACAAGGCCGAGGGCCTCGCGCCCGACCGCACGGTCGCCGAGTTCCACGAGCTCGGATTGGGCGAACCGGTGGCGATCTCGGCGGCGCACGGCGAGAACGTGAGGCCGCTGTTCGAGCACATGCTCGACCTGGTCGGAGCGCAGGCAGCCGAAGAGGCGCCGCGGCCGCCGAAGGACGAGCGCCCCGACGTGATCAAGGTGGCCATCGTCGGCCGCCCCAACGTGGGCAAGTCCACGCTCGTCAACACGATCCTGGGCGAGGAGCGCATGATCGCCTTCGACGAGCCCGGCACGACGCGCGACGCGATCCATCTCGATTTCGAGCGCGGCGGCCAGTTGTACACGCTGATCGACACCGCGGGCATCCGCCGCCGCGGCAAGGTGTTCGAGGCGGTCGAGAAATTTTCCGTGATCAAGACGCTGCAGGCGATCGAGGACGCGAACGTCGTCGTGCTCCTGCTCGACGCCGAGCACGCGATCACCGAGCAGGACGCGCACCTTGCCGGCCACATCCTCGACGCCGGGCGCGCGCTGGTCGTCGCCATCAACAAATGGGACGCCGCGGACGCCGACGCCCGCGAACAGGCCAAGCGCGACCTCGACCGCAAGATGGGCTTTCTCGGCTTCGCGGCGCACCATTTCATCTCGGCGCGCGAGGGCAAGGGGGTCGCGGCGGTGCTCAAGTCGGTGCGCGAGGCCTTCGCCGCGGCCATGGTGAAGCTGCCAACGCCGCGCCTGACGCGCACGCTGCAGCTCGCCGTCGAGCGCCAGCAGCCGCCGCGCGCCGGAGTGGTGCGCCCGAAGCTTCGCTACGCCCACCAGGGCGGGGTGAACCCGCCGCTGATCGTCGTGCATGGCTCCGCGCTTCGGCACGTCCCGGACGCCTACCGCCGCTACCTGGAACGATTCTTCGCCGAGGCGTTCCAACTGCGCGGCACGCCCCTTAGGATACAATTCAAGTCAGGCGCGAACCCGTACGCGGAAAATCCTGCGCGGCGACGGTAACAACGAGATAACGGAGCTCACCCCATGAGCAACAAAGGGCAAATGCTACAAGACCCGTTCCTGAACACGCTTCGCAAGGAGCACGTCCAGGTTTCGATCTACCTCGTGAACGGCATCAAGCTGCAGGGCCAGATCGAGTCGTTCGACCAATATGTCGTCCTGCTCAAGAACACGGTCACCCAGATGGTGTACAAGCACGCGATCTCGACGGTCGTCCCCGCCCGTCCCGTCGCGATGCCCCACCACGCGCCGAATCACGAGTCAGGTGACAGTTGACAGTTGGCAGTTGGCAGTGACGCCGGAGTGTTCGGTGGCGGCGCAGTCAGCGCCGGCCGGGCCTTTGCTGTCAACTGACTCCTGACTACTGACGCCTGAATGTTCGAACGCCCCACCCGCGGCAACCGGGCGCTTCTGGTCGCGCTCGACTTCGGCGGCGGCGGCCGCGATTATCGCGAGCAGGAGCTCTGCGAGCTCGCGGCGTCCGCGGGTGCCCTCGTCGTCGGCACGGTCACGGGGCGCCGCGCGCGCCCCGATCCCGCCTACTTCGCAGGCCGCGGCAAAGTCGAGGAAATCGACGCGCGTCGCCGCGAGGCCCAGGCCGACCTCGTGATCTTCGATCACGCCCTGTCGGGGGTGCAGCAGCGCAATCTCGAGGAGCGGCTCTTGTGTCGCGTGGTTGACCGCACGAGCCTCATCCTCGACATCTTCGCCCTGCGCGCCAGAAGCGCCGAGGGCAAGCTGCAGGTGGAGCTCGCGCAGCTCGCGCACCTCGCAACAAGGCTCGCCGGCGGCTGGACCCACCTCGAGCGGCAGAAGGGCGGCATCGGCCTGCGCGGACCGGGCGAAACGCAACTCGAGACCGACCGCCGCCTGATCGGCCAGCGGGTCAAGGTGCTGCGGGCGCGCATCGCCCGAGTCGCACGCAGCCGCGCCGTGCAAAGCCGCACCCGCCGCCGCGCGGCGGTGCGCACGGTCGCGCTCGTGGGCTATACCAACGCGGGCAAGTCGACGCTCTTCAACCGCCTCACCGGCGCCGGCGCGCGGGCGGCCGACCAGCTCTTCGCGACACTCGACACTACGCTGCGCAGGCTGCGCGTGGAAGGCGCAGCGCCGCTGGTCCTCTCGGACACGGTAGGCTTCATCCGCGACCTGCCGCACGACCTCATCGCCGCATTCCGCTCCACGCTGACCGAAGCCGCCGACGCCGATCTGCTGCTGCACGTCATCGACGGATCCTCCGCGGAGCGCGACATGCAGGAGGCGGCGGTCGAAGCGGTGCTCGCCGAAATCGGCGCGCTCGACGTGCCGCGCATCCGGGTCGTGAACAAGATCGACCTCGCCGCGCTCGCGCCCGGGGCCGAGAGGGGCCCCTGTGGTACCATCTCGACGGTTCGCGTAAGTGCCCTGACGGGCGCCGGGTGCGAGGGTCTCCTCGCCGCGCTCGCCGAACGTTTCCCGGCCGGCGCCGGCCCCGCGCCGAGTCCGGCCGAAGTCGACAACGAGCTGGATCCGGCATCGCGTCCGGCTTGAGCCGCCCGGCGAGCGGCACCACCTTCCTGTACGTTCCGTTAAACGCAATCCGTGACGTAACCGATGTCGCTCAACGATCCCCAGTGGGGCAAGCGCGGGAATAGCGGCGGCGGCGGTGGCGGGCCGCCCGATCTCGACGAGATCTGGCGCAACGTCAATCGCCGCATGGGCGATCTCCTGGGCCGCCGCAACACCGGCGACACCGGCGGCGGCGGCGGGCCGCCGCGGCGCGGCCTCGCGCTGGGCGGCGCCGGGCTCATCGTCGCGCTGGTGCTCCTGGTCTGGCTCGCGAGCGGCTTCTACATCGTCGACGAGGGACGCCGCGGCGTGGTGACGCGCTTCGGCAAGTTCACCGAGACCACCCTG
This sequence comes from Casimicrobiaceae bacterium, assembly GCA_035499955.1. Lineage (GTDB taxonomy): Bacteria > Pseudomonadota > Gammaproteobacteria > Burkholderiales > Casimicrobiaceae > VBCG01. Next base: position 8,779 of record DATJXV010000070.1, read on the forward strand.
CCCGGCCCCCGCTGGCACGTGCCGTTCCCGATCGAGGCGGTCGAGCTCGTGGACTTCAAGCAGGTACGCACCATCGAGATCGGCTATCGCAACTCCACGGCGAACCGCAACGCCAAGGAAGCGGTCATGCTGACCGAGGACGAGAACATCATCGACATCCAGTTCGCGGTGCAGTACGACCTCGTGAGCGCCGAGGCGTTCGTGTTCAACAACCGCAAGCCGGAAGAGATGGTGAAGTTCGTGGCGGAGTCGGCGATCCGCGAGGTGGTCGGCCGCGCCAAGATGGACTTCGCGCTGTACGAAGGCCGCGAGCAGATCGCCGCGCAGACGCGCGACCTCATGCAGAAGTCGATGGACCGCTACAAGACCGGCGTCAACATCCAGAAGGTGACGCTGCAGAGCGTGCAGCCGCCGGAGAAGGTGCAGGCCGCGTTCGACGACGCCGTGAAAGCGCAGCAGGACCGCGTGCGCCTCGTCAACGAGGGCCAGGCGTACGCCAACGACGTCGTGCCGCGCGCACGCGGGCTCGCTTCGCGCCTGCTCGAGGAGGCCAACGGCTACAACACCGAGGTCACGCAGCGCGCGGAAGGCGACGCGTCGCGCTTCCGCTCGATCCTGACCGAGTACGCCAAGGCGCCGGGCGTGACGCGCGACCGCCTTTACCTCGACATGATGCAGTCCGTGCTAGGCAACACGAGCAAGGTCATCGTCGACCAGAAGTCCGGCAGCAACCTGCTCTACCTGCCGCTCGAGAAGCTCATGCAGCAGGGCGTCCCGCCGTCGGCGCCGTCCGCGCCCGACTCGCCGCAGGCCTCGCGCCCGTCGTCCTCGCCCGCCCCCGACACGTCGGCGTCGACCGATCCTTCGCGTTCGCGCGAGGGGCTCCGCAACCGCGAGCGATAGGTCACTTATGCGACTGACCGTGCCCATCCTCGCGCTCGTCGTGGCGATCCTGCTCGTGGCGTCGCAGGCGATCTACACGGTCGAGCAGACGAAGTACGCGATCAAGTTCCAGCTGGGCGAGATCGTCGAGGTGAACGACGCGGCGGGCCTGTACTTCAAGGTGCCGCTGGTGCAGAACGTCCGCTACTTCGACCGCCGCAACCTGCTGCTCGAGAACGCCGACGTCGACCGCGTCGTGACGTCCGAGAAGACGCCGCTCGAGGTCGACTTCGTCGTGCTCTGGCGGATCGTCGACGTCAAGCAATACTACGTCGCTGTGCAGGGCAACGAGGACCTTGCCCGGGCGCGCCTTTCGCAGACGGTACGCAGCAACCTCGCCGAGGAATTCAACAAGTCGACGATGCACGAGGCGATCAGCAGCGGCCGCGACCACATCATGACGGTGACGCGCCAGAAGGCGGACCAGGACGCGCGCAACATCGGCGTGGAAGTGGTCGACGTGCGTCTGCGCCGGCTCGCGCTGCCCACCGACGTGACGGGCCCCGTGTACGCGCGCATGGAGTCCGAGCGCCGCCGTGTCGCCAACGAGCTCCGGTCGACGGGCGCTGCCGAGTCGGAAAAGATCCGCGCCGACGCCGACCGCCAGCGCCAGGTGATCCTCGCCGACGCCTACCGTCAGGCGCAGAAGATCAAGGGCGAAGGCGACGCCAAGGCTTCCGCCATCTACGCCGCCGCGTACGGCCAGAATCCCGAGTTCTTCGCTTTCTACCGCAGCCTCGAGGCGTACAAGGCGACGTTCCGCGGCCGCAACGACCTCATGGTGCTCGAGCCGAGCGGCGAGTTCTTCAAGTATTTCAACCAGTCCGGCAGCGGCCGCACCCCGCGCCCGCCTTCGAAGTAGCCGCACCGCCTGGTCGACAACGGGAGTGGATTCGCTATGGGCGGCACTGGCGTTGCTCCTGATCCTCGAGGGGATCCTGCCGTTCTGCGCGCCGGGGCTCTGGCGTGAGACGTTCCGCAAGGTGACCGAGCTGTCCGACGGCCAGCTGCGCTTCGTCGGGCTCATCTCGATCACGCTCGGCATCACGGGGCTCCTGCTGCTGCAATATGCGTAAGTGGCTCCTGCCCGAGGCCATCGAGGACGTGCTGCCCGCCGAGGCGGCGCGGGTGGAGGCGCTGCGCCGCACGCTGCTCGATCATTTTCGCGCCCGCGGCTATCGCCTCGTGCAGCCGCCGCTCGTCGAGTTCCTCGAGTCGCTCCTGACCGGCACGGGACGCGACCTCGACTTGATCACGTTCAAGACCGTCGACCCGCTGTCCGGACGCATGCTCGGCCTTCGCGCCGACACCACGCCGCAGGTCGCACGCATCGACGCTCACATGCTGAACGAAAGCGGCGTCACGAGGCTTTGCTACGCGGGCAGCGTGCTGCGGACGACGGCCGCGCCCGGCGACACGCGGCAGGTCGTTCAGATCGGCGCCGAGCTGTACGGGCACGGCGGCATCGCGGCCGACCGCGAGGTGATCCAGCTCCTGCTCTCGACGCTCGGGGCGGCGGGATTGCGAGGACTGCATCTGGACCTTGGGCACGTCGGGGTCTACCGCGCACTCGCCGGCTCCGCCGGGCTCGACGGCACGGGCGAGGGCAACGACGGCGACCTGTTCGCCGCGCTGCGCGACAAGGACACCCCCGCGGTGCACGAGATCACCGCCGCGCTGCCTGAGCCTGCGCGCGGCGCGCTGCGCGCGCTCGCCACGCTGTACGGGCCCGCGGATGCGACCCTCGCCGCTGCACGCGACATCCTGCCGCCGCTGCCCGACATCGCGAGCGCCCTCGACGAGCTCGCAACGCTCGCCGCGGTGGACGGCGCGGTCGACGCGATCCACGTGGACCTGTCCGACCTTCGCGGCTATCACTACTACACGGGCGCCACCTTCTGCGTGTTCGCGCAGGACGAGCGCGGCGCGGTCGTCGAGTGCGGGCGAGGCGGCCGCTACGACGGTGTGGGGCGCGCCTTCGGCCGCGCGCGTCCGGCCACGGGGTTCTCGATGGACCTGCGCAGGCTCGCGTCGCGTGCCGGCGGCAACGGTTCGAAAGCGGTCATCGTCGCGCCCGCGGAAAACGACGCGGCGCTCGCGCGCGCCGTCGAGGCGCTGCGCGCGCAGGGCGAAGCCGTTATCGTCGCACTGCCCGGCGAGGCGCACGAGAGCGCTCGGCGGCTCGTGCACAAAGGCGGGAGCTGGCAGGTCGAGGAGACTGCGTAATGGGCAAGAACGTCGTGGTCATCGGCACGCAGTGGGGCGACGAGGGCAAGGGCAAGATCGTCGACTGGCTCACCGAGAGCGCGACCGGCGTGGTGCGCTACCACGGCGGTCACAACGCGGGCCACACGCTTGTCATCGGCGGCCGCAAGACCGTGCTGCGCCTCATCCCTTCCGGCGTGCTGCGGCCGGGTGTGGGCATCTACGTCGGCAACGGCGTCGTGCTCTCGCCGAGCGCGCTCCTGACGGAGATCGGCGAGCTCGAGGCGGCGGGCGTGGAAGTGCGCTCGCGCCTCAAGATCTCACCCGCCTGCCCGCTCGTGCTGCCGATCCACGTCGCCCTCGACCAGGCGCGCGAGACCGCGATGGGCGACGAGAAAATCGGCACCACGGGGCGCGGCATCGGTCCCGCGTACGAGGACAAGATCGCGCGCCGAGCGCTGCGCGTGCAGGACCTGCTCGACCCCGACCGCTTCTCCGCGAAGCTCGAGGCTCTCCTCGAGCTGCACAACTTCATGCTCGTGAACTACTACAAGCGCGACCCGGTGCACTTCGCCAAGACCCGCGACGAGGCGCTCGTGCAGGCGCTCGAGCTGCGGCCGATGGTCGCCGACGTCGCGGGACTGCTGCACGACGCGCGCGTGCGCGGCGAATCGCTCCTGTTCGAGGGGGCGCAAGGCGCGCTGCTCGACATCGATCACGGCACGTATCCGTACGTGACCAGCAGCAACTGCCTCGCGGGCGCGGCGGCGGCGGGATGCGGCATCGGACCGCAGATGCTCGACTACGTGCTGGGCATCGTGAAGGCGTACGCGACGCGTGTGGGCACGGGTCCCTTCCCGACCGAGCTGACCGACGACATCGGCGCCGGCCTCGCGAAGCGCGGCAACGAGTTCGGCTCGGTCACCGGCCGTCCTCGCCGCTGCGGGTGGCTCGACCTCGCCGCACTCAAGCGCTCGCTGCAGCTCAACGGCGTAGACGGGCTTTGCATCACCAAGCTCGACGTGCTGGACGGCATGCGGGAGATCAAGGTCTGCACCTCCTACCGCATGGACGGCCGCGCGCTCGACTTGATCCCCACCGGCGCCGAGGCGGTCGCGCGCTGCACGCCCGTGTACGAGACGATCCCCGGCTGGAGCGAGTCGACGGTGGGGGCCAAGTCGTTCGACGCGCTGCCGGCCAACGCGCGGGCGTACCTCAAGCGCATCGAGACGCTGACGGGCGTGCCCATCGCGATGGTGTCGACAGGTCCCGACCGGGATGAAACAATCCTGGTCCACCACCCATTTCACTGACCCGCCCCACATGAGCCTCAAGGTCACCTGGGACGAGTACAACACGCTGGTCGAGCGGCTCGCGCACAACGTGTACGAGTCGGGGTTCCGCTTCAACCAGATCATCTGCATCGCCCGCGGCGGCCTGCGTGTCGGCGACGTGCTGTCGCGCATCTTCGAGCAGCCGCTCGCGATCCTGTCGACGCACTCGTACACCTCCGAGGGAGGCACGATCCGCGGCGAGCTCGTCATCGCCGAGCACATGACGATGACCAAGCCGCGCCTCGGCGACCGCGTGCTCCTGGTCGACGACATGGTCGACTCGGGTCATACGCTGCAGGCGGTGCACAACGAGTTGCCGCGCCGTTTCCCGCACATCACCGAGCTTCATACCGCGGTGCTGTGGTGGAAGGCGTGCTCGGTGTTCAAGCCCGACTACTACGTCGAATACCTTCCCGACAACCCCTGGATCCACCAGCCGTTCGAGGTCTACGACAGCCTGCGGCCGGAACGCCTCAAGGCGCGGCTCGGATAGGCGCCAAACGGGCGCACTTTCACGGCGCCCGCCAAGTGAGCTACCTTGTGAGCATGCCGTCGCACGCGGCGCTGCTCGAAAGGGGAGTCTCATGCGAACCAAACTGCCGTTGACCGCACTGCTGTTCGCCGCAAGCGCGGCCGCCCAAACGGGCTACTTCCAGGGCGTGACGCCGAAACCTCCCGATGTCTATCCGCTGCCCGCGAGCCTGACCGTAACCCGCACGGCCCCGGCAGGCGGGGTGCCGAACGTCGCGCCCGCGCTGTACACGCACGTGACCACGCAGCCCACGTCGCGCAGCATGGAGTGGGCGAACCTGACCGTGCTCAACAATCCGTCCGACTACGGCTCCAACGTCGCCTTGTACGGGCAGGCCAACAAGACGGGGCGCGGCACCACGTGGGGCGGCGTGCTCGAAGTGCAGGATGCAGTCGGCCACGGCGGTTTCCACGGCCTCGAGATCGACGCGTTCACGACGGGCGAGAGCCCGGTCCCGGGCAGCATGGACGGTGACCGCATCGGCCTGTCCATCATCCTCGGCCGCGCCTTCGCGACCGGGGCCAAGGCGACCGTCGACTACGGCGTTTTCGTGGCGCCTTCGCATCTGAAGGACGAGGAGGCCGACGTCAACTTCGGCATGATGGTGTGGGCGCAATGCCGCTTCGCATGCTACGCGATGCGCGCCGGCAACAAGATCGCGTACGAGGAGTCGGGCGCGATCGCGAGCAAGTTCGATCCCGCGACCGGCCGCTGGGGCCTCTACAACGGCGACATGCCGCTGTTCGAGGTCGATGTCGCGTCCGGCGAGCTCCGCGTCAACGGAAGGCCCGTGCAAGTGACGTACAAAGACTAGAATAGAATCGCGCCCG
>DATJXV010000071.1:0-17260 GCA_035499955.1 Casimicrobiaceae bacterium
TTGCGCGAGATCGGCGAGGAGGCGGGCCTGCCGAGCTACCTCATCGCGGACGCCAACGAGCTCGACGCCGCGTGGATCTGCGACGCCGAGGCGGTCGGTGTCACCGCAGGCGCCTCGGCGCCGGAAGCGCTCGTCGACGACGTGGTCGCCGCGCTCGGTCGGCTGGGCCCGATCGAGGTCGAAGCGCTTCCCGGGATCGAGGAGAACGTCGAGTTCCGCCTTCCCGCGGACCTTCTTCGTCCGCGCGCGCGCGCGGCCAGCGCGGACTGAGCGGGCCTCGGCGTGGCGATCCCGTTCCTGCAGAAGGCCCGTATCGGCGCCTACGTCGCTCGCCAGCACGTCGCGGGCCGACGTCGCTATCCGCTCGTGCTCATGCTCGAGCCGCTGTTCCGCTGCAACCTCGCCTGCGCGGGCTGCGGGAAGATCGATTATCCGGACGAAATACTCAACCAGCGCCTGCCGCTCGACGAATGCCTTGCCGCAGTGGACGAGTGCGGTGCGCCGGTCGTGTCCATCGCGGGCGGCGAGCCGCTCCTGCACAAGGAGATCGAGGCCATCGTTGCGGGCATCGTCGCTCGCCGCAAGTTCGTCTACCTGTGCACGAACGCGCTTCTCATGCAGAAGCGGCTCGATCTGTTCCGACCGAGCCCCTACTTCGTCTGGTCCGTGCATCTCGACGGCGACCGCGAGATGCACGACCGCTCGGTGTGCGAGCAAGGCGTCCACGCGCGCGCCGTGGCGGCGATACACGCCGCGAAGGCGCGCGGGTTCCGTGTCAACATCAATTGCACGCTGTTCGACGACGCGGAACCCGAAAAGGTCGCGCGATTCTTCGATGCCGTGCGCGACATGGGTGTCGACGGCATTACGGTGTCGCCCGGATATGCTTACGAGCGCGCGCCCGACCAGGCGCATTTCCTGGCGCGGGCCCGCACGAAGCAGCTCTTCCGCGACGTCTTCCGCCGCGGCGACCGCGCGCGTTCCTGGTCCTTCAGCCAGTCCGGACTTTTCCTCGATTTTCTCGCCGGCAACCGCGACTACCGATGCACGCCGTGGGGCAACCCGACGCGCAACGTCTTCGGCTGGCAGCGCCCGTGCTATCTGCTCGGCGAAGGCTACACTGCGACCTTCCGCGAGCTCATGGAGGAAACCGACTGGGACGCGTACGGCACGGGCAACTACGAAAAGTGTGCGAACTGCATGGTGCACAGCGGCTACGAAGCGACCGCCGTGCAGGACGCTGTACGGCATCCCTGGCGGGCGATCGCCGTCGGCCTCCGCGGCGTGCGCACCGACGGCCCGATGGCGCCCGAGATCCCGCTCACCCACCAGCGTCCGGCCCAATTCGTGTTCTCACGGCACGTCGAGCACAAGCTCGTCGAGATCAGGACAAGCAAGGCCTCCGCCCAGACGCCGACGACCGCGTGAAAGCTCGCGCAGCGCGACCGCGGTGTCGCGCGCTGTGCGGACGAGCGAGGGGAGCTGCGCCGGCGCGCGCGCGATCGAGCCCAGCACCTTGCCGTGCCGAATCGTTCCGTCGGGAGCGAGCGCGACCGCCGCCGCTGCGGGCAGCGAGCGCTTCGCGCCGTCGGCCACGACCCTGAACGCGGCGAACGCAAGCCCCGCCCGCGCGGCGAGCGTTGCGGCGACATGCGATTCGGTGTCGACCGCCCAGGCGCCGGTCTCGCGATGCAGCGCGCGCTTGTCCGAGGCGGTCCAGGCCGGCGTGTCCACGCCGGCGAGGTCGACCACATGCGCGCCCGGGAGCCGATCGCGAAGGCTCGCCGTCCACTGCGCATGACATCGCACACACCCCGAAGGCGTCAGCACGCTGCGCGCGACCAGCCAGGCGCCGCAGGACAGCCGTTCGGCGAGGCCGCCTGCGATGCCGAAGCTCATCACGGCGCGCGCGCCGCGCTCGATTTCCTGCGCAAGACGACGCTCGAGTTGCAAAGTCCGTGCGCCCCCTGCGACCACCACCCGGATGCCGGGTCCGGCCGCAATGCGCGCCTCGGCGGCGAGGCCGGTCACCACCACGAGGTCGCGCGTCGCGCGCGTCGACGCGCTCACATGCCGAAGCGAGCGAGGCCGTCACGGCTGCGCGTCGCGTTGCGATAGCGCGCGAGCGCCCAGAGCGGAAAATACCTCGCGTACCCGTGATAGCGCAGGTAGAACACGCGCGGGAATCCGGTCGCGGTGTACTGCGGCTCCGGCCAGAAGCCGTCCGCGCGCTGGCGCGCGAGCAGCCAATCCACGCCGCGCGCGGCAGCGCTGCCGCGCGCTTCACCGGCGGCGACCAGCGCAAGCAGCGCCCAGGCCGTCTGCGACGCCGTGCTTTGCGCCGACGTGCACGGCGGGCCGTCGAGGGCATAGCTGTCGCCGCTCTCGCCCCAGCCGCCGTCGTCGTTCTGCCGCGACGTGAGCCACGCGACGGCGCGCCGCACCTGCGCCGACTGCCGGTCCACGCCCGCGGCATCGAGTGCGCACAACACCGACCATGTGCCGTAGACGTAGTTCATACCCCAGCGCCCGTACCAGCTCCCGTCGGCCTCCTGTTCGGCCTTGAGATACGCGAGCGCCCTCTCGAGCGCGGGCCCGCCCAAGCCGGGGTCGAGCTGGGCGATCATGCAGGCGCAGCGCGCGGTGACGTCGGCCGTCGGCGGATCGAGCAGCGCGCCGTGATCGGCGAACGGAATGTGGTTGAGATACTCGCTCGTGTTGTCGGCGTCGAACGCCCCCCAGCCACCGTTGCGGCTCTGCAAGCCCAGCACCCACTCACGGGCCCGCGCAATCGCTTCACCGAAGTCCGGCTCGTCGCGTCCGCGGCGCGTGCGCGCGAAGCGGTCCATGGCGATCACCACGACCGCCGTATCGTCGAGGTCCGGATAGTGGGGATTCGCGTACTGGAACGCCCATCCGCCCGGGCGCACGTGCGGGCGCTGCAGGGCCCAGTCGCCGACGACGTCGAGAACCTGCCGCTGCTCGAGCCATGCAAGGCCGCGGCGCGCGCACGCACGCGGCGCATCGCCGCCCGACTCGAGCAGCGCAAGCGACGCGAGGACGGTATCCCAGATCGGCGACACGCAAGGCTGGCAATACGCCTCGTCGCCGCTCGATACCACGAGCTTGTCGATCGCGCGGCGCGCCGCCGCCATGTGCGGATGATCGCGCGCGTAACCCAGCGCGTCGAACATCATGACGGTGTTGGCCATGGCCGGGAAGATCGCCCCGAGACCGTCCTCGCCGTTGCGGCGCTCCGTCACGAAGGCGACCGCCGCGTCGATCGCACGGCGCCGGATCGCGCCCGGGATCAAGGGCTCGAGCAGGCGCGAAAGCCGATCCAGCGCCGCGAACACGCCGAAGTGCAGCCGAGACTGGTGCGGTGCCCTCGCGAGGCCGCGCGCCCGCGCCGCGCCGCCGGGGAAGAGCTCGTCGATCGTGACGCCGAGCGGATTGCGCGCCCGCGGCTTGAGGGCATACAGCACGAGCAGCGGCACGAGCACCGTGCGGCTCCAGTAGGAGATGCGCGTAAGGTGAAACGGGAACCATCGCGGCAGGAACACCGCCTCGACCATGAGGACCGGGACGCAGCTCCACGGCACCACGCCGAACAGGGCGAGGAGGATGCGCGTGAAGACCTTGCTCTCTCCGGCGCCACCGCGCGCCAGGATGGCTTCGCGCGCCCGGCGCATGTGAGGCGCGTCGGGAGCATCGCCCGCGGCCTTGAGCGCGAAGTACGCCTTGACGCTTGCGCTCAGGTCGAATTCGCCGCCGAAGTAGAGCGGCCATCCGCCGTGCCCGCCCTGGCGCCTTCGCAGGTACGTCGCGAACTTCGCCTCGAGCCCGGGGTCGCGGTCGCCCAGGTAATGCGACAGCAGGATGTACTCGGCCGGGATGGTCGCGTCGGCCTCGAGCTCGAACACCCAGTGGCCGTCGCCGCGCTGGGAGTCGCCAAGCGCGGCGCACGCCGCATCGATCGCGTCGTCGAGCCTCGAAGCCGCGCGGTGCACGGGCGGCGGGCGCAGCGCGCTGTCCGTCTCCGCCAACGCTCGCAGTTCGCGCGATGAGAAGCGCATCCTCGTATCTACCCCCGATGCATCATTCTAGTGGTCGGTCATCTCATGCGCGGAGCTGTCGCGGTAGACGCGCCCTTTCCAGAGCCCGCCTCTGCCGCGCCAATGCTGCCATGCCGAGTCGAGCGTGAAAAGCATGTAAGCGACTGCGATGGCAGGCAATGCGAGCCCCCACCATGGGCCTAGACCGTAAAAGCGCAGCGTCGGTTGCAGCGCGAGGGCCATCAGCGCCAGCGCGAGGACGCCCAGCCACTGCGCCGCCCCCGAGCCGAACAGCGCGAAGGCCGCCGGAGCCGCATAGACTACCCCCATCGCGAGCACCGTCAGCGCGAGCAACCCGGGGGAAAACCGCAGCTGGGCGTACGCGCAGCGCGACACCATGCGCCGGATCTCGCCGAGGGTATCGTAGCTCCGCGCGCTGCGCACCCGTTGCGTCAGCCCGAGCCACACGGGGCCCTGCCGCTTGAGGACCCGCGCGAGCGCGCAGTCGTCGATCAGCGTGCTTCGCACCGCCTCGAGGCCGCCCGCGGCCTCGAGCGCGAGCCGCTGCACGAGCATGCACCCGCCCGCGGCGGCCGCCGTTCTGGAGCCGGGGTCATTCACCCAGCGAAACGGGTACAGCATCTCGAAGAAGAAGATGAACGACGGGATGAAGGCCCGCTCCGCCGGGCTCACGCAGCGCAGCCTCGCCATGAGCGAGGCGAGAACGAGACGGCCGCTCGACGCGCGGGCGACGAGCCTGCCCACGGTGTCGGGGGCGTAGACGATGTCGGCGTCGGTCAGCAGCAGATAGTCGGGCGGGCGGGGGGCCGCGACGGCGTGACGCACACCCTCGCGCAGGGCCGAGAGCTTACCCGTCCAGCCGGCGGCAAGCGGCGGTGCGGCCAGCACGGTCAGCCGCTCGGAGGCGGCCCCGGCGGCGGCGCGGGCGGCGCCTGCCGTGTCGTCGGTGCTGTGATCGTCCACGACGACGATGAGGAGCTCGCCTGCGTAGTCCTGCCCGAGCAGCGATGCGATGGCGTCGCCGATGCAGGCGGACTCGTCGCGCGCCGGGATGATCGCAGCGACGCGCGGCAAGTCGTCGCCCATTTCGAACGACGGTCCGTCGTCGCGCTCGGCGCTGCGCCAGAACCCGCCGCGCCCGAGCAGCAGGTAGACCCAGGCGAGGCAGGCGAGGATGCCGAGCGCGAGCGGGATCACCGCAGGTAACCCCTTTCGCGGAACCAGTCGATCGCGTCGCGCAGGCCCTCGAGATAGGGCCGTGCGCGGTAGCCCAGCGCGTTCGCTGCCTTCGCGCTCGTGAAGAACATCCGCTGTCGCGACATGCGCAGGCCGTCCAGGGTCAGCAACGGCTCGCGGCCGGTCACCGCGGCGAGCCCCTGCGCCGCAGCGGCGAGCGCATAGAGCGGCGCGCGCGGCAGCTCGAACCGAGGGGCCGGGCGGCCGACGAGGCGTGCGATGTCGCGCAGCATGTCGGCGAGCGTGACGTTGTCGCCGCCGAGTATGTAGCGCTGGCCGACCGACCCGGCCCTAAGCGCCGCGACATGTCCCGCCGCCACATCGTCGACGTGGACGAGGTTGAGGCCCGTGTCGACGAACGCGGGCATGCGCCCGGCCGCCGCGGCGACGATCACCCGTCCGGTCGGCGTCGGGCGGATGTCGCGCGGTCCAATCGGCGTCGACGGATTGACGATCACCGCCGGCAATCCATCGCGCGCGGTCATCGCCTCGACCAGGCGCTCGGCGGCGACCTTGCTTCGCTTGTAGGCTCCGGTCGCCGAGGCCTCCGCCAGCGGCGTCGTCTCGTCGGCCGGATCGCCGCCGGGACGCAGCGCCAGCGTAGCGACACTGCTTGTATGTACGACGCGTTCCACACCGGCGTCGAGCGCGGCACGCATCACGTTGCGCGTCCCTTCCACGTTGGCACGCGTGATTTGCGCAGGGTCGCGTGACCACAGACGATAGTCGGCGGCCGTGTGGACCAGGGCGCCGGCGCCTGCCATGGCTCGCTCGACCGCCGCGGTATCGAGAATGTCGCCTTCGAGGATTTCGACGTCGAGCCCTTCGAGATTGCCGCGCGGGCTCGCCGGCCGCACGAGGACGCGGACGCGATAGCCTGCGCAGAGAAGCGCGCGCGCGACCGCGGAGCCCACGAAGCCCGTCGCTCCCGTAAGGAGCACCCGATCGCGGGTTGTCATCGTCACCTGTGTCTTCGGCACGAACCGTTACCTGTGTCTGCGGTCCGTACATGCGGCCGTTGGTGCCGGCAGTAGGATTTGAACCCACGACCAACGGTTTACAAAACCGCTGCTCTACCCCTGAGCTATGCCGGCAGGCGCGCCATTTTACCCGCGGGACCGCGCCGCATGAGACGCCGGTGTTCCGCGTCGACTCGCGTCGGCCGCCGATCTCCGCTACGCGGGGCCCCTCGCCGGCCGCTCGCTCCGCTACTTGATGATCTGCAGATGAGACGGCCGCTTGCGCTTGCCGTTGCCGCCGCCTTCCTTCGAGGTCTCGGGCTTGTCGGGCTCGCGCGGCGCGGTGGCCGTGGAGAGCGCCGCCGCGGGATCCTGCGGCGAGGAGAAGGCGAACCCGTAGCCGGTCTCCTTGGCGAAGATGCCGGACACGGCGTTGATCGGCACCGCGACTTCCTGTGACGCGCCGTTGAAGCGCGCGGTGAACTGGATCCACTCGTTGTCGATCGTGAGCTTGCGGGTTGCGGTGGCGCTCACGTTGAGCACGATCTCGCCGTTCTTCACGAAGGCCGCCGGCACGCGTGTCTGATCGTTCACCTTGACCGCAAGATACGGAGTGAGCGCGTTGTCCCCGCACCACTCGCAGATGGCGCGGATGAGGTAAGGCTTGGCGGACTGCTCGGACATTCGGGCAGGATACTACGCGGCACGCTCGGGCCGTCAAGCGGCGGGACCCTGGAACGGCCGCCCGTGGCGGCCCCCTTGGGTTCGCCTGCCGTGCGATGCACAGCGCGTCGGCCTCGCAGCGTCGACTCGCACTTGCCGTCGATCCCCGCTCCGCCGGGCCCCTCGCCGGCTGCTCGCGCCCTCGGCCTCCTTGTGCCAGCGCGACGCTCGCATCACCCTCGCGTCGGCCTCGCAGCGTCGACTCGCACTTGCCGTCGATCCCCGCTCCGCGGGGCCCCTCGCCGGCTGCTCGCGCCGCTACTTGCGCATGCCGCGCTCGGCCGACGTCAGCGCCTCGGAGAACGCCGGCCGCGCGAACAGCCGCTCGGCGTACTTCATGAGCGGGGCCGCCTGCTTGGGCATCTGGATGCCGTAGTAGTCGAGCCGCCACAGAAGCGGCGTGATGGCGACGTCGAGCATCGAGTAGTCCTCGCCCAGCATGTGCTTGTGCTTGGCGAACACCGGGGTGATCTGCAGGAGCGCATCGCGCACGAGGCCGCGCGCCTTCTCGGCGTTCTTCTGGTTGTTGCCCTCGAGCGCGTCGATGTGGACGAAGAGCTCCTTCTCGAAGCGGTGCAGGAACAGCCGCGCGCGAGCGCGCATCACGGGGTCGGCGGGCATGAGCTGCGGATGCGGGAAGCGCTCGTCGATGTACTCGTTGATGATGTTGGATTCATGAAGCACGAGGTCGCGCTCCACCAGCACCGGGACCTGGTTGTACGGATTCATGACGGCGAGATCCTCGGGCTTGTGGTCCAAGTCGACGTCGATGATCTGGAAGTCCATCCCCTTCTCGTGCAGCACGATGCGGCAGCGCTGCGAGAACGGGTCGGTCGTCCCGGAATAGAGGGTCATCATCGCGGTATCTCCTTCGCGCGCCTGAAAGTGAAGCGCGCTGCTTTCATTTGTGGCGGCCTACGGGAAGGCCGCTTGCAAAGGGAGCGGGCGAGACCCCATATGGGGCCGCGCCGCGCGAATTACAAATGCCAGGAAGCCCCTAGTGCACGTCCTTCCAGATCAGGCGCTTCAGCGAATAGACGAGCACGAACAGCACGCCGAGGTACAGCAGCACGACGATCCCGATACGGATGCGCTCGTTCTTGGTGGGCTCGGCCATGAAGTCCATGAAGTTCACGAGGTCGGCGACGAACGCCTGGTACTCGTCGCGGCTCATCGTGCCGGGCGTGTCCGTCGCCACCGTGTGGACGAGCCACTTGTCCCCCGGGCCGGGCTCGACCTTGACTAGGCCCTTGACGGCGATGGCGGCGGCGACCGCTTTTTCATGCTCGTCGAACTCGGTCGACACGAGCTTGTTGCTGCCGGACAGGCTCCAAAGCACGTGTGGCATCACCACATTCGGGAACACGAGGTTGTTCCAGCCCGAGGGCGCCTGGTCGTCCTTGTAGAAGCCGATCAGGTAGTTGTAGAGCCAGTCCACGCCGCGCACACGCGCCTCGACCGACAGGTCCGGCGGCGCCGCGTTGAACCACGACTTGCCCTCGGCCGGGGTCATGGCGACCGTCATGGTCGAGCCGATCTTGTCGGTGCCGAACATGAGGTTGGACTTGATGAGGTCCTCGGGAATGCCGATCTCCTTCAGCCGCTCGTAGCGCATGTACTTCGCACTGTGGCAGCTCAAGCAGTAGTTGACGAAGTTACGCGCGCCGCGCTGGAGCGATTCCGCGTCGAGGCGGTGGATCGGCGCCGGATCGAGACGCAGGTCGGCGCCGCCCGAGGCGAAGGCGGCGCCGCACGCGAGCAGCGCGGTCAGAAAGGCAGCGATCGCTTTCATGGCTGTCATCGCACCCTTTCCGGAACGGGCTTCGTCTTGTCGCGCGCGGTGTACCACGGCATGAGGAAGAAGAAGAGGAAGTACACGACGGTGAGGACGCGCGCGACCACGGTGGCCTTGTCGGCGCCGCCCAGGATGGGCCAGCTCTCGGGGAACTGCCCCCACACCGTGACCGGGACCACACCGAGGTAGCCCAGGATCACGAAGGCGATCACGAACGCCGCGAGCCACGACTTGTAGAGCGTGCCGCGATAGCGGATCGACTTCACCGCGCCGCGGTCGAGCCACGGCAGGAAGAAGAAGATGACCACCGCGATGCCCATGGCGAGCACGCCCCAGAACTGGGTGTTGAGGAACGAAGGCACCGCGCGCAGGATCGCGTAGTACGGCGTGAAGTACCACACCGGCGCGATGTGCTCCGGCGTCTTGAGCGGGTCGGCCGGGATGAAGTTGTTGGCCTCGAGGAAGTAGCCGCCCATCTCCGGCAGGAAGAACATGATCGCGGAGAACACGGCGAGGAAGAACACCACGCCCACGATGTCCTTGATCGTGTAATACGGGTGGCTGTAGATGCCGTCGAGGTAGAGCCCGGTCTTGGGGTCCTTGGGCTGCTGCTTGATCTCGATCCCGTCGGGGTTGCTCGACCCGACCTCGTGCAGCGCCATCAGGTGCGCGGCGACCAGCCCCAGGAGCACCAGCGGGAAGGCGATCACGTGGAAGGCGAAGAAGCGGTTGAGCGTGATGTCGGAGATCGTGTAGTCGCCGCGGATCCACACGCCGAGACCGTCGCCGATCAGCGGCACGGTCGAGAACAGGTTCACGATCACCTGCGCGCCCCAGTACGACATCTGGCCCCACGGCAGGAGGTAGCCGAAGAACGCCTCGCCCATCAGCGTGAGGTAGATGAGGCAGCCGAAGATCCAGATGAGCTCGCGCGGCTTGCGGTAGCTGCCGTACATCAAGCCGCGGAACATGTGGAGGTACACGACGATGAAGAACGCCGACGCGCCCGTCGAGTGCATGTAGCGGATGAGCCAGCCCCACTCCACGTCGCGCATGATGTACTCGACCGACTCGAACGCCTTGGTCGCATCGGGCTTGTAGTTCATGGTGAGGAAGATGCCCGTGACGATCTGCATCACGAGCACGAGGGTGGCGAGCGAGCCGAAGTAGTACCAGAAGTTGAAGTTCTTCGGCGCGACGTACTTGCCCCATTGCGATTCCCACAGCGCGGTCAGCGGGAAGCGGGCGTCGATCCAGTTGAGGAGCTTGGTCATGGTCAGTCCCCTAGGGCCGCCCCAAGGGACTGACCCATCCCCTCGAGGGGCAGCGAGCAAAGCGGGCGTGGGGGGATCATCTAGCTCTTCCCGTCCTGGCCTTCGCCGATGACTATCCTCGTGTCGGAGAGGTACTTGTGCGGCGGGATCACGAGGTTGGTCGGCGCGGGGACGCCCCTGAAGACCCGGCCCGCGAGGTCGAACTTCGACTGGTGGCAGGGACAGAAGAAGCCGCCGAGCCAATCCGGACCCAGGTCCGGCGGCGCGACCTCGGGCCGGAACGTCGGCGAGCAGCCGAGATGGGTGCAGATGCCGATGCACACCCACATCGCTTCCTTGATCGAACGGTGCTCGTTCTTGCAATACGCGGGCTGTTGCGGCACGTCCGAGTTGGGGTCGGCGAGGCGGCTGTCGAGCTTCGGCAGCGACTCGAGCATCGGCTTCGTGCGGTTCAG
This sequence comes from Casimicrobiaceae bacterium, assembly GCA_035499955.1. GTDB lineage: Bacteria > Pseudomonadota > Gammaproteobacteria > Burkholderiales > Casimicrobiaceae > VBCG01. The sequence continues at coordinate 10,519 of DATJXV010000071.1, forward strand.
CAGCCAGCACACCTTGCCGCGCCACTCGACCGTGATGAGCTGCCCCGGCTCGATCTTGCCGATGTCGACCTCGACCGGCGCGCCCGCGGCCTTCGCGCGCGCCGACGGCCATAACGACATCACGAATGGAACCGCGGCGGCGGCCACGCCGACGCCGCCGACCACGCTGCTGGTAACGATGAGGAACCGGCGCTTGTTGGCGTCGACGGATTGATCGTAAGGAGCGTCAGCCATCCCCGTATCCACGAAAAGAGGGCGAAAAGAACGTGAGCCGCGTCATCTTGGCAAGGCGGCCCGCCGTTTTCTGCGTATGGAGGTTCGCAAAGCCGCGAGATTATACGGGATCGGCCCCTCGCGCCGGAAGCCTCGGCGCGGTCGTCGTTCCAAAATCCGTTGCAAATCAGTGATTTGGAGAAGATTGCCGCGCACGACCGGGACACCCGCGAGACCCCGTTCCGCGGTCCGGAACACTATACTTGCGACGTAATGCTACGCAAATTCTGGCTGCTTTTCGCTCAGGCCTGCACGCTGTGCCTCGCAGCGCTGTTCGTGCTCGCCACGTTGCGGCCCGACCTCCTGCCGCGGGTAACCGGCCGCGCCGCGAACGTGATCGTCACGCAGGAGACCACGACACCGGTCGTCGGCGCCCGGGTGTCGAGCTACGCCGACGCCGCGAAGAAGGCGATGCCGGCGGTCGTGAACATCTACACGAGCAAGGAAGTGCGCACCCGCAACCCGCTTGCCGACGACCCCGTGTTCCGGCGCTTCTTCCCCGAGCTCGACAAGGGCGCGCAGCCGCATCGGCAGACGAGCCTTGGCTCGGGCGTCATCGTGTCGCCGGAGGGTTACGTGCTCACCAACCACCACGTGGTCGAGGGCGCCGACGACATCCAGCTCGTGCTCGCGGACGGCCGCCGCGTCGCCGCGCACGTGCGCGGGACCGACCCCGAGTCGGACCTCGCCGTGCTGAAGGCGGACGAGGAGAACCTGCCCGCGATGACGTTCGCGGCCTCCGACAACCTTCAGGTCGGCGACGTCGTGCTCGCCATCGGCAATCCGTTCGGCCTCGGCAACACCGTGACCATGGGCATCGTGAGCGCCCTGGGCCGCAATTTCCTGGGGGTGAACCGCTTCGAGGATTTCATCCAGACCGATGCCGCCATCAACCCGGGGAACTCCGGCGGCGCGCTCGTCGACACGGCCGGCAACCTGGTCGGCATCAACAGCACGATCTACTCGCAGACCGGCGGCTCGCTAGGAATCGCCTTCTCGATCCCGGTGTCGCTCGCGCGCAACGTCTTCGAGCAGATCGTGCGCGACGGCGAGGTCACGCGCGGCTGGCTGGGCGTCGAGCCCACGGCGGTCACGCTCGAGATCGCCAAGGCGCTGTCGCTGGCGCGTCCGGAGGGTGTGGTCATCCGCGGCATCCAGCCGGGCGGCCCGGCGGACAAAGCCGGCATGAAGGTGCTCGACGTCGTCACGGACATCGGGGGCAAGTCGACCCGCAGCGTCCCGCAGCTTCTCGCGCGGATCGCGGAGCTGCCGCCGGGGTCGAGCGCCAAGGTGCACCTGGTGCGCGCCGGCCAGGACGTCGACGTCGACGTGGTGGTCGGGAAAAGGCCGCCACCGGAGAGGCAGTAGGGCTAGGCCCCCTTTTCCGCTTCCTGCTTCGCCGGCACGCTCACGAACCGCGCGAGCAGGAGGCCCAGCTCGTAGAGCAGCCACAGCGGCATCGCCAGCATGAGCTGCGACAGCACGTCGGGCGGGGTGAAGATCGCCCCGACGATGAACGCGCCGACGACCACGTAGCCGCGGATCGCCCTCAGCTTCTCGAGGCTCACCACACCCATCCGCACCAGCACGATGACCACCACCGGCACCTCGAACGTGATGCCGAAGGCGATGAACATCGTCAGCACGAACGACAGGTACTTGTCGATGTCGGTCATCATCGTGACGCCGGCCGGGGTGTAGTTGGTGAAGAAGTTGAACATCACCGGGAACACGAAGAAGTACGCGAACGCCATCCCGATCGCGAAGAAGACCACGCTCGACACGATGACGGGTCCGGCGAGGCGCTTTTCGTGCTGATAGAGGCCGGGCGCGACGAACGCCCACGCCTGCCACAGCACGTACGGCAGCGCGATGACGAACGCCGCCATCACCGTCACCTTGAGCGGCACGAGGAACGTGCCGGTGACGTCGGTCGCGATCATGGTCGCGCCGGCGGGCAGCTTCTCGAGGAGCGGCCGGGCCAGGATCGCGTAGATGTCCTTCGCGAACGGGAACAGGCACACGAGCACGATCGCCACCGCGATGATCGAGCGCAGGAGGCGCGTGCGAAGCTCGATCAGGTGCGAGAGGAACGTTTCCTCCGGCCCGGTCGGGGGCGTGGTTTCGCTCATCGCTTAAGCGGACGAATCAGATCTTGTCGAAGCCCGGCAGCGTCGGCTGCCGCGGCAGCTCGGCAGGCGCGGCATCGGCGAGCTCGCCGCCCGGCTCGTTCGGCAGCGGCGCGGGCTCCGCGAGGCGGGCCGTCTCGGCCGGGTCCGAGTCGGTCACCCCCGCGTTGAGATCGCGCTCGACCTCGCGCACGCCGGTCTCGACGTCACGCGCCGCGGACTCCACCGACGTCTTCAATTCCTGCGCGGCGGATTGCACCTGCTTCTGCAGGTTGCGCAGCTCCTCGAGCTCCATCTCGCGGTTGATGTCCGCCTTGACCTCGTTCACGTAGCGCTGCAGGCGGCCGAACAGGTGGCCGACCGTGCGCGCCGTCTTCGGCAGCCGCTCGGGGCCGATGACGATCAACGCCACGACCCCGATGACGACGAGCTCGGAGAAGCCGATGTCGATCATATTCGCGCAGCGCGAAATCCGCGCCGGCCTACGACTTGTTGGTCTCCTTCTTCACCTCGGCGTCGATCGTCTTGCCGGGGATCTGCGAAGGAGGCGGCGCTGGCTCGGGCGCGGCGTCCGATTCCTCCGCGCCTTTCATGCCTTCCTTGAAGCCCTTGACCGCGCCTCCCAGGTCCTGCCCGATGTTGCGCAGCTTCTTCGTGCCGAAGATGAGGACGACGACCAGGAGAACGATCAGCCAATGCCATATGCTCAAGCCACCCATGGTGCGCTCCTAACGTTTCTAGCTCTTGCGCGGGATCATCCGTCCGAGCGGCTCGGCGCCCGCGATCACATGCATGTGCACGTGCTGCACTTCCTGGTTGCCGATGCGCCCGGTGTTGACGATGGTGCGGAAGCCGTCGCTCGCGCCCTGCTCCCGGGCGAGCCGTCCCGCGATCGTCACGATCTTTCCCATCACCGGGGCGTCGGCCTCGGTGAGGTCGTACATGCTCGCCACATGCCGTTTCGGGATGATCATGAAATGCACGAGCGCCTGCGGCTGGATGTCGTGGAACGCGAGCACATCGGCGTCCTCGTACACCTTCTTGGCCGGAATCTCGCCGCGCACGATCTTGCAGAAAATGCAGTTGGGGTCGGTCGCCATGCGGCTTCCCGCGTCACCTCGATCCGCCATTGTATCGCCCCCGGCCTCGCGGACGGGCGGCGCGGCCGATCAACGGCCGCGCGCCGCCTTCTCGGCGTGCCCCGACGTGCCCTCGCGCCGCGCCAGCTCGTCCAGCACGTCGGCGGGCGACAGCCCGAAGCGCTCGAGCAGCACGAGGCAGTGGAACCAGAGGTCGGCCATCTCCGTGACGATCCTGCGCGGGTCGCCATCCTTGCCGGCCATCACTGCCTCGGTCGCCTCCTCGCCGATCTTCTTGAGAATGGCGTCGTCGCCCTTGCGCAGCAGCGACGCGACGTAGGATGTCGCCGGATCGGCGTCGCGGCGCGACGCGATCGTCGCGGCGAGCCGCGTCAGGATGTCGCTCGCGTCGGACGGTTCAGCCATCGCCGTAGATCGCCTTGGGGTCCTTCAGCACGGGCTCCACATCATGCCACGCGCCGCCGTCGAGCCTGCGGAAAAAGCAGCGTTCGTGGCCCGTGTGGCACGCGATGCCACCCTGCTGCTCGACGAGGAGCACGACCGCATCGCCGTCGCAGTCGAGCCGGATCTCGCGCACGCGCTGCACGTGGCCCGACGACTCGCCCTTGCGCCACAACCTCCCGCGCGAGCGCGACCAGTAGTGCGCCTCGCGCGTGCGCTCGGTGAGCGCGAGCGCGTCGCGGTTCATCCAGGCGAGCGTGAGCACATTGTTTGTCACGACGTCCTGCGCGATAGCCGCCACGAGGCCGTCGCCGTTCCAGCACACCTCATCCAGCCAATCCTTGCTCACGTGCGGACCTCGATGCCCGCCGCCGCCATCGCCGCCTTGGCCTGGCCCACCGTGAACTCGCCGTAGTGGAAGATGGACGCCGCGAGCACGGCGTCGGCCCCACCCTCCCTGATGCCGTCGACCAGGTCGGCCAGCGAGCCCACCCCGCCCGAAGCGATCACCGGGACGTCCACGGCGTCGACCACCGCGCGCGTCAGGCGCAGGTCGAAGCCCGTGCGCGCGCCGTCGCGGTCCATGCTCGTGAGCAGGATCTCGCCGGCGCCGAGCGCGACGACCTCCTGCGCCCATTTCACGGCGTCGATGCCCGTCGGCGTGCGCCCGCCGTGGATGTACACCTGCCAGGCGTCGACGGCGTACTTCTTGGCGTCGATGGCGGACACGATGCATTGCGCGCCGTAGCGCGCCGACGCCTCGCCGACGAGGTCGGGGTTCTGCACGCCGGAGGTGTTGATGCTCACCTTGTCCGCGCCGGCGTTGAGCAAGGCGCGGATGTCCTCGACGGCGTTGACCCCACCGCCCACGGTGAGCGGGATGAACACCTGGGAGGCCACCGCCTCGATCATGTCGTAGAGGAGGCCGCGCTTTTCGACGCTGGCGCGGATGTCGAGGAACGCGAGCTCGTCGGCGCCCTGCTCGTCGTAGCGGCGCGCGACTTCGACCGGGTCGCCGGCGTCGCGCAGGTTCACGAAGTTGACGCCCTTGACAACGCGGCCGTCCGCGATGTCGAGGCAGGGGATGATGCGCTTGGCGAGCCCCATGGAAAACTTCTGATTGGAGACGGGCCGGCGCGGCCGGCCCGAATCTGGCTTCAGGTACGGCCTGCCGCCTTCAAGGCTTCCTTGAAGTTCAGCGTGCCCTCGTAGATGGCGCGACCGGCGATGGCGCCGATGATGCCGTCGTTCTCGTGCTGCGCGAGCTGCTTCACGTCGGCGATCGAGGCGAGTCCGCCGGAGGCGATCACCGGAAGCTTGATCTCGCGCGCAAGCCGCACCGTGGCGTCGATGTTGATGCCGGTCAGCATGCCGTCGCGCCCGATATCGGTGTAGATGATGCCTTCAACGCCGTAGTCCTCGCACTTGCGTGCGAGATCGACGACATCGTGACCGGTCATCTTCGACCAGCCGTCGGTGGCGACCTTGCCGTCGCGCGCGTCGAGCCCGACCAGGATGTGGCCGGGGAACGCCGAGCATGCGTCGTGCAGGAAGCCGGGATTCTTGACCGCGGCGGTGCCGATGACCACGTAGCTGATGCCGTCGTCGAGGTAGCGCTCGATGGTGTCCAGGTCGCGGATGCCCCCGCCGAGCTGCACCGGAATCTCCTCGCCGATCACGCTCACCACTTCGCGGATCGCGAGCTCGTTACGGGGGCGGCCGGCGACCGCGCCGTTGAGATCCACCAGGTGCAGGCGCTGCGCGCCTTGCTCCAGCCAGTGCTGCGCCATCGCGGCCGGATCCTCGGAGAACACCGTCACGGCGTGCATGTCGCCCTGCTTGAGGCGAACGCAGTGTCCGTCCTTGATGTCAATCGCGGGAATGATCTGCATGGCGGCAGCGGCGTGGGCTGCGTGGGCGACGCGCGAGATTGCGGGCGGAGGGGAGGGTCAGGCGCGGCCGTCCCAGGCGACGAAGTTGTGGAGGAGGGCTAGGCCCGCGCGCTGACTTTTTTCAGGGTGGAACTGGGTTGCGAAGATATTAGCCCGCGCGATGGCGCAAGTAAACGGCGCCGGGTAGTCGACCGTCGCCGCCGTCATCTCCCGGTCCCGCGGCACCGGGTGGAAGCTGTGGGCGAAGTAGAAGCGGGCGCCGTCCTCGATCCCCGCCCACAGGGGATGCGCCCGCGCTTGGCGGACCCGGCTCCAACCCATGTGCGGCACCTTGAGACGCTCCCCTTGCGGCGACACCATCGCCTCGTCGCGGAAGCGCACGACGCGCCCCGGCAGGGCGCCCAGGCAGGCGGTGGGGCCCTCTTCGCTCTCCTCGAACAGCATTTGCAGGCCGAGGCAGATGCCGAGGAACGGGCGGTCCCGCAGCACGTCGCGCACCGTCTCGACGAGGCCGCTCTCGATAAGTCCCTTCATGCAGTCGGGCATCGCGCTCTGGCCGGGCAGCACCACCCGCTCGGCTCCGCGGATTGTCGCAGGATCGGCGGACACCTCCACCTTGCGGTCGGGTGCGACGTGGCAGAGCGCCTTGGCGACCGAGAGCAGGTTACCCATGCCGTAATCGATGACAACGATGCTCATCGGGGGTCAGGGATCGGGGATCGGGGATCGGGGATCAGAAAAACCGATACGGCGTATGCGGCGGTCGGAGCGGGTTTGTCTGATCCCTGATTCCTGACCTCTGATACCTGACCCGCGGTCAGCGATTCGTCTAAAGCGTACCCTTGGTCGATGGAATCGCAGTTCCAGACCGCGGGTCCAGCGCGCAGGCCATCCGCAGCGCCCGCGC
>DATJXV010000072.1:0-2457 GCA_035499955.1 Casimicrobiaceae bacterium
GCATCCAGCGGGCGCCGAAGCCGCCTTCGCCGTCCAGCAGCGAAGGTCGAACGATCGTGTAGTCCGCGCCCGAGGCACGGACCGCCGCTTCACCCCGACGCTTGGAAGCGATAAACCCGCTTCGTGCGGCCGACCCGAGGCCGAGCGCGGACACGTGCACCAAGCGAATGCCCGAGCGCGAACACGCGGCCGCGAGGGCTGCCGGCGCCTCGTGATGTACGCGCTCGTAGGTCGCGCGTCCGACCTCGCGCAGGATGCCCACGCAATTGACGACGGCGGCGACGTCCTTCAGGAGCGCAAGCCACGCCTCGGGCGCGAGCAGGTACTCGAAGTGCATCCGCCGCGCATCGTCCGCGCGGCGCGAGCCGACGATCACGGTGTGGCGCCGCTCGCGGAGCGCGCGGGACACTTGGCGCCCGAGGAATCCCGTCCCGCCAGTCACCAGTATCCTCATGAATCGACTCCATCTGTTATTTCTGTCTTGACAGAAAGTTACGTTCATATAGACTGCAAATCAAGCGCCGCCCGTCGGCGAGAGAGAAGGATGGCTGCCCAGGACGCCGCACCCGCCGATGCCGCTGCGATCGCGCTCTCGCCGGTCGCCGAGCGCTTCGTGCTGCACTGGGGCGAGATGGGCTCGCGCTGGGGCGTAAACCGCACCGTGTCGCAGATCCACGCCCTCATCTACCTTTCCGGCCGGCCGCTCCACGCCGAGGAGATCGCCGCCACGCTGCGCGTGGCCCGCTCCAATGTGAGCACGAGCCTGCGCGATCTTCTGCACTGGAACCTCGTGCGCGTGGCCCATCGCATGGACGACCGCCGCGACCACTTCGAGACGGCGCGCGACCCGTGGGACCTGCTGCGCACGATCGTGCGCGAGCGCAAGGCGCGCGAGTTCGATCCCACGATCGGAGTCCTGCGCGAATGCGTGCGCGACCCCGCCTTCGCATCCGAGGATGCGGCCATGCGCTCGCGCCTCGCCGAGACGCTCGCACTCATGGAGGCGCTGTCTTCCTGGACCGAGGAGATGCTGCGCCTCGACACGGCCACGCTCACGCGCCTCATGAAAATGGGCGACAAGGTGCGCGCGCTCCTGCCGCGGTCGCGTGCTCGCGCTCGAGGCCGGCCATGAAGCTCGAATATCCGCTCACCGTCTACTACGACGCCTCGTGCCCGCTGTGCCGCGCGGAGACCGAGGCGTTGAAGGCGCGCGACGCGGGCGATGCACTGCGACTCGTCGACTGTTCGTGCGCGGACTTCGAAGGCCCCGTGGACGGGGTCACGCGCGAGCGGATGATGGCGCGCATTCACGCGCGAGACTCGGCCGGCCGTTGGATTCGGGGGATGGACGTGTTCGCCGCCGTTTACGCCGCCGCCGGCCTGCGCCTCCTCGCTCGCCTGTTCGCAAGCCGCGCGCTGCGCCCGCTGTTCGACAGGCTCTACCCGTGGGTCGCCGACCACCGGCGGGAACTGTCCCGCTTCGGGCTGCCGCGCCCGTTTCGACTCGTCGGCCGCCGAGCGCGCGGGTCGTGCGCGGCCTGCGCGCCGCGCGAGCGCCCTCGCTCGTCCGAGAGTGCCTGAGCAGTTCGGTTAAGATGCCGCATCGCACTGCGAGAGGTGCCGCGGCATGACGTGGTTCCACCGGCTTTCGTCAGGGGAGCTCGCCGCTCTCGTCGTCCTCGTCACGCTCCTCGTTTCGATCGGTGGGCTTCTCCTCTTTGCCCGCCGGGTCCGCGAGACCACGCTCCACCAGGCGCTCGACAACGCCACGATCGCGGGGCTGCTCGCCGCGCTCATCGGCATCTATGCCATCGCGGCCGGCCTGACCGCCGTCGCCGTCTGGAACAACACGGGCGAGGCCGCCAACGGCGTAAGCCGCGAAGCCGCCGCGCTGACCGTGCTTTGGCACGACCTCGGGGGCTACCCGCAGCCGATTCGCAACGAGCTGCGCAAGAAAGTCATCGACTACACGGTGTACGTCATCGAGACCGAGTGGCCGCTTCACGAGCGGGGCGAGGCGCCGAGCATGTCGCTCGAAACCGTCGAGGGCTTCCAGCGCATGCTCTTCGACTTCGAGCCGAAGACGGAAGGGCAGCGGATCGTGCACACGCACACGGTCGCGGCCTACAACAGGCTTCTGGAAACGCGGCGGCTGCGGCTGCAATCGGTCGACGACACCGCGCTCCCGCTCGAGCTCTGGGTCATCGTGCTGCTGCTCGGCGTCATCGCGATATCGGCGTGCTTCCTGCTGCGCGTGGACAGCTTCGCGCTGCACACGACGATCACCGTTCTGGTGGCGGCGCCGGTCGCGCTGATCCTGTACTTCATCGCCGTCACCGACCGCCCGTTCCAGGGCGGCATCAGCGTATCGGCCGACCCGTACCGCAGCGTGCTTCAGAAGATCATGATCCCGGAGCTCGACCCGAAGAAATGAGCCTTACTGCGCCTTGATGCCGG
>DATJXV010000073.1:0-36041 GCA_035499955.1 Casimicrobiaceae bacterium
CAACACTTCGCGCCGCCGGCGACCACGGCACATGAAACGTACGCGCCTACAGCGAGCGCAATCGCGCCCGCCGCGAGGCCGGACACGGCGACCGGCGCGTCGCGGCTCGTCGTCGTCCCGTCGCCGAGCTCTCCATCGCCATTGAATCCCCAGCACTGCGTTGCGCCCGACACTATTGCGCATGTTGTACTGCCGCCGGCGGCGATCACCAATGCGTCCGAAGAGAGTCCGATTACGGGGACCGGTGTTGCCGTGTCTGCAGTCGTTCCGTTACCAAGTTGACCTGCGACATTGTGTCCCCAGCAGCGCACGCCGGCGTTGACAGCCGCGCACGTGTGATAGTCCCCTGCCACCACTTGCGTTGCACCTGCCGCCAGCCCCACGGCGGCCGCGGCAATCGGTTCCGAGTAAGTGGCCGTGCCCCTACCCAGCTCGCCATCGAAATTGAAACCCCAACATTCGATTCCACCGTTGACGACCGCGCACGTGTGGCCCCAACCAGCCGTCATCGACGTCACGCCGGACGCGAGGCCGGCCACCTGCACGGGGACGAGCGAGTCGACATCGGTGCCATCGCCGAGCTGACTTGTGTGGTTGTAACCCCAACACTTGGCACTGCCGTTGACGACCGCGCACGAATGACTCGCCCCCGCGGCGAGCGCGGACGCGCCGGAACCAATCCCGATCACGTCCACGGGTATCGCGGAATCCACGGTAGTGCCGTTGCCGAGTTGGCCGCCGTCATTGCGCCCCCAGCACTTGACGCCGCCGTTGACGACCGCGCACGTGTGATAGGCGCCTGCGGCGATCGACGTCACGCCTGCACCTAGACCCGCGACGTCGACGGCCGCGATCGCGTCACTCGTCGTGCCGTTGCCGAGTTGCCCCGCGTAGTTCCAGCCCCAACATTTCACGGCGCCGCTGCTCGTCAATGCACAGGCATGCGCGAGGCCCGCCGCGAGTTGCAGAACGTCGCCGAGCGGCGTGGCGGCGGAAACCCTCAGCGCGAGCGCGACGATGAGAAGCAGGCAGAGGCGTGCGAGGCGCATGGAATATCGCATCAGTCAAACAAAGCCAGGGGGCGCCAGCTTGCGAGTGGCAATGGTCAGTCGGCGCGGCGCAGGCATGCGATCACGATCATGCGGCGGCGATGATGGTATCACGGCGGCAGCGCCCGCCGCCGGTACCAGCCCGCGAGGGCCATCCGCTCGCGCGTGGCAGGAAGCACTTCGTGGTCGAGGTCGGCGGAGAGGAACGCGACGAACGTCCCGCCCCGCGGATGCACCGCAAACGGCGCGGCGTCGGGCAGCAGCAGCCGCAGCGCGCCGCCGTCCTCGGCGCGCCAGCCCTCGTTGAGATACAGCACGCAAGACAGCGTGCGGCTGTCGTCGTCGCGGAAGCGGTCGCGGTGGCGCGAGTAACCCGCCCCCGGCGGATAGATCGCATAGTGCGCCTCGATCTCGGCGAGACCCAGCATGAGCTCGCGGTTGCACGCCGTGCGCAGCTGCTCGAGCCAGGCGAACAGCGGAAGCTCCGCGGGCGCCGGCGAGGACGCGTCGAGCCACGCGATGCGGTCGCCGCGGATGTCCGTGCGCGGCATGCGCCCTTCCGCGCGCCCGACGCGCGCCGGCGCAAAGCCGCCCAGCGCGTCGACCTCGCGCGCGCGCCCGCGCAGCGCGCGCACGAGCGAAGGCGGCACCGCGCCGGGCACGACCGCGTAGCCGCGCTCGGCGATTCCCTCGATCAGCGCCTTGAACGCCATGCGCCGTTATCATATCGCCGCCGGCACTCACGGAGGCACAGCGATGAAGGTCGTCATTACGGGCGGAGCGGGATTCCTCGGCAACCGGCTTGCGCGCAAGCTCCTGTCCCGCCGCACGCTGACCGACGCACACGGACACGTGCGCGAGATCGCGTCGATCACGCTCGTCGACGTGGTCGCCGCTGCGCCGTTAGGCGATGCTCGCGTACGCTCGATCGTAGGCGACCTGGGCGATGCGCGCGTCCTCGCGGAGGCGATTCCCCGCGACACGGACAGCGTGTTCCATCTCGCGGCCGTCGTCAGCGGCCAGGCCGAAGCCGAGTTCGACCTCGGCATGCGGGTGAACCTCGACACGACGCGCGCGCTGCTCGAGCGATGCCGCTCGCTCGCCTCGCCGCCGAAATTCGTGTTCACCAGCTCGCTTGCCGTGTACGGCGGTCCGCTGCCCGATCCCGTGCCCGACGACGCGCCGCTCAACCCGCAGGCGTCCTACGGCGTGCAGAAGACGATCGGCGAGTACCTCGTCTACGACATGACGCGCAAAGGCTTCGTCGACGGCCGGTCGCTGCGCCTGCCCACGATCACCGTGCGACCGGGCAAGCCCAATCGCGCCGCCTCGTCGTTCGCGAGCGGCATCGTGCGCGAGCCCCTGTCGGGGGTGGAAGCGATCTGCCCGGTCGCGCCCACGACCAGGATGTGGGTGCAGTCGCCGCGCGCCGTGATCGACAATCTCGTGATCGGGCACGAGACGCCGGCATCGGCGTTCAGCTACACGCGATCGATCAACGTGCCGGGCATCGGCGTGGCGGTCGCCGACATGGTGGCGGCGCTGCGCGACGTCGCCGGCGAAGCGGTTGCGGCGCGCGTGCGCTGGCAGTACGACGCGGCGATCGACCGCATCGTCTCGACGTGGCCGTCGAATTTCGCGCCGAAGTTGGGGCCTGCGATCGGCATGCGCGCCGACCCGGACTTCGGAAGCATCGTCCACGCCTACATGGCCGACGACATGCCGCGCTAGGCGTTAGCCTGCGGCCGCGAGGATTGCCGCTGCTCCGCGCGCCTTGAACTCCTCGCCGAGCTCGCGCCCGAGCGCGTCGGCCGCCGCCGTGTCGCCCGTGTCGGCATCGAGCGTGACGGAGCGTTCCCCGCGCAGCACGTCGGTGCCGTCGCGCGTGGCGAGCAGGCCGCGCAGCCACAGCTGCCCGTCGCGGAACGTCGCGTAGCCGGCGATCGGCGTGTGGCAGCTCCCCGTGAGCGAGCGCGAGAACGCACGCTCGGCCGTCACGGCGAGGAGCGTGGGATGATGGATGAGCGGCGCCACCGCCTCGATCACGTCCGTGCGGTCGGCGGCGCACTCGATCGCGAGCGCGCCCTGCCCCACCGCCGGCAGGAAATCGGCGGGGTCGAGCAGTGCTGCGATGCGGTGATTCTGCCCCAGCCGGTTCAAGCCCGCGGCCGCGAGGATCATCGCTTCGTACATGCCCTCGTCGAGCTTGCTTACGCGCGTGTTGACGTTGCCGCGCAGCAGGCGCACGTTGAGCTTCGAGTTCTTCTCGCGAAGCTGCGCCTCGCGCCGCAGGCTCGACGTGCCGACGATCGCGCCGTCGGGCAGCGCCTCGATCGACGAATAGTCGTTGCACACCAGCGCGTCGCGCGGGTCCTCGCGCACGGGCACCGCGGCGATCGTAAAGCCCGGCGCCATCTCCATCGGCATGTCCTTGAGCGAGTGCACGGCGACGTCGGCGCGTCCCTCGCGCATCGCCTTCTCGATCTCCTCGATGAACAAGCCTTTGCCGCCGACGTCGGCGAGCGCCTTCTCGAGGATGCGGTCGCCTTGCGTGGTGATGCCGCGCAGCGTGATCTCGCACTGCGGATAGTGCGTGAGAAGACGATCGCGGATGTACTGCGCGTGGCACAGCGACAACGCCGATTTGCGCAGCGCGACGAGCAGTTGGGTGGGGGCCGAAGACATCGCGCCGAAATCTTATCACCGGCGCGCGGCGGCGATCCTCAGATCTTGACCGTCCAGCGCGGGGCGTCGCCGCCGTGGTCGCGCGAAAGATTGACGCGGTACTCGTACTTGTCCGGCCGGTACAGCGCCTGGATGACCTCGACCGGCCGGCCTTCGCCGTTGCGCATCACCCGCGTCATGCTGATCAGAGGCGCGCCGACGTCGATGCGCAGGTGCCTCGCCACGTCGATACCCGCCACCGTCGCGCTCAATCGCTGCTCGGCGGAGGCCGTGGTCACGCCCGCCTTGGTGAGCGCGGAGCTCACCGTCTGGTTGCCGAGCGTCGCCTCGTCGAGCAGCTCCGACTCCGGCTCGGGCACGTAGGTTGTCGTGTAGGAGAACGGCGTCTGGCTGTCGCTGCGCACGCGCACGATCTTGAGCGCGGCCGCCCCCGACTCGCATTCGAGGAGGCGCGCCGGCTCGTCGGGCAGCGCGACCTTCCCGAACGACAGCACGCGCACCTTCGTGTGCAGCTCGAAATCGGCGACGTTCTCCAGCAGCCCGCTGAAGTTCGCGCGTCCCGGCCGCCGCGGCGGAGGCAGCGCGAACGTGCCGCGGCCCTGCTGGCGGAGGATGAGCTTCTCCTCCTGAAGCATGTTGAGCGCCTTGCGGATGGTCACCCGGGAGACGCCGAACGACGCGGCGAACTCCTGCTCGGTGGGCATCGGCGCGTCCGTGCTCCACTCGCCCTCGCGCACCCGCTGCGCGAGCACCGTGTAGACCTGGTAGTAGCGCGGGACGAAGTCGGAGACGACGTGCTCGCGGGCCCGCCGCGCCCTCCGGCGGCGGAGGGAGGCGTCGTTCATCCCCGTATGCACGCTGTCGCTTTCACTTCGAGCAGGAACGCGGGGTCGGCGAGGGCGGCCACTCCGATCGCCGTCCACGGAAACGCACCGCGCGGCAACACCCGGTTCTTCACCTCGACGAACGACCGCCAGTGCGCGTTGATGTCGACATGGTAGGTGGTCATGTCGACGATGTCGGCGAGCGTGCACCCGGCCTCGGCGAGCACGACGCGCAGGTTCTCGAAGCACTGCTCGAATTGGGCCGCGGGATCGGCAACGGTGCGCATGTCGGGGGTCCGCCCGACCTGGCCCGCGCAGAACACGAGATCGCCCACGCGCAGCGCGGGAAGGTAGCCCTTCTCCGCCGGGATCGACTGCATGGAAGCAGGAACGACAGGGATTCGTTTCATCGTCGCACGAAAGGGTTGGGAAAGGTCACGCCCGTCGACAGCCAAACACTCTTCAACTCGAGATACTCGCGCATGCCCGCCATGCCGCCTTCGCGGCCGGTGCCGCTCATCTTGAAGCCGCCGAACGGCGACGTGGTGCTCGTCATGCGGTAGTTGTTGACCCAGATCGTGCCCGCGCGAATGCGGTCGGCCATGGTCAGCGCACGCGGCATGGACTGCGTCCAGATGCCGGCCGCGAGCCCGAACCGGATGTCGTTGGCGATGCGCACCGCGTCGTCGTCGTCGTCGAAGCGGATCACGCACAGCACGGGACCGAACACCTCCTCTTGCGCGATGCGCATGCGGTTGTCGACGTCGACGAATACGGTCGGCTCGTAGAAGAGCCCGTTCGGCCAACCGGGCACCTTCGCCTCCCGTCCGCCCGCCACGAGCCTCGCGCCTTCGCCCTTCGCGATCTCGACGTACTTGCGTATCTTGTCGAGCTGCGGACGCGTGGAGATGGGCGCGATCTGGGTCGCCGGATCGGACGGGTGCCCGAAGCGCACGTCCTCGATGAACGCGAGGAGCTTCGCGACGAATGCGTCGTGGATCGAGCGCTGCACGAGAAGGCGCGACCCGGCGACGCACGACTGCCCCGACGCCGCGAAGATGCCGGCCACCACGCCCTTCACCGCCTCGTCGAGGTTCGCGTCCTGGAACACGATGTTGGGCGACTTGCCGCCCAGCTCCATCGTGACGCGCTTCATGTAGCGCGCCGCTTTCTCGTTGATCGCGCGGCCGGCCTCCGGTCCGCCGGTGAACGCGATGCGGTCGACGAGCGGATGGCTCACGAGCGCGTCGCCGATCTCGGTGCCGTAGCCGGTCACCACGTTGACCACGCCCGGCGGGAATCCCGCGGCCTCGACCAGCTTCACGAACTCGAGAAGGGACGCCGACGTGAACTCGGAGGGCTTCAGCACGACCGTGTTGCCGGCCGCGAGCGCGGGCGCGAGCTTGAGGCTCGTCAGCGGCAGCGGCGAGTTCCAGGGCATGATGCAGGCGACCACGCCCACGGGCTCGTACTTGGTGTAGTTGAACACGCCGGGCTTGTCGGAGGGTATGACCGAGCCCTCCATCTTGTCGGCCAGCCCGCCGTAGTAATAGTAGTAGCTCGACATGTAGCGCATCTGCATGAGGAGCTCGGCCAGCAGCTTGCCGTTGTCCTTCATCTCGATGCGCGCCAGCCACGCGGCGTTTTCGGCGATGAGGTCGCCCAGCTTGCGCAGGAGCGCGCCGCGCCGCGATGCCGACAGGGCAGGCCAGGGGCCGCTCGTGAACGCGCGATGCGCCGCCGCCACGGCGCGGTCGGCGTCGGCGCCGTTGCCGCGCGGAATGCGCGCCCAGGCCCTGCCCTCCACCGGGTCCTCGCTGTCGATCCACTGCCCCGACTGCGGGTCGGTGAAGGCGCCGTCGATGTACAGTCCGTAGCGGGCGAGCCCGTCGGCGGTCGGCGTGGCAGGAAGGCCGGGCGTGTCGGGAGCGAGCCGCACGGCCGCCGTGTCGTCCATGGTTCCCCGGCGATTCCCAAAATTGGTATTGTCATACTATCATTGATACCAATTCGCCGACGGCGCGAATCACTTTCCCGGGAGACGGACGATGAGGCATCAGGCTAGGACGTTGGTGACGGCGCTCGCGGGCGCCGCCGTGCTCGCATCGGGCGCCGCCGCGGCGCGCGAGCTCATGGTCGTCGGATTCGGCGGGCCCTTCCAGGACAACGCGAGGATCGCGCTGTTCCAGGGCTATGCGAAGGCCACCGGCCAGCCCGTCAAGGACGACGTCTACAACGGGGAGATGGCGAAGGTCTACTCGATGGTCAAGTCGGGCGACGTGACCACCGACGTGATCATGGTCGAGGCGCCCGAGCTCATCCGCGGCTGCGAAGACGGCATCTTCGAGAAGATGGACTGGAGTGTCGTCAAGAAGGACAAGTTCATTCCCGGCGGCACGACGACCTGCGGCGCAGGCGCAGTGCTCTGGGGCGTAACGCTTTTCTATGATCCGGCCAAGGTCCAGAACGGCCCCGACACCTACGCCAAGCTCTGGGACGTGAAGACGTACCCCGGCAAGCGTCTGCTGCGCCAGTCTCCGAAGACCACGCTGGAGATCGCACTGCTCGCCGACGGCGTGCCGCCCGCGGACGTGTACAAGGTGCTCGCCACGCCCGCCGGCCAGAAGCGCGCGTTCGACAAGCTCGACCAGATCAAGCCGCAGCTCATGTGGTGGAAGTCGGGCACGCAGCCGGTGCAGCTCATCGCGAGCGGCGACGCGACGTACGCGGTCGGATTCACCGGGCGGATCGTGCGCGCCAACGACGGCGGCGCCAAGTACCCGCTGCTCTGGAAGACGCTGCTGTACTCGGTCGACTACTGGGCGGTGGTGAAGGGCTCGCCGAACGCGAAGGAAGGGATGAAGATGATCGAGTGGATCACCGACACCAAGCCCCTGCTCGCCCTCGCCGACATCTACGCCGTGTCGCCCGCCAACAAGGAGGCCGCGGCCAATCCCGCGCTGTCGGTGAAGAACCCCGGCATGCTCTCCTCGCACGTCGACGGCGGCCTGTTCATCGACACCGAGTTCTGGGTCGCCAACGGCGAGGACCTCGAGCAGAAATTCAACGCGTGGCTCGCGAAGTAAGCGGCGCGTAACATCGGAGGATGGCGACGAGGACGAACCTCCTTGCGGCCGGCCTCATCGCGCCGCTGCTGATCCTCGTCGTCGCAAGCTTCGTCGTTCCGCTTCTCGTCACGCTCTACACCGCGGTCGGCAATCCGGAGGTGCGCGACACGCTGCCGCGCACCGCGGCGGCCGTGCGCGCGTGGAACGGCGAAGGACTGCCGCCGGAAGCCGCGTTCGCGGCAATCGCGGAGGAGCTCGCACAGGCGCAGGAAGGGCAGTCGATCGGCCAGCTCTCGCGGCGCCTGAACTTCGAGCAGCCGGGCATGCGCGCGCTGCTCCTCAAGACCGCGCGCGCGAAAGCCGACCTCGCGCCGCCGTTCAAGGACGCGCTCGTCGCCCTCGACGCGCGCTGGGGCGAGGCGGACCTGTGGCGCCTCGTCAAGCGCAACACCGCGCGCGCGACGCCGCTCTTCTTCCTGCGCTCGCTCGACTTCTCCCTCGCCCCGGACGGCAGCATCGTCCGCGCGGGCAAGGACGACGCGGTGTTCCGCGCGCTCTTCGCGCGCACATTCGTGATCAGCTTCTGGGTGACCGTCTTGTGCGCGGTCATCGGCTACCCCGTCGCCTACACGCTCTCCACGCTGCCCCAGCGCTGGGCCAACGCGGCGCTGGCGCTGGTGCTGGTGCCGTTCTGGACGTCGATCCTCGTGCGCACCGCGGCGTGGTTCATCCTGCTCCAGCGCGAAGGGCCGGTGAACGCGCTCCTGCAATCGATGCACGTCGTCGACGCGCCGCTGACCATGATCTTCACCCGTTTCGCCGTGTACGTGGCGATGGTGCACGTGCTGCTGCCGTTCGCGATCCTGCCGCTGTACAGCGTGATGAAGGGCATCGACCCCGTCTATATGCGCGCCGCGGCGTCGCTCGGCGCCCCCGCGTGGAAGCGCTTCCTGAGGGTGTACCTGCCGATGACGATGCCGGGGGTGGCCGCCGGCGCGCTCATGGTGTTCATGCTCTCGGTCGGCTTTTATATCACGCCGGCGCTCGTCGGCGGCCCCGACGACCAGATGGTGAGCTACTTCATCGCCTTTTTCACCAACCAGACGATCAACTGGGGAATGGCCGCGGCGCTGGCGTGCCTCTTGCTCGCGATGACGGGCATTCTCGTGGTCGTCGCGCGCCTGGTCGTGCCGGGGTTCCGCATCGGGACGGTGGGCCTGTGATCGTCACGCGCGCATTCACGGTGCTGGTGCTGCTGTTCCTCATCGCACCCATCGCCGTCGTCTTTCCGCTCTCGTTCTCCTCCGGGGAGCTTCTGACCCTGCCCACGCCCGGCTGGTCGTGGCGGTGGTACGAGGACTTCTTCACGAGCAGCAAGTGGCTGCTCGCCACGCGCAACAGCTTCGTCGTCGGCATCGCGACCGCGGCGCTCGCCACCTTCCTCGGCACGATGTGCGCCCTCGGCATCTTCCTCGGGCGCTTCCGCGGCAAGGCGATCCTCATCGCGCTGCTGTCGACGCCGATGGTCGTCCCGGTCGTCGTGACCGCGATCGCCGTGTACTTCGCGTTCTCCTTCGTGGGGCTCAACAACACGCTCGCGGGGCTCGTCCTCGCGCACACCGTGCTGTCCGTGCCGTACGTTCTCATCACGGTGCTCGCCACGCTCTCGACGTTCGACCGCAACCTGCTCAAGGCGGCCGCTACCTGCGGTGCACCGCCGCACATCGCGTTCATGCGCGTGGTGCTGCCGCTCATCGCGCCGGGGGTCGCCACCGGCGCGCTCTTCGCGTTCGCCACGTCGTTCGACGAGCTCGTCGTCGCCATTTTCGTGTCGAGCCCGGGACAGTTCACGCTGCCGCGCCAGATGTACGCCGGGCTGCGCGAGTTCTTGAGTCCCACCATCGCCGCGGCGGCTGTCCTGCTCATCCTGTGCTCGGTGCTCCTCCTCGCCGGCAACGAGATGATCCGCTCGCGGGCGAAGCTGCGCACGGCCGAGGCCGACCCGGCCGAGCCGAACTAGGGGCATGGAGCCCATCGTCACCTTCGAGAAGGTGAGCAAGGCCTACGACGGCAGGACGCTCGTCGTCAACGCGCTCGACCTCGCCCTCGCCCGCGGCGAGTTCCTCACCCTTCTCGGCCCCTCGGGCTCGGGCAAGACGACCACGCTCATGATGCTCGCCGGGTTCGAAGACCCGACGTCCGGCACCATCACCCTCGAAGGCAGGCGTCTGAACAACGTGCCCGCGCACAAGCGCGGCATCGGCATGGTGTTCCAGAACTACGCGCTTTTCCCGCACATGAGCGTCGAGGAGAACCTCGCGTTCCCGCTGCAGATGCACGGCGTGCCCCGATCGCAGATCGCGCCGCGCGTGACGCGTGCGCTCGAGATGGTGCGCCTGCCGCAGCTTCGCGACCGCAAGCCCGCCCAGCTCTCCGGCGGCCAGCAGCAGCGCGTCGCCGTGGCGCGGGCGCTCGTCTACGGCCCGCGCCTCGTGCTGATGGACGAGCCGCTCGGCGCGCTCGACAAGCAGCTGCGCGAGCAGATGCAGCTCGAGATCAAGCATCTGCACGACGAGCTCGGCGTGACGATCGTGTACGTAACGCACGACCAGTCGGAGGCGCTCACGATGTCCGACCGGATCGCCGTGTTCCATCACGGGCGCATCCAGCAGCTTGCCAAGCCTGCCGACCTCTACGAGCATCCGGCGAACGCGTTCGTCGCGTCGTTCATCGGCGAGAACAACCGCTTCGACGGCGAGCTCGTCGCGCGCGAGGGCTCGTCGTGCCGCGTGCGCCTGCGCGACGGCACCGGCGTGGCCGCGTCGATCGCGTCCGATCTGGCGGCCGGCGCGCCGGTCGTGCTCTCGCTGCGGCCGGAGAGCGTGACGATCGGCGACGGCGCGGCGCCGAACCGCCTTCCCGCGCAGCTTCTCGAGGTGATCTACCTCGGAGACCACTGCAAGCTCCGCTTGCGCGTGGCGGGGAGCGAGGAGTTCATCGCCAAGGTTCCCGCGACGTCCGCCGCCGGCTGGAGCCGCGGCGACGCCCTGACGGTGTCGTGGCCGGCGAGCGCGTGCATCGCGCTGCCCGCCTCGTGAGCCGGTGTCCCGAGTCAGTCCACGCTCGCCCCCGACACCTTCACGGCCTCGGCCCACTTCGCGATCTCGTCCTCGACGAACTTGCGGAACTCGGCCGGCGAATCGGGCACGAGCTGGCTGCCCAGCTCGCGCATCTTCTGCTGCACGTCGGGCATCTGCATGACTTCGACCAGGTCCGCGGAGAGCTTGGCGACGATCGGCGCCGGCGTGCCCTTGGGCGCGAAGAAGCCTGCCCACGGCGCCGCCGCGAATCCCGGGAAGCCCTGCTCGGCGATCGTGGGATAGTCCGGCGACGCCGGCATGCGCGTAGCCGTCGTGATCGCGATGAGCTTGAGCGTGCCGGCCTTCACGTGGGGCTGCACCGCGGGCAGGCCCGTGATGCCGACCTGGATCTGGCCGCCGACCAGATCGTTGACCATCGGCGCCCCGCCCTTGTAGGGCACGTGGACGATCGAGAAGCCGCCCCTCGCCTTGAGGAGCTCCATGGTCAGGTGCGAAGCCGTGCCGTTGCCGTCGGAGCCGTAGCTGTAGCCCGTGGGGTTCGCCTTGAGCAGCGCGATGAGCTCGGGCAGCGTGCTTGCCGGCACCTTCGCGTTGACGACGATGGCGTTGGGAAAAACGGTCGCGAGCGTCAGCGGCTCGAAGTCGCGCAGCGGGTGGTAAGGCATCGACTTCATGAGCGACGTGTTGATCGCATGGGAGCCGGTCACGCCCAGGAGCAGCGTGTAGCCGTCGGGCTTTGCCTTCGCGACGAGGTCGGAGCCGACGTTGCCGCCCGCGCCCGCGTGATTCTCGACCACCACGGGCTGGCCCCACTTCTTGGCGAGCTTCTCGCCGATCAGGCGGGCCGTGATGTCGGTGGCGCCCCCGGCCGCGAAGGGCACGACGATCTTCACCGCGTGGGACGGGTACGGCGCGTCCTGCGCGACCGAAGCCAGGGCGGGAAGGGCGGCGAAAGCAGCGATGAGGAGACGTTTCATTTTGGCGTGAACGTAGGAAGAGCTCATGCTTGGATCGAAGTATCGCCGAGCAGCCGCCGCCTCGCTTCGTCGAGCTCCTCGGCGTGCACATCCTGCGTAACGAGCACCACCGCGCCGCAGCCGAGCGAGGCAGGCAACGTTGGAATCCCTTGCGGCGCGCTGAACAGGCGCAGCACGCCGTGCAGCGCACGCGCCTCGCCATCCTCCATGCGCACGGCACCTTTCATGCGCAGCAGCCGCGCGCCCAGCGTGCGCTGCGACCACTGGACGAAATCCGCGTAGCGCGCCCACGTCAGCGGCTCGCAAAACCGGAGGCTGATCGTCGCGATGCCCTGCTCGGCCAGGTGATCATGGCCTTCGTGGCCGTGCGCGCCAAGGGCTGGAACGTGCCCGCTTTGCGCATCGACGAACACAGCACCGCCCAGCGCGGCGTGGGGATTGAGCGCGCGAAGCCGGGCCTCGATCGGTGCGCCGTCGGCGAGATCGCGCTTCGACACGACGAGCCGATCCGCGACCGCCACCTGCCGCCGCGCTTCCTCGAAGCGGTCGAGATGCGCCGCCGCGTTCATCGCGTCGACCACGGTCACGATGCTGCCCAGGCGGTAGTGGCGCGCGATCGCGCTGTCGAGCGCCAGCGTGGCGGCGATGGGACCCGGGTCCGCGACCCCGGTCGTCTCGATCACGACGCGCGCGAACGCGGGAAGCGCCTTCCGCTCGCGACGGAAGTACAGGCTCTCGAGCGTCTCCTGCAGCGAGTTGCCGAGGGCGCAGCACAAGCACCCGGAGTCGAGCAGCACGACGTCGTCCTCGAACCCGCGGTCGACCAGCAGGTGATCGAGCCCGATTTCGCCCAATTCGTTGATCACGACCGCGGTGTCCGCGAGCGCCGGCTCGCGCAGGAGACGCGCGAGGAGCGTCGTCTTCCCGCTCCCGAGGAATCCCGTGAGAAGGTGGACGGGGAGCGCGCTCACGAGGGACCGGATCAGCCCGCCGGCGCGACGAAGGGGGCGCGCACGGGCAAACCGCCGAGGTACGCCTGCACTTCGGCCGCCGGCACGACATCGGCGTACTTGCAGTTGAGGTCGAACAGGTTGATCGCGTGGCTCGCCTCGAACCGGTCGAACGCGCACTCCTCCGGGATCACGACCTTGAAATTGTACGAGTAGGCATCGACCGCGGTGGCGCGCAGGCAGCCCGACGTCGTGCATCCGGTGAGGATCAGCGTGTCGATGTCGAGGAAGTTGAGATGGCTCATGAAGATCGTGCCGAAGAAGCACGACGGCTTGCGCTTCGCGATGCGCAGGTCCTGATCGCGGGGGGCGAGCGGCTCGACCGTCTGCGTGGCGTGCGTGCCCTCGAGCACGGTCTTCTCGGCGCCGCGATGGCTCTTGCCGACCTGCACGCCGCTGTCGAGGAGGTCGGCGCGGCGCGCGCTCTCCGTGTAGAACACGGGCAGGTTCTTCTCGCGCGCGAGATGCAGGAGCGGCTCGATGTGCGCCACGGCGTCCCAGGCCTCGCGGCCGCAGTGCGTGCGGTACTGCTTCAAGCCGTCGAGGATGTCCTCGGGCTCGTCACCGCAGAAGTTGTATTGGACGTCGATGATGAAAAGCGCCGGACGCGTGCCGAAGCCGCCGCGCTTGCCGTAGCCGGCCTGCGCCAGGACCCTGCGATCGCGCTCGGTGAGAAAGCGATCCCAGATGCGTTGCGTGCTCACGTGAGTCCTTCGTGTTCTAGGTGCGGAACAGATAGCGGCCTCCGGGCCGCTCGCGGACCGACGGCTCCACCCGCCCGTCGGACATGATCCTGCGGCCGCGCACGTAAGTGGCCACGGGCCAGCCGGTGAGCGTCTTGCCTTCGTACGGCGAGTAGTCGGCGAACGATTCGAGCGCCGGCGGGTCGACCGTGCGCGCGAGATCGGGATCGACGACCGCGAGATCGGCGTCGTAGCCGACCGCAAGCGCGCCTTTGTTCCCCATGCGGTAGATACGCGCCGCATTGCCGCAGAGCACCGCAGCGAGGCGCTCGGGCGCGATGCCGCGCCGCCGGCAGCCTTCGTCCAGCACGATCGGCAGCATCGTGGCCACGCCGGGAAAGCCGTTGCTCGAAGCCCAGATGCCCTTGCCCGCCTTGGTGGCGCGCTTGCGCGGCACGTGGTCGGTGCCCACGGTGTCGATCGAGCCGTCCGCGATGCCTTCCCACATCGCGTCGACGTCCGCGCGCCCGCGGATGGGCGGATTCACCTTCGCCAGCACGCCCGCCGGCGATTCGTCGTCGAGGAACAGGTAGTGCGGGCAGGTCTCGACGTAGATCGGCGTCCTCGTGCGGCGGCGGTGGCGGCGCACCTCGTCGAGCGCCTCCCTGCTCGACAGGTGCACGATGTTGACCGGGCAGCCGGCCTTGCCCGCGAAGTAGCATGCGCGGTGCACGTTCTCCGCCTCGAGGAAGTCGGGACTCTGCTCGTTCCATGCTTTGAGGTCGTCGCGGCCCGCCGCGCGCAGCGACTCCCGAAGATAGGGAATCACCTCGACGTTCTCGCAGTGAACGCCGAGCACCGCGCCCGGAATCGCTGCGGTCGCCTTGCACGCGGCATACAGCAGCGCGTCGTCGATCTCGGTGAAGCCCTGCGCGAGCCCCGCGGCGCCCTTGTACATGAGGTAGAGCTTGTACGACGTCACGCCGAAGCGGCGGGAGCACTCGGCGAGCGTGTCGACATGCAGGTGGCTCGTGATCCCGAAGTGGAGGCCGAAGTCGATGCAGCTCTGCGCCGCCGCGCGATCGCGGTACGCGTCGAACGCCGTGCGGAAATCGGCCGTGCGGTAGAACGAGAGCGCCGACGTGACGCCGCCCAGCGCCGCGGAGCGCGATTCGGTCAGGAAGTCGGTCTCGGGCGAGCCGAAGCCGAAGTGCACGTGGGGGTCGATGATCCCCGGCATGATCCAGCGTCCGGCGCAGTCGACAGCGTCGTTTGCCGGCAAGTCTTCGCCCGGAGCGAGCAGCGCGCCGATGCGGCCGTCGTGCACGCCGACGGAACCGCGAACGCTGCCGAAGCCGGGCATCACGAGCAAGCCGTCGCGCAGAAGAAGGTCGAGCTTCATCGTGAGATTCGCAATCCGCGCATCGCCGGCGCGTTTGCCGCGCCCATTGGTATTATGTATGATACATGTGACATGAAGCAACCTGCCACGGCCCGCGGGCGCAAGCGCGGCTGCGCGCGATGAGCGAGCCGCCTCACGTCCTCGTTGCCGGCGCCGGGCCGGTCGGGCTCGCCGCCGCACTGACGCTGGCCGACGCGGGCATCGCGGTGACGCTCGCCGAGAAGCGCCCGGGCTTGAGCGGCGCCTCGAAAGCGTCCACGTTCCATCCGCCGACGCTCGCGATCCTGCATCGTCTGGGTGTGCTGGAGGAAGTGCAGCACCGCGGACAGGTCGCCGACCGCGTCCAGTACCGCACTTCGAGCGACGGCGTGTTCGCCGAATTCTCGCTGTCTGCGCTCAAAGACGTCACGCCGTTCCCGTACCGGCTGCACCTCGAGCAGGCGCAGGTGACGCCGATCATGCTCGAGCGCCTGCGCGCGCACCGCCATGCGCGCGTGCTGTTCGACGCCGAGGTGCAGCACGTCGCGCAGCACGGCCCGCGCGTGGTGATGCGGGTCCGCCACGGCGCCGGGCACGAGACGCTGGACGGCGCGTTCCTGGTTGCGGCCGACGGCAGCCGCAGCGACGTGCGGGAGGCACTCGGCATCGCGTTCGACGGCGAGGAATATCCGGACAAGATTCTGCGCGTGATGACCGACGACGACCTCGGCGCGCTGCTGCCGGGTATCGCGCCCGTCACGTACCTGTGGAACGGCCTGAAGTCGGCGAGCTTTCTGCGCATGCCCGACTGCTGGCGCATCATCCTGCGCGTGCCGAAGGAGGTCGACGACGCGCAGGCGCTCGAACCGGCATGGATCCTGCCGCGGCTTCGCGAGGTCATGCCCCACATCGAGCGGTTGCCGAACGTCGTGATGAAGGACATCTACGGCGTGAGCAAGCGCGTGGCGTCGCGGTACCGCGACAGCCGCGTGATCCTGGCCGGAGACAGCGCGCACGTGACCAACACGCGCGGCGGCATGAACATGAACTGCGGCATCCACGACGCGTACGCGATCGCCGGCGCCATCGCGGACGCCGTGAAAAGCGGCGATACATCGCGGGTGGAGGCCGCAGCCGACGAACGCCGCCGCGTGGCCACACAGATGCTCATCCCGCGCACCGACCGCAACGTCGCGGGCGGGCCGGCGTGGCTCGAGCATGTGCGCGCGATGGCGAGCAACGCAGCGAAAACGCTCGCGTACCTCCATAGCTCCGCCATGCTCGACATGGCGCCCGCCGCGTGATCGCGAGCGGCGATATCGCCGCGGTACGGCCGCCGGCGTGGGGCGGCGTGCTGGTGCCGCCGTCGAATCCCTGCGTCGAGCCCGAGCTCGCACGTTGTGTCGAGTCGGCGATGACGCTGTTCGCGGCGCGCTTTCCGGTGATGCCGGGAACCACGCTCGAGGAGCGCAACCGGCGCTACCTCGAATCGTATGGTCAATCAGTCACCGCGTTCGGCGAGCTCGCGCTCGCGGGGATCGCGATCGGCCTTACGGGCCCATCGTACCGCCTGTTGCCCGACGGCGACCGCGCGCTGGCGCGCGAGCTCACGCGCGCCGCGGGGCGGCCGGTGATCACCGCGAGTGTGGCCATCGCCGACGCGCTGACCGCGATCGGCGCACGCCGCCTGTGCCTCGTGTCGCCGTATCCGCCGTGGCTCACCGAGGAGGCGCTCGGCTACTGGGGCGCGGCCGGCCACGAAGTGGTGCAAGTGGTCGAGATCTCGGAGACGTTCAAGGCGTACACCCTCACGCCCGACGAGATCGGCGCCGCCCTCGCGTCGGTCGATCACGGCGCAACCGACGCGATCGTGATGAGCGGAACCGGCATGCTCACGCTGCCGTCGATCCTCGCCGCCAGATGCGCGCCGTCGCGACCCATCCTGTCGTCCAACCTTTGCTGCGCGTGGTGGCTCCTGCGCGGCGCCGGCCTGCGCGCGGGGTCGGAGACGTTCTCCCGCGCCGCGCCCGAGCTCGCGGCACGCCTGTCGTCGTGAGCGGGTTCGAGCGGTCGGCGGCGTACCACGAGCGCGCGTGCAAGGTGCTTCCGCGCGGCGTCTCGTCGTCGCCGCGCGCCACACAGCGTCCCGTCCCGATCGTGATCGCGCGTGCCGAGGGCGCGCGCGTGACCGACGTCGACGGCAACACGTACGTCGACTACGCGATGGGCTACGGCCCCCTCATCCTCGGGCACAGCCCGCCGGTTGTGCTGGACGCGCTGCACCGCGAGCTCGCGATGGGCCTGCGCGTCGGCGGCGTGACCGCCGTCGAGGCGGAGCTTGCCGAGCGCATCGCGCGGCTCATGCCGGGCGCGGCGATGAGCTCGTTCCTGTCGACCGGCACCGAGGCATGCCAGCTTGCGCTGCGCCTCGCGCGCGCGGTCACGGGGCGCATGACCGTGGTCAAGTTCCGCTGTCATTATCACGGCTGGTCCGACACGATCCACGTCGCGACCGAGCCGATGCGCGACGGGCCTTCGACAGGGGGGCAGGATCCGGACGCGCTGCGCCACGTGAACGTGCAGGACTGGGGCGACGCGGACGCGCTGTCGGCGCTGCCCGCGAGCGAGATCGCCGCCGTGATTATGGAGCCCGCCGCGATCAACGCCGGATGCTTCGAGCCGCCCGCGGGGTTCCTGGAGCGTGTCCGCGCCTGGACGGCGGCGCACGGCATCGTGCTCGTGTTCGACGAGGTGATCACGGGATTCCGCATGGCGTTGGGCGGCGCGCAGGCGCGTTACGGCGTGGCGCCCGACCTCACGGTGCTCGGCAAGGCGCTCGGCGCGGGCCTGCCGATCAGCGCCGTTGCGGGGAGTTCGCGGATGCTCGCGCCCATCGCCTCGGGCGCGGTGTCGCAGCGGGGCACGTACAACGGCAACCCGATGTCGGTGGCGGCCGCGGTGGCGTGCCTCGACCATCTCGAAGCGAACGCGAGCGACATCTATCCCCGGATGGAGCGTTACGCGGCGGCCATCGCGGAGCACGTGCGCGCCGCCGCCGTGCGGGCCGGTGTCCCGGTGACGGCGAACCGCGCGGGGCCGTGCGTGCAGCTCTTCGCCGGCGCGTCGTCGGTCCCGTCGCTGCCGGACCTGGCCGCCGTCGACAAGGAGCGCACGCTCGATCTCACGGGGGCGCTGGTCGAGCGCGGCGTGGCCGCGCTGCCGCGCGGCATGATGTACCTCTGCGCCGCGCATACCGACGACGACATCGCACGTACGCTGGACGCGCTGACCGGCGCCATCGGGCATCTTGCCGCCGCCTCCTAGCTCATGCATTCTGGCGCGCAATGCCCGCGCCTGCCTCACCGCTCGACGTCGCCAACACGATCGTGCGCAATCTCGTGCCGGTCTGCGGCATCCTGTTCATGGGATGGTCGGCACCGACCGTGCTCGTGCTCTATTTCGCGGACACGATGCTCGCGATCGCGGTGATGTTCGCGGGGCTCATGCGTTACTTCATGCCGCCGCCGAAAGACGACGGCTGGGCGGCGCGTGTCAACTCCGAGGTCGGCTGCGTCGCGCTCGCGCTGTTTCTCGCCGCGTTCTTCGCCGTTCCGATGGGCATGCCGGTGTTCATCCTGCTCGCCGCCACCGGCGTGTCGATGCGCGAGCTCGTCTCCGATCCGTCGTTCCGGGTGGGCCTCGTGCTGCAGGCGATCGCGGCGTTCTGGTCGTGCGCCGGGCTCTACCTGGCGCTGCGCACCCAGACGCCGGAGCAGCTGCGGCTCAAGCGCCGCTTCGCGCTCGTGTTCCTGCGCTGGATCGCGGTGCTGGCGGCGACGTACACGGGCATCGTCTTTCTGTTCGGCCGCTTCGCGCCGTTCGTATTCGTCGCGATCTACGTGGGCGTGAGCATCTTCGCGGACATCGCGCCCGACAAGTTCCTGCGCGCGATGCCGGGCGGCGCGGAGGACGCCGATCCGCTGCCTGGCGCTCCACCGCCGCCGCGGCCGCCGTTGACCGGTCGCAAGCGCGGCGATCTGGCGCGAGAACCGCCGCGCAAGCCTAGTTGATCTCCGCCGCGGTGCCGGGCGCGGGCGTGAAGCCCAGGTCGCCGCGCGCGAGCGCAGCGTCGCGGCCGCCGAACTGTGCGAGCAGGTCGGCCTGCCGCGCCTTCGCGCGCGCGTCGACGGCCACGGGATCGAGGATCGCGCGCAGCCGGCGCTCGCCTTCGGCGAGGGTCGCCGCATGCCGTGGATCTTCGGCAAGGTCGGTAAGCTCCTCCGGATCGGCCGCGAGGTCGAACAGCTGCGGGCGGTAGGCCGCGTAGTGGCAATACTTGAAGCGCCCGAAGCGCAGCATGTAGGCTGCCGCGACCGATGCGGTCGCGTGGTACTCGGACACCACGGGCCGCGCCGGCCGCGCGCCTTCAGCAAGCGCGAAGAGCGAAGCGCCGGGAAGATCGCGCCCGCCGACGCGCGGCGGCAGGCCCGTGGCTTCGAGAATCGTGGGCGCACAATCGATGAGCGAGGCGGGCGTGTCGACGACACGGCCGCGGGGCACGTCAGGGCCGGCGAGTATGAGCGGCACGCCAGCGCTCTCTTCGTACAGCGTGGACTTGCCCCACAGGCCGCGCGCGCCCGCGTTGTCGCCGTGATCGCTCGTGTAGATCACGCGGGTGCTGTCGAAAAGGCCGCAGTCGTGCAACGCGGCCAGGACGTGTCCGACGTTCTCGTCCATCGTCGACACGAGCCCGCTGTAACCCGCGATCGCGCGCTTCACGTCGGCCGCGCAGGCGAAGTGCGTGTCGTAGTCGACCGTACGGGCATAGTCGTCGAGGTACGGATGATGCGGGCGCTCGGCATGCGCGTATTGCTTGGGCATCGCCAACGCTCGCTGCCAATAGCGGTAGTACCAGTGCGGCGGCGCGGTCAGCGGAAAGTGGGGCAGCACGAACGAGACGAACAGGACCCACGGCTTGTCGCGCCACTTCGGCGCCTCCTCGTGCAGCCAGACCTGCGCGCGCGCGGCGATGTCGCGGTCGTACGCGGCGTATGCGGACTCGCCTGGACCGGCGCGCTTCGCCATCTTGTCCCCACCCTTGCGCATCGGGATGTTCTCGCGCACGAGGCCCTTGACGTCGCCGATGCCGTCGACGATGTGCATGGGCACGATCTCTTCGCAGAAGCCGTGGTCGTCGCCGACGCGGCCGCGGAAGTGCAGCTTGCCGATCGACACCACGCGGTGGCCGGCGTCGCGCAGCGCGTGATGCCAGCTCGGGATCGCGCCGTCGTAAGCGTCGGCGTTGTCGAAGTAGCCGATGTCGTGAACGTAGCGGCCGACGGCGAAACCGGCGCGGGCCGGCACGCAGATCGGGCACGTCGTGTAGGCGGAAGCGAAGCGCGTGCCGCGGGCGGCGAGCGCATCGAGGTTCGGCGTGGCGATGAAGGGATGCCCGGCCGACCCGAGGAACTTCGGATTGTGCTCGTCGGACATCAGCACGAGGAGGTTGGCCGGCTTCACGCAAAAAGTATCGCACGGCGTTATGCTTACCTGTCGCATCACCGGCCTTTGGGGGCTGCATGAAGCGTCTCGTCCGACTCGCAGCGCTCGCGCTTCTCGCGGTCAGCGTGGCCGCCCTCGGCCAGGGCTACCCGTCGCGCCCGGTGAAGCTCGTCGTCGCGGACAGCCCGGGCGGCGCGCCCGACCAGCTCGCCCGCATGCTGGCGGAGAAGCTCTCGCCGGGGCTCGGCCAGCCGGTCGTGGTCGACAATCGCGCGGGCGCGGGCGGCGCGCTGGGCGCCGATTACGTGGCGAAGTCGCCGGCCGACGGCTACACGCTGCTCGTGACCACGTCGGCGATCTACGCCATCCTGCCCAGCCTGCGCAAGAACCTGCCTTACGACACCGTGAAGGACTTCGCCCCGATCGCGCGCATCGCCACCGCCTCCAACGTGCTCGTCGTCAGCAACACGCTCCCGGCGAAGAACGTCGCCGAGCTCGTGAAGCTCGCCAAGGAGAAGCCGGGGGCGCTGAACTACGCGTCGGCCGGCGTGGGCACGCCGGCCCACCTCGCCGGGGAGATGCTGAACCTGCTGGCGGACATCAAGGTCACGCACGTGCCGTACAAGGGCGCCGCACCGGCGCTGCTCGACGTCATCGCGGGCAACGCGCAGTACATCATCACCTCGCCGATCGCCGCGGGCGCGCACATGAGCGCCGGGCGCGTGCGCGCGCTCGCCACGACGGGGTCCGAGCGCAACCCGAGCCTCCCCGAGCTGCCGACGATCGCCGAGACCGTGCCAGGTTACGAGATCACCCAGACGTGGGGAATCGTCGCGCCCGCGGGCACGCCGCCGGAAGTCGTAGGCCGCCTGAGCGACGAGATCGTCAAGGTCATGGGCCAGCCCGACGTGAAGGAGCGCGTGCTCGCGACCGGCGCGGCGCCCGCCGCCGACCGGCCTGCCGTCTTCCAGGCGTTCATGGCGAAGGAGCGGGAGCGGATGGCAGAGGTGATCGCCAAGAGCGGGATCGTCATGACCGACTGAAGGCGCGCCGGACCGGGGCCTGCCGGCCCCACGCGCGTCAGGGGTATTAACTGTCTTGACAATTACTGTCTAGACAATATAATCGCTGCCATGACAGTCAAGTTGCAGGCAAGACAGCCGTCGAAGGCCCGGGCCCCCAAGGCGCGCTCGGTCCGCCCGGGCGGCGCCGACTTCTACCGCGGCGACGAGTATCCGATTGCGGACAGCATCGGCTATCTCATCAAGCGGCTGCGCATCCTGCAGGAGCGCCTGGTCGACGACGAGATGGCCGAGCACGACTTGACCGGCGTGCAATGGGGTCCGCTGCTGCTCATCCATCACGGCATCGGTACCACGGCCGCGGAGATCGCGCGCTGGGGCTGCGTCGATACCGGTGCGGTGACGCGGATGCTCGACCGCCTCGAAGCCAAGGGCCTGGTCAGGCGCACACCGTGTCCCAACGACCGCCGCGTCATGCAGCTCGCGCTCACGCCCGAGGGCGAGAAGCTGTGCCGCGAGATTCCCTTCGGGCTTGCGCGCGTGTCCAACAACCTCCTGCGCGGCTTCACGCGCGAGGAATTCGAGACGCTCAAGGACTTGCTGCGCCGCCTGCTGGCCAACGCCGAGCGGCCCTGACGTCCATTTTCCCCAGGCGGTCCCCAGTGAACGAGACCTTCACTCGCTTTCGATCCGTCGCCGTCGCCGTCGCGGTCGTGGCGTTGGCGGGTTGCGCCACCGTCGACCGCGAAGCCGCGCCGCAGACCGAAGTTCCCGTGGCCGCGCTGGGTGGAACGGCAACGGCGGTGGAATGGCCGCGCGACGACTGGTGGCGCCGCTACGACGATCCGCAGCTCGACGCCCTGATCGCCGACGGCCTGGCCGGCAGCCCCACGCTCGCCGCCGCCCGCGCCCGCATCGCCCGCGCCAACGCGGCGGCCGGCGTCGCGCGCGCAGCGCTCCTGCCCGAAGTCGCCGGTAACGCGACCGCGACGTACCAGCGGTTCTCCGAGAACTACATTTTCCCGCCGCCGCTCGGCGGCACCTGGCAGACCGACGCACGCCTCGCGCTCGACGCGAGCTGGGAGATCGACTTCTGGGACAAGAACGGCGCCGCCCTGCGCGCCGCGCTGTCGCAGGCGCAAGCGGCGTCCGCCGAGGAGCAGGCCGCGCGCCTGACGCTCACCACGACCATCGCGCGCGCCTACTTCGACCTGCAGCGGCTGTTCGCGCAGCGCCATCGTCCAGCGCGAGGACATCGTGCGGATCACCAACGAGCGCTTCACGGCGGGCCTCGACACCAAGGTCGAGGTGCGCCAGGCGGAAGCCGCGCTCGGCACGGTGCGCACGCAGCTCGCGCAATACGACGACGCGATCGGCGTCGCGCGCAATCGCCTGGCGGCACTGGTCGGCGCGGGTCCTGCGCGCGGCGAGGGCATCGCAGCCGCGGCGCCGTCGGCGCCGGCCGCGCAGCTTCCTTCGTCGATCCCGCTCGATCTTCTCGGCCGCAGGCCCGAGATCGCCGCCTCGCGCTGGCGCGTGGACGCCTCGCGCGAGGACATCAAGGTGGCGCGCGCGCAGTTCTATCCCAACGTCAACGTGGTCGCGTTCGCGGGCTTGAGCTCGCTCGGGCTGTCGAACCTGCTGCTCGGCGCGAGCTCGATTTTCGGCGTCGGTCCCGCGATCCACCTGCCGATCTTCGAGGGCGGACGGCTCAACGCCAACCTGCAGGGACGCGAGGCGGACGCCGACTTCGCCGTGTCGACGTACAACCAGACGGTGGTCGACGCGGTGCACGATCTGGCCGACGCCGTCACGTCGATCCGCGGCCTCGCCCGCACGTCGGAGGAGCAGGCGAAGGCGCGCACGGCCACCGACGAGGCGTACAGCCTCGCGGTGATCCGTTACCGCGCCGGCCTCGGCAACTACCTCACGGTCCTCGCCGCGCAGACGCAGCAGCTCGAGCAGGACCGTCTCAACGTCGATCTCAGGGCCCGCGCCTTCGAGCTCGACGTCAATCTCGCCCGCGCCTTGGGCGGCGGCTACGCGGATCCCGCGTACCCGAAGCTCGCCGCGACGCGGCAGGAGTAAGCGCAATGAACGAAGACGATCTCGAAGCCAAGAAGCCCAAGCGCCGGCGCGGCAAGCTGCTCGGCATGGCGGGGGGCGCTTTCGCCGTCGCCGGCCTCGCTTATCTCGTCTACTGGTACGTCGACGTTCGCAACTTCGAGCGCACCGACGACGCCTACGTGCAGGGCAATCTGGTGCAGATCACGCCGCAGGTCTCGGGCACGGTCATCGCGGTCAACGCCGACGATACCGACTTCGTGAAGGCGGGCGCGCCGCTCGTGGCGCTCGACCGCTCGGACGCCGAAGTCGCGGTGGCGCAGGCGCAGGCCGCGCTCGCGCAGACGGTGCGCGAAGTGCGCTCGCTCTACACGACCAACGCGACCGGCTCGGCTAACGTGACCTTGCGCGAAGCGGAAGTCGCGCGCGCCCGCGCCGACCTCGCCAAGGCGCAGGACGATCTGAACCGACGTCAGGTGCTCGTTTCGTCGGGCGCCGTCAGCGGCGAGGAGCTCAACCACGCGCAGTCCGGCGTGTCCAACGCGGCCGCCGCGCTCGCGGCGGCGCAAGCGGCGCTGGTCGCCGCGCAGCAGCAGCTCGCCACGAGCCGCGCGCTGACCGACGGCGCCACCGTGGAGACGCATCCCAACGTCGAGCGCGCGGCGGCGAAGCTGCGCGAGCAATACCTGGACTACGCACGCACGGTGCTGCCCGCGCCGGTGTCGGGCTACGTCGCCAAGCGCACGGTGCAAGTCGGCCAGCGCATTGCGCCGGGCGCGCCCCTCATGTCGATCGTGCCGCTCGATCAGGTCTGGGTCGACGCCAATTTCAAGGAGCTGCAGCTTCGCCACATGCGGATCGGGCAGCCCGTGACGCTGACCGCGGACGCGTACGGCACGTCGATCGTGTACCACGGCAAGGTCGCCGGCCTCGGCGTGGGGACGGGCAGCGCGTTCGCGCTCCTGCCCGCGCAGAACGCGACCGGCAACTGGATCAAGGTCGTGCAGCGCGTGCCGGTGCGCATCGCGCTCGACCCCGCCGAGCTCGCGCAGCACCCGCTTCGCGTGGGGCTGTCGACGGAAGTCAGCGTGAACGTCGCGGACACCTCCGGCGGCGCGCTCGCCGACGCGCCGCGCGCGAACACGGCGTACGCGACCAACGCGTTCGAGCGCAACGCCGAAGAAGCCGACGCGCTGGTGCGCGAGACGATCGCCGTCAACCTGGGCCGCGCGCCGGCGAAGGCGGAAAAGGCGCCTGTGGCCAAGCTGCCGGCCGCGCCGAACGCGGCCACGGTGCAGCACGGCTCCGACGCCGCGAACCGCGCCCGCGCGATGCTCTAGCGATCCCGCGTGAGCAGCGCAGCCACTCCTTCATCGGCGTCCGCGCCGCGGCGCGCGTCCGCGCCGCGGCGCGCGTCCGCGCCGACTGCCGCGGCCGTGGCGCCCCCGCTCAAAGGCGGGAAGCTCGTCGCGGGCACGATCGCGCTCGCCGCCGCGACGTTCATGATCGTGCTCGACACGTCGATCGCGAACGTGTCGATCCCCGCCATCTCCGGCGATATCGGTGTGAGCACGAGCCAGGGCACGTGGGTCATCACCTCGTTCGCGGTGGCCAACGCCATCGCCGTGCCGCTCACCGGCTGGCTCACCGTGCGCTTCGGCCAGGTGCGCCTGTTCTGTGCCTCCACGCTCCTGTTCATCTTCGCCTCATGGCTGTGCGGCCTCGCGCCGAACCTCGAGTCGCTCATCGCCTTCCGCGTGCTGCAAGGCCTGGTCGCCGGGCCGCTCATCCCGCTGTCGCAGGCGCTCCTGCTTTCGAGCTACCCACGCCAGCGCGCGGGCACCGCGCTCGCGATGTGGTCGATGACCACGCTGGTCGCGCCGGTGGCGGGGCCGCTGCTCGGCGGCTGGATCACCGACAACTATTCGTGGCCATGGATCTTCTTCATCAACATCCCGGTCGGCGCC
The DNA here is from genome assembly GCA_035499955.1 of Casimicrobiaceae bacterium. Taxonomy (GTDB): domain Bacteria; phylum Pseudomonadota; class Gammaproteobacteria; order Burkholderiales; family Casimicrobiaceae; genus VBCG01. The sequence goes on from DATJXV010000073.1 coordinate 25,334, forward strand.
GCCGCGATGTACGTCACGTACTCGATCTACCGCGACCGCGAGTCGGTCACGCGAAAGCTGCCGATCGATGCCGTCGGCCTCGGACTGCTCGTCGTGTGGATCGCCGCGCTGCAGATCATGCTCGACAAGGGCAAGGAGCTCGACTGGTTCGCAAGCGGCCAGATCGTGACCCTCGCGGTGGTCGCCGTGATCGGCTTCGTCTTCTTCCTGATCTGGGAGTTGAACGAGGAGCACCCTGTCGTCGACCTTACGCTCTTCGCGGGGCGCAACTTCACCGTGGGCGCGCTCGCGATGTCGATCGCCTACGGCGTGTTCTTCGGCGCCGTCGTGCTCCTGCCGCTGTGGCTGCAGACCCAGATGGGTTACACGGCGACCGAGGCCGGCTACGTGCTGGCCCCCGTCGGGTTCCTGGCCGTCATCATGTCGCCCATCGTCGGGCGCACGATCACGCGCATCGATCCGCGCCTCACCGCATCCGTGGCGTTCCTGCTCTTCGCGATCGTGAGCTACATGCGCTCCCGCTTCAACGTGCAGGTGGACACGTGGACGCTCATGATCCCGACCATCCTCCAGGGCGCCGCGGTCGCGTGCTTCTTCATTCCGCTCGTGTCGATCACGCTGTCGGGCCTGCCGCCCGACAGGATCGCCAGCGCCTCGGGCCTGTCCAATTTCGCGCGCATCACGGCCGGCGCGTTCGGAACTTCGATATCCACGACGGTCTGGGACAACCGCGCGATCATGCACCACGCGTACCTCGTCGAGGCTGCGAACCAGGGCAACGCGGCGATGAACCAGGCGATGTCGTCGATGCAGGGCGCCGGCATGAGTGCTTCGCAGGCGATGGCGAGCCTCGACCGCGTCGTCTGGGCGCAGGCGTACGTCTTGTCCGCCGACGACGTGTTCTACGCGTCGGCGCTCATTTTCCTCGCCCTGCTTCCGCTCATCTGGCTGACCAAGCGGACGCGCGGAGGCGCCGACGCGGGCGGCGCGCACTAGGAAACTAGGCTTCGCTCAACGCTGGCTCGACGGCTTCGAGCGCCTCCTCCAGAAGCTCGGGACCGGCGTCCCTGAGCGTCGCGTTGTCGGAGAGCATCTGGCGAAAGCGGCGGCCGCCGGGCCGTCCATGGTACAAGCCGAGCATGTGGCGGACGATCGTGCGCAACGGCACGCCTCGCGCGCGCTCGCGTGCCGCGTACGGCAGCATCGCGCGCAGGACCGTCTCGCGCGTCGGCGGTGCGGCGTCGTCGCCGAACAGTCGCCAGTCCACGGGCGCGAGGAACATCGGATCGTGATAGGCGACGCGGCCCAGCATGACCCCGTCGACTCGATCGAGCTCGCGCTCCACCGCCGTCCAATCGGCAAGCCCGCCGTTGATCACCACCGTGAGCGCCGGAAAGTCGCGCTTCAAGCGGTGCACGACCTCGTAGCGCAAGCGCGGCACCTCACGATTCTCCTTCGGCGAAAGCCCTTTCAATACGGCGTTGCGAGCGTGAACGATGAACACGTCGCAGCCCGCCTGCGCCACCGCGCCGACGAAGTCGCGCACGAATCCGTACTCCTCGCCCGCGTCGAGGCCGATGCGGTGCTTCACGGTCACCGGCAGCGCGACCGCATCGCGCATGGACGCCACGCACTGCGCGACGAGCGCGGGCTCGGCCATGAGGCACGCGCCGAAGCTACCGGTCTGTACCCTCTCCGACGGGCACCCGCAGTTGAGGTTGATCTCGTCGTAGCCCCATCGCTCGCCCAGCTTCGCCGCGCGCGCCAGCATGGCCGGGTCGCTGCCGCCGAGTTGAAGCGCGAGCGGATGCTCTTCGGGATCGAAGTCGAGATGGCGCGGCACGTCGCCGTGCATCAGCGCAGGCGCCGTCACCATCTCCGTGTACAGGCGGGCGCGGCGCGAGATCTGGCGCAGGAAGAACCGGCAGTGCCGGTCCGTCCAGTCCATCATGGGCGCAACACAAAATCGATGCGACAAGTCGTTCATTCAATTGATGTTGTGTGTGCTCAGTCAGTCCAGTAGATTATCGAGGCGGCTCGGCATTCTAGCGTCATGCGATCACGACCGTCTTCGATCCATTGCGGCGCGGCACCCGCAGATCGGTGGGCAAATTGGCCTAGGAGGCGTTGTCAGTGCACACGCGGCGCACGTGCCGAGGTCGTCTCATGTGCGCCAACTACCCTGCCATGCACGATCCCAAGCTGATTCTGGATTACGTTTACGACCACGAGGCCGCACAACCTGGCGACGTGCTCCTCGTCCAACCTGTCGGCGGTGGCCGAGTGGTCGAATACACCTGGCACCGGATGTTGGATGAGGCGCGTCGCATGGCGGCACACCTGAAGAGCCGCGATTTCGGGCCCGGTGCGCGCATCGCTGTCCTGTCCAAGAATTGCGCCCACTTTTTCATGGCCGAGCTGGCCATATGGATGGCAGGCGGCATCACGGTGGCGATCTTTCCCACCGAAAGCGCCACGAATGTGCGCTACGTGCTCGAGCACAGCGAGGCAAGCCTGTTGTTCGTGGGCAAGCTCGATACCTGGGAGCAGCAGGCCGTGGCGCTGCCCGATGGGTTGCCCTGCATCGCGTTTCCGCTCGCGCCCCGGACCGACTTCGAGACATGGGACGCGATCGTCGCGCGAACCGAGCCGCTGGGCGGTCGTCCGTCACGCGGCGCGGACGACCTGGCGATGCTGCTTTACACGTCGGGCTCCACCGGAAGGCCCAAAGGGGTCATGCAGACTTTCCGCAACATCACGCGCACTTCCGAGCTTCGAATCAGCGACGCGCATACCCGCCTTCCCGAGAATGTCGAGCGGCGAGTGCTTTCGTACCTGCCGTTGGCCCACGTGTACGAACGCGCGGTGGTCGAGTGCTGCACCTTTGTCGAAGGGCGCGGGCGTGTCTTCTTTACCGAGTCGCTCGCGACTTTCATGGAGGATGTCAAGCGCGCCCGACCGACCGTGTTTGTTTCGGTGCCGCGACTGTGGCTCAAATTCCAGCAGGGTGTCTTCCTGACGATGCCGGCTCATGAGCTCGACGCCATGCTGGACGACCCTGCCATCGCAACGGAAGTCGGGCGCAAGGTGCTCGCGGGATTGGGACTGGATGAGGTTCGCATAGCCGCGAGCGGCTCGGCGCCGATCCCGGGTGAACTCCTCGATTGGTACCGACGCTTGGGCCTGAATCTGCTCGAAGGATATGGGATGACCGAGGACCTCGGTTACTCGCACCGCACCACCGAGGACGCGAATTTGCTCGGCCATGTGGGTGTGCCGTTTCCAGGTGTCCAGGTGCGCATCGCCGAAGATGGCGAGGTGCTGATCAAATCGCCCGGGCAACTGGTCGGCTACTACAAGCGCCCCGACCTGGACGCCGCGAGCTTTACCGAAGACGGATTCTTCCGCACGGGCGACCTCGGGCTGCAGCGTGCCGATGGCCAGCTGAGAATCACCGGACGCGTGAAGGACCAATTCAAGACCGCAAAGGGGGAATACGTGGCCCCCGCACCGATTGAGCATCGCCTGAATGCGCACCCGATGGTGGAACTGGCCATGGTCTCGGGTGTCGGCCAGCCGGCGCCTTACGCGATTGTCGTGCTCGCCGAGCCCCTGCGTCCGCAACTCGGTGACCCTGCGCTGCGTGCACGCGTTGACGCTGAACTCGGCAAGCTACTGCACGACGTGAACCAGGACCTCGCGACATTCGAGCGGCTGCACATGCTGGTGGTGGCGCGCGAACCATGGTCGATCGAGAACGGCTGTCTTACCCCGACGATGAAGTTGAAGCGTAGCCACGTCGAGGCCGCGTTGGCCGCGCAAGTGGCCGCGTGGTACGCGGAAAAGGGACCTGTAGTCTGGGCTTGAGACCAAGAAAGCAGTGGTTACGCGCGTCTTGGAGGAATTCATCACCCGCCGCAGCCAGAAGCGCCGGGTCGCCCATCCGCCGAGACCTGGTTCAAGGCGCGCAGTTCCAGGTCCGACACCGGTGCGTAGGGCACGCCCGCTTCGCGTGCGAGGCCTTGTTGGTTGCATCGGCCCCTCCAAGCAAGGACGCCGGCACGAAGCCCCGCATCCTGGAGCAGGGCGAGGGCGATGCCCTTGCTCGCGAGTGCCCGTGCGTAGGGCATCACCGCGGCCGAGATCGCTTCCGCCGCCTCGCGCGGAACGGCCGAGGGCATATTGGGCACCGCATAGTGGATGACGCCTTCCTCGACGTAGGTGGGATCGACGTGGCTCGTCGCGCGCGAGGTCTCCGCAACACCGCCTTCCTCGATGGAAATGTCCACGATCATCGATCCCCGCTTCATCCGCGCCACGAGCGGGCGCGGCAGCAGCTTCGGTGTGCGCTCTCCCGCCGTGAAAGCCGCGCCCACGACGAGGTCGGCCTGCAGGGCCGAGCGCTCCACGGCTTCCGCGGTGGCGGTGGCGCGGCGAAGTTGCGTGACCCGAGCGCCCGCGGCGCGCGCCGCATCGGCTGCCGAGTTGCCGGCATGTCCGGCACCGAGAACCAGGACGTCGCGCGGAACCCGACCCAGGGCACGCGCGGCGACCCGCACCGCCATGCGTCCTGCGATGACCGACATCGGGGCGAGGAGCGGAAAGCCACCTGACGCGTCGCGAACAGCCTCGTAGGCGATCGCCGTGATGCCGCTCGCCAAGAGCCTTCGCGCATGGGCCGGGTGGCCTGTGAGGTGGTGATATCCGAAGACCGCCTGACCGGGAACGACGTGCGCGAAGTCCACGTCCTGGAGCTCCTTCACCTTCACGACGAGATCGTTCTGCCAAACCTGATCCGCATCGACCACCCGTGCGCCGGCGTCGCGATAGTCGTCGTCGGAGTAGCCCGTGCCCGAACCGGCTCCCGACTGGATGCTCAACTGTTGGCCGTCGGTCGAGAGCGAAAGCACGTCGCGCGGAACGAGCGCCACGCGCCGCTCGCCGGGTTTCGTCTCGGCCGCAACACCAATTCTCATGAAGTCACCCCGCTTGACCGCTCGTCGGTCATTGTCGCAGGCTCGCGTAGCGCCCGCTTCCGGGTGAACGCAGTCAGCCCCTCACGGGCGTCGGCACGCGATATCGAGCCCGCGCTCGTTTCCGTAGCGCAGGCGCGTGAGCGTGAGTTCGGTCACGGCGTAGGTCTCGGGCGCGTGTTGATCGAACGTGTGCAGCAGTCGGCGGCCGTCGAGCTTCCACAGGGTCGGCGTGCTCGAGGTGCGCGGCGCCGGACGGTCGCTCAGCACGTCGCCGTGGAAGATGAGGATGCCGTCGGGGCTGTAGCTCCAGTAGGTCGACACGCCCGTCCGCTGGTCCACGCAGCGCCACGGGCCCTGCAGAAGCGTCGGGCTGAGCGCCGGGGCCTGCAGGACGGCTTCCGCCGGCGCAGCCGAGGCCTTCGCCACGGCGGCGGGTGCCGGCGCCCGGCGCATCTTCGTCAGCCATTCGTCGGCGTACGGCGCGAGCAGGACGGCGGCCGCGACCACGGCCGCCGCGCCGGCGATGAGCGGCCAGCGATGCGCCAGCGCGCCCAACAGGCGCAGCGCCTTGGACTTGGGGGCCGGCTGCTCGGCCAGGGGTTCCATGCCGGGAATGACCGTGGGCGGCCCGGCATTGAGCGGGGTGGCGACGATACGGATGCCCTCGGGCGTCTTGTCCTCCGACCCCGCGAGCTCGCGCTCGACGATCGCCGCGGCGCCGATTGCGCGCAGCGTCGCAGCGATGCGCTCCGCATCCGACTGTGCGACCTGGCGCTTGATGACCTTCGGCATGCCGCCGAACATGTCCTCGGCCACCTTGGCGGGCAGCCCGGTCACCCTGACGAAGTCGCGCTTTACGGCGGCGACATCCGCACCCCCCAGCGTGCGGCCCTGCATCACAACGCGGTAGAACATTGCCCACTCCCGTCGACACGACGCGTGCCGGATCCCGGGCAAATACCGGAAATTCGGTTCGTTTAGCTGCCGCCGCGCGTCGCTTGCCCTCGTCCAGGAAGGTTGCCAACGGCGGCCGCCTGCAGCCGCAGCAAAATCGGTGCCTGCCGCGCCGGGCTGCCGAGCGGGTCAGCGCGCCCCGGCGAATGCCGGGGTCCCGACCCGGTGCGGGGCCTCCCCGAGCACGGTGCAGCGCCGGACAACGCGCCCATGGGTTGCCGGGTCGTACGGTGTGGCCCGGTGCAGCAGGCAGCGGTTGTCCCACACGATGAGCTCCCCCACGCGCCAGCGGTGCTCGTACGTGAGGTCGCGGTGGATGGCGAGGGCGTTCAACGCCTCGATGAGCGCACGGCCTTCGTCGTAGGGCATGCCCACGATGTACTCCGCATGATCGCCAAGGTAGAGACAGTCGCGCCCCGTCTCCGGATGGGTGCGCACGACCGGATGGTCGACCGGCGGCGTCTGCGCCCTCTGCGCCTCGGTCATCGGGTCCTCGCCGTGGCGCCGCGTGCGCGAAAAGTCGAGATTGTGGACGGCGCGCAGGCCGTCGATGCGCGCCTTCCATGCCCCGCTCAGACGCTCGTACGCGCCGTACATGTCGCAGAAGTGCGTCTGCCCGCCCTCGCCCGCGACGACCTCGCCGTAGATGATCGTCGCCTGCCCGGTGATGCGCTTCCACGAGCCGTCGGTGTGCCACGCGAGCGTGCCCTTGTCGGGGTGGCGGCCGTTCGGCTTGCCGTTCTCGTCGAGGTTCGACAGCCGGTACAACTCCGGAAAGCCGTCGGCGTGGTACTGGTTCATGACATGGACCTGCACTTCGCCGAAACGCCGCGCGAACGCAACCTGAGCCGCCGGCGGCAGCTCCAGCGGGCCGAACACCAGCACCTGGTGACGAAGGAACGCGTCGTAGAGCGCGCGGAACGTCTCGTCGTCCACGCCGCGTGCGAGATCGACGCCGATCACTTCCGCGCCGAGGCGCGGTGTAAGCGGCCGCAGCTTCAACGATGCGGTGTTCATTGCTATGCTCCCCGCCAACGCTCGATCACCCATGGACTGCGCGCCCGTGAGCCAAGGCGTCGACTCGCACTGCCACGTCTTCGATACTACGCTTTTTCCGTATGCGGCCGACGCGGCCTACCGCCCGCCCGCGCACGAGGCCGGCTCGGCGGCCGACCTCGCCGCAGTGCTCGCCGCGCACGGTCTCACGCACGCGCTGCTCGTCAACCCCACGAGCGGCTACGGCTACGACAACCGCTGCATGATCGCGGCGCTGCGCGGGAGCCAAGGCCGCTTCAAGGGCATCGCGCGCGTGCGGCCGGACGCCAGCGACCGCACGCTGGCGGAGCTCGCGGATGCGGGGGTGATCGGCGCGCGCCTCGACCTCATCACCGACGGCGTGCGCGTCCTCGACGATCCCGCGCTGCCGCGGCTCTACGCCGCGATGCGCGAAATGGGATGGCTCGTTCAAGTTCAATGCGAGGGGGACCAGCTGCACCAGGCGCGCGACGCGCTCCGTGCCGCCAACCTGCCCCTACTCTTCGATCACTGCGGGCGCCCGGACGCAGCGCGCGGCATCGACCAACCGGGCTTCGCGGCATTGGTCGAATTCGGGCGCGAGGGCCATCACGTAAAGCTTTCCGGCCCGTTCCGTTTCGTCAACGCGGCCGCGCGCGGGGCGAGCTGCGACCGCTTCGCGATAGCGCTCGTCGAGGCGTTCACGGCCAAGCGTTGCGTGTGGGGCTCGGACTGGCCCTTCCTGCGCATGGATCGGCGCATGGATTACGGTCCCGTGCTCGGCAACCTCGCACGCTGGCTTCCCGATCCTTCGGATCGCGCCGACGTGCTGTGGCGTACGCCGGCGCGCCTGTTCGGCTTCGCGTAAGTGCTCGCCGCCCGCTTCAGACCATGGAGTCTTCCTTGACACCACGATCAGCCGCATCGCTGCTGGCGATTGCCGCACAGCTGGCGCTTCCCGCCCACGCGCAGGTTCCGGCGCCTTCCCGTCCCACGCTCGCCAATCCCGCGTCGCAGAATTGCATCGACAAGGGCGGACGCATCACGATGGAGAAGAACGGCGCGGGCGGGGAGTTCGGCGTATGCGCGTTCGCCGAGAACCTGCAGTGCGAGGAGTGGGCGATGATGCGCGGCGAGTGCCGCACGGGCGGCATCAAGGTCACGGGCTTCGTCACGCCCGCGGCGCGCTATTGCGCCATCACGGGCGGGAGGTACCGCGTGACCGCGGCGAGCAACACCGCCGCCGAGAAGGGCACGTGCGCGTTCGCCGGCAGGACCTGCGACGCGCAGGCCTACTTCGACGGCACCTGCGCGCGTGCGGCCGCCGCCCCGCCTACGCCGAGCGTCATCAAGGCGCGCTTCGCCTGCAGCGGCGACAAGTCGATCGACGCCACGTTCGTCAACGGCACGATCGACACCGTCGATCTCAAGCTCTCCGACGGCCGGTCGATGTCGCTTGCCGAAACGCGGTCGGGCTCCGGCGCGCGCTACGCGAACGCCGACGAAAGCTTCGTCTTCTGGAACAAAGGCAACACGGCATTCATCGAGGAGAGCGGCAAGACGACCTACGACGGCTGCGCGACCAAGCGCTAGCGCTTGCCGCGGGCAAGCGCCTGGCGGATCGCCGCGCCGTGCTCGTCGAGCGCCGGCGGCGGCGAGATGCCGTCCTGGCGCGCGCCGTCGAAGCCGATCGGGGAGCGCAGCGTGCGCACGGCGCCTTGCGTCGGATGCGGGAGCGTCCGCTCGACGTCGAGGTGACGCATCTGCGGATCCGCGAGCGCTTCCTTCAAGTCGTGAATCGGCGCGTGGGGGACATCGGCCGCGGCGAGGCGGCGCAGCCATTCCTCGCGCGGACGCGCCGCGAAGACCGGGCGCAGCGCCGCTTCGAGCGCCTCGTGGTTTCTCACGCGGCCCATGCGGGTGGCGAAGCGCGGGTCGCCCGCGATCGCGGGGGCATCGATCGCCTTGACGAAACCCTCCCAGAACTTCGCGGGCGAGGACAGGTGGATCGCGATCGGCGCGCCGTCTGCGCACGCGAAGGCGAAAGACTGCGACACGCGGCCGCGATCGGTCGTGCCCGGGACCACACCGGTCACGAAGTAGCGGTGATATTGCTCGATCGAGAAGTGCGCCATCGCCGCCGTCATGGCGACCTCCACCTTGCGCCCTTTGCCGGTCGCATGACGGGCGAGGAGCGCGCCCAGGATGCCGCAGGCGGCGTAAAGGCCGGTCACGGAATCGGCGGTCGCGGGTCCGACGATGCGCGGCACGTCGGCCGAAACGAACATGCTCAAGTAGCCCGACAGCGCCTGCCCCACCGTGTCGTACGCGGGGCGATCGGCGTAGGGACCGTCCGCGCCGAAGCCGGAGATCGAGCAGTGCACAAGCCTCGGGTTGCGCCGCATCGCCTCCTCGGCGCCGAAGCCCAATCGCTCGATCACGCCCGGCCGGAAGTTCTGGATGTAGACATCGGCCCCGTCCAGCAGCTGCCACATGACATCGCGGTCGCCTGCAAGGCCGAGGTCGAGCTGGATGCTGCGCTTGCCGCGGTTGAACGCCTGGAACTGCGGTCCGTACAACCCTTCCTCGAAGCTGCGGAACGGGTCGCCGCCGCCGGGCCGCTCGACCTTGATCACGTCGGCGCCCATGTCGGCGAGCAGCATCGCGGTGTACGGCCCCGTGATGAACTCGGCGTGGTCGATGACGCGGCAGCCGGCGAGAACGGAAGGTTCGCTCATCAGTACGTCGCCCGCCCGCCCGAGAGATCGAACACGGCGCCCGTGCTGAACGAGCACTCCTCACTCGCGAGCCACGCGATCATGGCCGCAACCTCCTCGGGCCTGCCGGGCCGGCCCATCGGCACGCGCGACACCCAGAGCTTTCGCATCTCCTCCGGCATGTCGTGGTAGAGGCTCTTCGTAGCGACGATCGCCGGCGCCACGCAGTTGACGCGGATCCCCGTCTTCGCGAGCTCCTTCGCCATCGACTTCGTGAGCGACATGACCGCCGCTTTCGACGCCGAGTACGCGGCGCTGAACGGGTTGCCTTCCTTGCCCGCGATCGACCCCAGGTTGACGATTCGGCCGTAGTCCGCAGCGGCCATATGGCGGCCGACCGCGCGGCTCACGAGGAAGCTGCCGATGAGGTTGACGTCGAAGATGTGCCGCCACTCGGCGAGCGTGGCTTCGAGCACCGTCGTCTTGGGGGCCGTGACGCCCGCCGCGTTCACCAGGATGTCGATGCGCCGGCATTGCGCGATCGTGCCCTCGGTCGCGCGCGCCACGGCGTCCTCGTCGGTGACGTCGAGCGCGAACGTGAGCGCCGCCGGCAGCACGGCGCGTGCGCGTTCGAGGCTCGCGGCATCGCGGTCCCACAGCACGACCGTCGCGCCGGACGCGCCCATGCGCTGCGCCGTCGCCAGACCGATGCCGCCGGAGCCGCCCGTGATGACGGCCACGCGGCCGGTGAGGTCGATTCGGTTCATGCGGCCTTATAGCAGGTGGCACCCGCCGTGAGAACCCGTTCGGGCGAAGCCTTGCGCCGGCTGCAAAGGTGCTTATCGCACGGCGCAGCCGCAGCCGATGTCGCCGCCGCGGGCGATTCGGCCTACACTCGCTCGTTGCGACGCACCGCCTTTCGACAAGAGCGGTCCTGGAGGAAAGCTTGGAGCTCAAGTACGGGCCCGTCTCGCCCTATGTGCGCAAGGTGATGATCGTGGCGCACGAGACCGGTGTGGCCGATCGCCTTAAGCTCACCCACGTCAA
>DATJXV010000074.1:0-14928 GCA_035499955.1 Casimicrobiaceae bacterium
CGACCAGGAACGCGCGGAACACCTCGGCCGATTCGAACTGCCACGTGTCCGGGAACTTCGTTTTCACGTCGTCGCATTCGGACGGCTTGGCCGAGTAGAAGTGCGAATCGATGGTGGGGACCGGGCTGTAGAAGCGGCACACGGGCGACGTGCCCGCATACGTGCTTCCCGCCTTGATCACCGCGAACTTGTAGCCGGTGCGGACCCACCCGGCATGCACGCCGCTGTCGAGATCGGCGATCTCCTTGGCGTCTGCGGTGATGAAATAGTGATCGAGCGTCGCGTTGTAGAACTCGACTACCGTGGTCTGCTCAGTCGCGGGGATGGCGGCGGCGGCGCACAGGGAGAATGCTGCGCACAAGGCGCCTACGAAAAGACGAAATCGCATGATCTATCCCCGGTTTGTGGCCGGGCGGGAATGGGCAAAAATGGGCAATACCGCAATTATAGGACAGCTTAAGCGCCCCGCAGGTTCCTGCGACCTACGAAAAACTACCGTTTGTCCTACGTTACTGCGGAAAATCAGGCGATTGCGCCCCGCCAAAAATTTTCCGTCCTACATTTCATAGGGAAAAGTGTCGCCGTTTGGCGTCAGGCATTGGCCGCGCGCGGCAGATTGTCGGGCGCGTCGACGACGGCGTCGATGTCCGCGACTTTCGCGTCCAAACCGCGGATCTGCGCCCGAACCGCCTCCGCCTGGTGAGTCAACTCCTCGATCCGCTCCTCGAGCTCGTCGCTCGCGCGGTGGATGCGCTTGATGCTGTCCAACCGCCGGCGAAGCTGCAGGTGATGCTCGCGCACTTGCGTCTCGAGCGGCGACATGACCGCCTTGAGCCACGCCTCGGCGTCGCGGTTGGCGACCACGTACACGTGCTTCACGCGCGATGCGATGGTCTCGAAGAAGCGCTTCATGAGCGCGAACTTCGCCTTGCTCACCATGTTCCACAGCGTGTTGAAGTGCGTGTTGTACGCGCGCTCGAGCCGCTCGATCTCCTTCTGGTACTTGAGCACGGAGAAAGGCGGAGGGTTGAACGCCTCGAGGCCGTGATCCTTCGCGAAGCGCGCGTACATCGCGCGCATCATGTCGTGGATCTCCGCCGACTGCCGCGCCGCCGCCGCGAAGTCGCCGTGGAGTTGGCGGAAGAAGTCGTTCATCGCGCCGCGTACGCCGCGCGTGAACGGGCTGTCCTCGATGTGCCTGCGCGTGCGGCCGGCGTTCGCCCGCAGCGCCTCGAGGCCGATGTGGTCGAAGAGGTCGTTGGTCTGCTGCGTGAACACGTTACGCAGCGCCGTGTAACGCGCGAGGCCCCGCTCGAAGAGCTCCTTCTCCTGGCGCACGCGCTCCATCATGTGGCCGACCACGTCCTGGTTCTTGCCGCGCAGCGCCGTGAGCTCGACGAGCTGCTCGTTCACGCCCGCCACGCGCGCCTCGAGGATCGCACGCACGTTCGCCGAAAGCGCGCGTACCTCGGCCTGCGACGCCGCGCCCACGATGTCGCGCTTGGCCGGGATCAGGCTCTGCGACAGCGACGCTTCGAGCGCCGGGAGGCGGCTTCGCGCGAGCAGCGCGTCGTCGCCGTTGACCTTCGCGAGCAGCGCTTTCTGCGCGGACGTCGCGTAGACCTGCGACACCGGGATGCTCAGCATGTGCGCGGTCGTGCGGACCTGGCGGTCGATCTCGCGCTCGATGTCCGCGTCCGACTTGAGGTCGTCCCACAGCCCGTCGATCTTGTTGAGGATCACGAGGCGGCCGGCTTTGGTCGCCGGGTCGTCGCCGGCCAGATGCTGGTTCCACACCTCGAGGTCGGTCTTGGTGACGCCTGCGTCGGCGGCCAGGATGAACAGGAGCGCGTGTGCGTTGGGCAGGAGGTTGAGCGTGAGCTCGGGCTCCGTGCCGATGGCGTTCAGGCCGGGCGTGTCGAGGATCACGAGCCCCTGCTGCAGCAGCGGATGCGGGAAATTGATCACCGCGTGCCGCCAGCAGGGGATGTCCACGCTGCCCTCGTCGCCGTGCTCGAGCGCCGCGAGGATGTCGTCCTCGCCTTCGCCGTACAGCCCGTACTTGCGCGCGAGCTCCACGGGCACGCGCTTCACCTGCGACACGCGCGACAGCGCCTCGCCCATCTTCTCGGCCGAGGAGAGATCGAGTGCGAAGGTGACCCACTCGTCGGCGTAGTTCTTGAACTCGGCAACCGTGGCGTCCTTCAACCGCGTCTCGATCGGCAGGAGGCGGATCGACGGCGGCCGCGAGGCGTCGTACAGGAGCTCGGTGGGGCACATCGTCGTGCGCCCGGCCGAGGACGGCAGCAGCCGCTGGCCGAAGTCGGCGAAGAAGATCGCGTTGATGAGCTCGGACTTGCCGCGCGAGAACTCGGCGACGAAGGCGACGATCAGCTTGTCCTGGTGGAGGCGCTCGAGAAGCTGCTGGACGCGCAGGTCCGCCTGCGGATCGGCGAGCTCCTGGTCCTGCATCCACTCGTGCAGGCGCAGCACCCCGGCGGAAAGCCGGCGACGCCAATCGCTGTACGCCTCGAAGCGGGCCGCGAGGTCGCGGGAGGGGACCATGACGCTCCTTCGGTTGTTTCTATGCGCCTCTTCGCTGGGCGCGTCGGCAAGGCCGCGCAACTGTAGCATGGCCCTTCAAGCACGAAATATGCCCTTCCGGACAAGCGGTTGGCGCACGAGGGACGCCCCACGACGGGCCGCCCGTCGGCGTGCCGGCCAGCGTCGGCACGTGCCGGGCAGCGTTCGAACGGTCAGCGCTGGCAACGCGGGCAGAAGAACGACGCCCGGCCGCCTAGGCGCCTGACGCGGATCGCGGTCCCGCAGACTTTGCACGGCTCGCCCTCCCGGCCGTACACGAAGTAATCGAGCTGCGCTTCCCCCGGCTCGCCGCGGGCGTCGACGTAGTCGCGAAGCGTGCTGCCGCCTTTGTCGATCGCCGCGGCGAGGACTGTGCGCACCGCCACCACCAGCCGCGCGATGCGCGGCCGCGACACTTTGCGCGCCGGGACGGTCGGCCGGAGGCCGGCGTGGAAGAGTGCCTCGTTGGCGTAGATGTTGCCCACGCCGACGACCACTCCGTTGTCCATAAGCGCAAGCTTGATCGCGGTCGTGCGCGAGCGCAGCGCCGCCCACAAGTACGCCGCGTCGAAGGCCTCGTCGAAAGGCTCGGGGCCGAGATGCGCGAGCAGCGGGTGCGCCGAAGCGGGCTCCGCAAGGAGCAGCACGGCGCCGAAGCGGCGCGGGTCGTGGTAGCGCAGAAGCGTGCCGTCGTCGAGCACGAGGTCGACGTGGTCGTGCGGCTTGCGCGGCGGAGCTTTTCGGTAGACCCGAAGGCTTCCGGTCATGCCGAAATGCACGAGCAAGGTATCGGCTCCGATCCGAAACAGTAAGTACTTGCTCCGGCGATCGACGCGATCGATCCTTCGGCCGGCGAGCCGATCTTCGAGATCCGCGGGAACCGGCCAGCGCAGGCGCCGGTCGTAGACGGTGAGCCGCGCGATTTTTCGGCCGACGACGTGCGGAGCCACACCTCGCCGTGTGGTTTCGACTTCGGGCAATTCGGGCATGGAAGGGTCGCGGGCCCGTTTGTTGCGCTGCCGGATATAGCCTAACATCGACCGAGTGTCCCGCCTTGTCTCAGGCGGTTTTGCCCCCATCCGTACGCAGCGAGTCCCTATGCCGTTTTCTGCCAGCCCACGTTCGATCCTCGCCCGCGCCACGCTCGCCGTCGTGTCGGGCGCGCTCCTGACCGCCGCGTCGGTCGCCTTCGCGCAGTCCGATACGCAAGGCGCCTCCCCGGCGCCCGCTGCGCCGTCGCGGGACGACACCGGAAGCGGACTGACCGCCGACATCTTCTATCGCGTGATCCTGGGCGAGGTGGCGCGCCAGCGCGGCGAGCTCTCGCTCGCGGCGCGCGCCTATTACGAGGCCGCGCGCGAATCGCGCGACCCCCGGCTCGCAAGGAAAGCGGCCGAGGTCGCGCTCGAGGCGCGCATGCGCGGCCTTGCTCAGGAGTCCGCCAAGCTGTGGGCGTCGATCGACCCGGCGGCCGAGCGCCCCAAGCAGATCCTCGCCGCGCTCGCGGCCACCAGCGCCGGCAAGGGCGGCGACGTGACTTACGACAGCGAAGTGAAGGCGCGCCTCGAGAAGGCGCTCGCCGACGCCGCGCTGACCGACCGCGGGCCGGGGGAGATCTTCCTGCAGCTCAACCGTCTCGCCGGCGACGCCTTCGACCGGCGGCAGGTCTACGAGCTCGTGCGCGATCTCGCGAAGCCGTACCCGAACAACCCCGAGGCGCATTTCGCCGTCGCGCTCGCCGCGTACAACGGCGGGGTTCCCGAGGCGAGCGCCGACGCCGTCGCCATCGAGGAGATCGACCGCGCGCTCGTGCTCCGGCCCGACTGGGAGCGCGCCGCATTGCTCAAGGGCGAGATCCTCGCGCGCAAGCGCCCCGACGACGCGATCACCTATCTCGCGCAGTTCAGCGCGGCCAATCCGGAGGCGCGCGCGGCCACCGGCGCGCTCGCGCAGCTTTACGTCGAGCAGCGGCGTTACGCCGAAGCGCGCGCGGTGTTCCAGAAGCTCTGGGACAACGACCGCGCCTCCCGCGAGTTCGAGTTCGGCGTCGCGGTGATCTCGATGCAGATGAAGGACTGGGACACCGCGGAATCGCTCTTCACCGACCTCAAGAAGGCCAACTACGGCGACAACGGCGCCGTGGAGCTCTATCTTGCGCAGATCAGCGAGGAGAGGGGCCGTTACGAGGAAGCGATCGAGCGCTACAAGGCCGTGCCGGAAGGCGAGCGCGGCTGGCTCGCCAAGCTCCGCGTAGCCGCGATGATGGGCAAGCTCGGCAAGGTCGCCGACGGGCGCAAGTACTTGGCCGACCTGCCCGCGGTGACGATCGAGCAGCGCGTGCAGGTGCGCCAGGCCGAGGCGCAGCTCCTGCGCGACGCCAACGACAACGAAGGCGCCTACGCGGTGCTCGTCCAGGCGCTCAAGGAGCATCCCGATTCGCCCGATCTGCTGTACGACACCGCGATGGTCGCCGAGCGGCTCGACAAGATCGACGACGCCGAGGCGCGTCTGCGCCGGGTCGTGGAGTTGAAGCCCGACGATGCACAGGCGTTGAACGCGCTGGGCTATACCCTCGTCGACCGCACGCCGCGCATCGCCGAGGGCTACGACCTCATCCAGCGCGCGAACAAGCTTTCGCCCGACGATCCGTTCATCCTCGATAGCATGGGCTGGGCGCTGTTCCGCCTCGGCCGCTATGCCGACGCCGAGAATTACCTGCGGCGCGCGCTGAAGGAGCGGCCGGACGCCGAGATCGCAGCGCACCTGGGCGAAGTGCTGTGGGCGAAGGGCGAGCACGATCGCGCGCAGGAAGTATGGCAGTCGCAGCTCAAGGTCACGCCCGACAACGAAGTGCTGCTCCAGACGGTTCGCCGCCTCGCGCAGTAACGGAGGCGCGGTGCGCGCGCTGCCTGCCGCGCTCGCCGCCGTGCTCGCTGCGGGCTGCGCGACCGCGCCGCCTTCCACGCCGTCTGGGCCCGCGATCGTCGTGTCGGCGTTCGAAGCCGACGGCCGCCTGTCCGCGCGCCGCGGCAGCGACGCGGTCGCCGTCCACTTCGCGTGGCGGCACGCGCAGGCCGCCGACGACTTCGACGTCGCGACACCGCTCGGCCAGGTCGTCGCGCGCATGCGGCGCGACGCCTCGGGCGTGCGCGTGGAGCGGCCCAACGAGGCGCCCGCCGGCTACGCCGACTGGGGCGCGCTCACGCAGGCGGTGCTCGGCGTTGCGATCCCGGTCGATGGGCTCGCCTCCTGGATCCAGGGCGTCCCCGACGCGGGCGCGGCCTCCGACGTGGAGCGCGACGCGGCAGGCCGTCCGGAAGTGCTGCGCCAGCAGGGTTGGGAGATCGTCTACGCGTACGCGGACGACGGCGGCGGCCGACCTTCGCGCGTGGTGATGCGCTACCCAGGCAGCGAGCCGGTCGAGGTGCGCATCGCGATCGACCGCTTCACGCAAAGCCCGTGACGCGCACGCTCACCGTCGCGGCGCCCGCGAAGGTCAACCTCTTCCTGCACGTCACCGGGCGGCGCAGTGACGGCTATCACGACATCGAATCGCTGTTCGCGCTGGTCGACCTCGCCGATTCGATCACGCTCGCGCTGCGCGAGGACGGCGTCGTGGCCGCCGCGCACGCGGTTGCAGGCATCGACGACGACTTGACGCTGCGCGCCGCGCGTGCGCTCAGGGACGCCGCGGCGATCGATCGGGGCGTCACCATCGCGCTTGCAAAGCGCATTCCGCTGGGCGCGGGGCTGGGTGGCGGAAGCTCGGATGCGGCGAGCGTGCTGCTCGCGCTCAATCGCATCTGGGGAGTCGACTGGCCGCGCGCGCGGCTTGCCGCGCTCGGCGCGACCCTGGGCGCCGACGTCCCGTTCTTCGTCGGCGGTCAGAATGCGGTGGCGCGCGGTATCGGCGAGGCGCTCACGCCCGTCACGCTTCCGACGCATTGGCTCGCGCTTCTCACGCCGCCGGTGCACGTGCGCACCGCCGACATCTTCGCCGCGCCAGAATTGACACGCGATACGCCGTCGGCGAAAATGAACGTCTTTTCCGAGGGTTATGGCCGCAACGACCTTGCGGGCGTGACCGCCGCGAAATTCCCGGAGGTCGCCGGCGCGCTCGCAGCGCTACCCGAGGCCCGCATGACCGGCTCGGGGGCGTGCGTGTTCGCCGCGTTCGCGACGCAAAGCGAGGCGATCGCGGCGATCGCGGGCCGCGAAGGCCGCGTGGTGCGAACGCTCGCGCGTCATCCGCTGGCCGGGTTCGCGCGATAATCCGGTCGGAGAACAGCGTTCCTTCCGCTGGGGAGTCGCCAAGTGGTAAGGCAC
Source organism: Casimicrobiaceae bacterium (assembly GCA_035499955.1). Lineage (GTDB taxonomy): Bacteria > Pseudomonadota > Gammaproteobacteria > Burkholderiales > Casimicrobiaceae > VBCG01. The sequence goes on from DATJXV010000074.1 coordinate 6,910, forward strand.
CGGATTTTGATTCCGGCATTCGTAGGTTCGATCCCTACCTCCCCAGCCAACTGACCGCCCGATGGCACGATGGCCGCCGTGATTCCGGCGATCATTTTTGCGGCCGTTTTCGGATAGACTCGCACGGCTCCGATCGAGGGACGGAAGGCGGATCGACCATGGCATTCGAGCGCATGCGCATCTTCGCGGGCAACGCGAACCCGAAGCTCGCGGAGGCCGTGTGCCGCCATCTGAACATCAGCCTGGGCCGCTGCGTGGTCGACCGCTTCTCCGACGGCGAGGTGATGGTCGAGCTCATGGAGAACGTGCGCGGCCGCGACGTCTTCGTCCTGCAGTCCACCTGCGCGCCGACCAACGACAATCTCATGGAGATCATGGTGATGGCCGACGCGCTGAAACGCGCGTCGGCGGGGCGCATCACGGCGGCGATCCCCTACTTCGGCTACGCGCGGCAGGACCGGCGGCCGCGCTCGGCGCGCGTGGCGATCACGGCCAAGGTGGTCGCCGACATGCTCTCCACCGTGGGCGTGCAGCGCGTGATGGTGATGGACCTTCACGCCGACCAGATCCAGGGGTTCTTCAATATCCCGGTCGACAACATCTACGCTACCCCGATCCTGCTCGGCGACTTGTGGAAGCGCAACTACGAGGACCTGATCGTCGTGTCGCCTGACGTGGGCGGCGTGGTGCGCGCACGCGCGATCGCGAAGCGCCTCGACTCGGACCTCGCGATCATCGACAAGCGGCGCCCGAAGGCCAACGTCGCCGAAGTGATGAACATCATCGGCGACGTCGAAGGGCGCGCCTGCGTGATCATGGACGACATCGTCGACACCGCGAACACGCTGTGCAAGGCCGCCTCGGCGCTCAAGGAGCGGGGTGCGAAGAGGGTCGTCGCGTATTGCACACATCCCGTGCTCTCCGGCGGGGCGGTGGACCGGATCGCGGAATCGGACTTGGACGAGGTGGTCGTCACCGACACCATCCCGCTGTCGGCCGAGGCGCAGCAGTGCAGGAACATCCGCCAGCTCTCCTGCGCACAGCTTCTGGCCGAGACCATGACGCGCATCAGCAATGAGGAGTCGGTGTCGTCGCTGTTCACGGACTGATTGCGGCCGGACCGCATTTCAGCATATAATTCAAAGCTTTCCCGCCGACGGGCCGACGCCCGTTCCCGGCGGTTGTCGCCAACCCCAGCGGACGACCGGTGCGGATAGGTAAACCGCCCGGAAGGCCGCAGACAACCGGAGCTTTCCATGGCCATCGAATTCACCGCTTTCCCGCGCGCGACCGAAGGTCGCGGCGCGTCCCGCCGCATGCGCCGCGCCGGCAAGGCACCCGGCATCGTCTACGGCGGCACCGCCAGGCCGACGCCGATCGAGCTCGACCACAACGCGCTCTTCCACGCGCTGCGCAACGAGGCCTTCCATTCGTCGATCCTGACGATGAGGCTCGATGGCGCCGCGACGAAAGTGCTGCTGCGCGACGTGCAGATGCACCCGTTCCGCAACGAGATCCTGCACGTCGATTTTCAGCGCGTGGACGAGAACCGCAAGATCCACATGAAGGTGCCGCTGCACTTCATCAACGGCGAGAACTCGCCGGCGGTCAAGTTGAACGGCGCCATCGTGAGCCACGTCACCACCGAGCTCGACATCTCCTGCCTACCGAAGGACCTGCCGGAGTTCATCGAGGTCGACCTGATCGAGCTCGACGTCGGTCACTCGATGCACGTGTCGGCGCTCAAGCTGCCCGCCGGCGTGATCGCGGTGCCGCAGAAGACGGACCCGGTCGTCGCGACGGCCGTGGTGCCGCGCGCGCAGGTCGAGACCGAGGAAGAGCTCGCCGCTGCCGCGGCTGCGGCGGGTGCGGAAGGCGCGGCCCCGGCGGCCGCTACGGCCGAAGGCGCGGCTGCTGCCCCCCCTGCGGTCGAGAAGAAGGAAGAGAAAAAGGACGACAAGAAGAAGTAGTCGCCGCGCGGACGGCAACGAAAGCGGGCCCGCAGCACGTACGCGGGCCTTTTTCGTTGCAAGACTTCGGATTAGCTCTCGACTCCCATGGCGCAACCGATCCGCCTCGTCGCCGGCCTCGGCAACCCGGGGCGCGAGTACGCGCGCACGCGGCACAACGCGGGATTCTGGTATGCCGATGCGTTGGCGGCGAAGCTCGGCGCGTCGTTCGCCATGGAGTCCAAGTTCGCGGGCGAGCTCGCGAAGTCGGGCGACGTGCGCATCGTGAAGCCTTCGACCTACATGAACCTCTCGGGCCGTGCAGTGGCAGCGGTTGCACGCTTCTTCTCGATCGCCCCCGAAGAGATCCTCGTCGTGCACGACGAGCTCGATTTGAAGCCCGCTGAGGCGAAGATGAAGTTCGGCGGCGGCCACGCGGGCCACAACGGGCTGCGCGACGTCCAGGCGCAGCTCGGTACGGCGGATTTCTGGCGTCTGCGCCTCGGCATCGGGCACCCGCGCGACTCCGAGCTCACGGAGCAGCAGGTGGTCGACTACGTGCTGAAGCCGCCCCGCGCGGAGGAATCGTCCGCGATCCAGTCCGCGGTCGCGCGCGCGCTCGACGCGTGGCCCGATATCGCGAGGGGCGACATGGAGCGCGCCATGATGTACTTACACACAAAGAGCACATGAGCTTGAAATGCGGCATCGTCGGACTGCCCAACGTCGGTAAGTCGACGCTCTTCAACGCGCTCACCAAGGCGGGCATCGCCGCGGAGAACTACCCGTTCTGCACGATCGAGCCCAACGTGGGCATCGTCGAGGTGCCCGATCCGCGTCTCGCGACGATTGCCGCGATCGCCAAGCCCGAGAAAGTGATTCCCGCGGTGGTCGAGTTCGTCGACATCGCGGGGCTCGTGGCGGGCGCCTCGAAGGGCGAGGGCCTCGGTAACCAGTTCCTCGCCAACATCCGGGAGACCGACGCCATCGCGCACGTCGTGCGCTGTTTCACCGACGACAACGTCGTGCACGTCACGGGCAAGGTGGATCCTGTCTCGGACATCGATACGATCAACACCGAGCTCGCTCTGGCCGACCTGGCCACGGTCGAGAAGCAGCTCGCGAAATACGCGAAGTCGGCGCACGCGGGCGGCAACAAGGAGGCGCAGCGCATCGAGGCGACGTTGAAGAAGGTCTACGCGGTGCTCGACGAGGGCCGCCCCGCGCGCACCGCGCAGCTCTACCACGAGGAGGAAGCGCTGCTGCGGCCGTTCTTCCTGCTCACCATGAAGCCGACGATGTATGTCGCCAACGTCGATGAGCACGGCTTCGCGGGCAATCCGCTTCTGGACGCCGTCGCCGCGCACGCCGCCAAGGAGGGCGCGCCGGTGGTGGCCGTGTGCGCCGAGATGGAGGCGCAGATCGCCGACCTCGACGGGGACGACAAGGCGGTGTTCCTGGCCGACATGGGGATGACCGAGCCGGGCCTCGACCGCGTCATCCATGCGGGGTACGCGCTGCTCGGCCTGCAAACCTTCTTCACTGCCGGGCCGAAGGAAGTGCGCGCGTGGACCATCCACCGCGGCGACACGGCGCCGCAGGCGGCCGGCGTGATCCATACCGACTTCGAGAAGGGCTTCATCCGCGCCGAGGTCACCGCGTACGACGACTACGTCGCGTGCAAGGGGGAGCACGGGGCGAAAGAGGCGGGCAGGATGCGACTCGAGGGGCGCGAATACGTCGTCAAGGACGGCGACGTCATGCATTTCCGATTCAACGTCTAAGCGCCATGGGCCGATTCAGCGCCATCTTCTGCGCCGCCTTGCTCGCCGCCTGCGCGACCGCGCGCCTCGAGCCTCCGAAGGTCGGCGTCGAGAAGGTCAGCGTCGACTACTTCACGGCCGCCGACTCGCAATTCACCGTCATCGTCTCGCTGCACAATCCCAACGACCGCGAGATCGCGGTCGACGGCATCGAAGCGCAGTTGCGCATCGAGAACGTCCCGGTCGGTACGGCGCGCCTTTCGACCCCCGTGCGCTTGCCGGCGGGCGGGGACACGACCGCTTCGATGGTCGCCCACGCCGACTTAGTGGCATCGCTCGAGGCGAGCGCGCAGATCGCGCGGCGCTTGGCGAGCCGCGGCGATGCACCGCCGACGGTGCGCTACGCGGTGAGCGGCGCAGCGACGCTCGATGGCGGCACGGTCGTGCCATTCTCGCGCAGCGGCGAGTTCGGGCTCTCCATCACCGCGCCGACGCGATGAGCCTGCGCTTCACGAAGATGCAAGGGCTCGGCAACGACTTCGTCGTGCTCGACGGCGTGCGCCAGCGCGTCGACCTCGACCCCGCGGCGGTCCGGGCGATCGCCGACCGCCGTTTCGGCGTCGGCTGCGACCAGGTGCTCGTGGTGGAAGCCCCGCGCGGCGACGCCGACTTCCGCTACCGGATCTTCAACGCCGATGGCGGCGAGGTCGAGCAATGCGGCAACGGTGCGCGCTGCTTCGTCGTGTTCGTGCGCGAGCACGGGCTCACCGACAAGCGCGAGATCCGCGTGGAGACGGCGGGCGGCCTCATCGTGCCGCGCCTCGACGACGACGGCCGGGTGACGGTCGACATGGGCGTGCCGCGCTTTCGTCCCGAGGACGTTCCCTTCCTGGGCGGCACGGGCGCGCCGGAGGAGACCGTGGACGTTTCCGGCGTGCCGGTGCGGATGTCCGTGCTTTCCATGGGCAACCCGCACGCGGTGCAGCGCGTGCCCGACGTCGACGGCGCGCCGCTCGCCTCCCAAGGCCCTGTGATCGAGCATCACGCTCGCTTTCCGAGCCGCGTCAACGCGGGTTACATGCAGGTCGTCGATCGCGTTACCATTCGGCTGCGCGTGTGGGAGCGAGGCGCGGGCGAGACGCTCGCCTGCGGAACGGGAGCCTGCGCCGCGGTTGTCGCCGGCATCCGCCTCGGGCTTCTCGACTCGGCGGTGCGGGTGATCACGCGAGGCGGCGAGCTGACGATCGCGTGGCGCGGCGAAGGCGAGCCGGTGATGATGACCGGCCCGGCCTCGACGGTATTCGAGGGAGAATGGCCGCGGTAACCGGCCACAACGACAAGCGGGAAGCGCGCGAATGGACGCAGCGGCGGTCGCCGAGTACCTGAAGCAGAATCCCAAGTTCTTCGAGGAATACGCGGACGTCGTCGCGGAGATCTTCGTGCCGCATCCGCACGGCGGGCACGCGATTCCGATCGCGGAGCGGCAGATCGTCACGCTGCGCGAGAAGGTCCAGGACCTCGAGGCGAAGTTCAGGGAGCTGGTCGCCTACGGGACCGAGAACGACCAGATCAGCGAGAAGGTGCACCGCTCAACGCTTGCCCTGTTCGCGGCGCCCGATCTCGAGACCACGCTCGCCGTGCTCTATCACAGCCTCAAGGAGGATTTCGGCGTGCCGCAGGTCGCGGCAAGGCTCTGGGGCAAGGTCCCCGAGCAGTCCTACCTCCCGGAGCTCGCGGCGACGTCCTCGGAGATCCGCCAGTATGCCGATCAGCTCGGGCAGCCGTACTGCGGGCCGGTGGCCGCGTTCGAGTCGCGCGAATGGTTCGAGGACGGCGACATCCTGCAATCCTTCGCCTTCCTCCCGCTGCGTACCGCGCAGACGTTCGGCGTCCTTGCGCTCGGCAGCCCGGACCCCGACCGCTTCCATCCCGGAATGGGCACGCTGTACCAGACGCGTCTCGCCGAGCTTGCGAGCGTGGCCACGGCGCGCTTCCTGCCGCCGTTGTAGCGGCGCCCCGACCATGCCGAAGGCCGATCCGAACGCGGCGCTGCTGGCCGCGTTCGCGACGCACCTCGGCGCCCGGCCGCGCTTGACGCGCGAGGCCTACCTGCGCGACGTCGGCAAGCTCGCGTCCGAGTGCGGCGACGTGGCGCTCACGAAGCTCTCGCGGCCGCAGCTTGCCCGGCATCTCGCGGCGTTCCACGGCCGCGGCCTGTCCGGGCGCAGCCTCGCGCGCATGCTCTCGGCGTGGCGCGCGTTTTACGCGTTTGCCGCCGAGCGCGACCGCTCGCTTCCCGACAATCCCTGCGCGGGGTTGAAGCCGCCGAAGTCGCCGCGGCGGCTTCCCTCGGCACTCACGCCCGATGAAGCCGTGCAGCTCGTGGCGCTCCCCGAAGGCGACCGCTGGACGCTGCGGGACCGCGCGCTCCTCGAGCTCGCCTATTCCTCGGGGCTTCGCCTGTCGGAGCTCGCCTCGCTCGATGTCGAGCGTCTCGATCTTGCGCAAGGCGAGGTGCGCGTGCTCGGCAAGGGCGGCAAGGAGCGCGTCGTGCCCGTCGGCGCGGCCGCGCGCGAGGCGCTGTCGCGGTGGATCGGCCAGCGCTCGGCGATCGCGCCCTCCGCCGAGACCGCGATGTTCGTCGGCGCCGGGGGCAGGCGGATGTCGGGACGCACGATCGAGCGCAGGCTCGCGGCGTGGGCGCTCTTGCAGGGGCTCGACCGCCACGTGCACCCCCACATGCTGCGCCATTCGTTCGCCTCCCACGTGCTGCAATCCTCGGGTGACCTTCGTGCGGTGCAGGAGATGCTGGGCCACGCGTCGATCGCGAGCACGCAGGTGTACACGCATCTCGACTTCCAGGCGCTCGCGAAGGTGTACGACGCGGCGCACCCGCGCGCCAAGCGCAAGCGCTAACCGGGAATTCGGGCGACGCCGGGAAGATCATCCGCGGGTTGTAGCGGGCGAGGAGCCGGCAATGCTCGGTGCTGATCACGCGGGCACGGGTTCCGCGGGCGGTGTCGCCTCGAGCTCTTCCACCTCGATCGCCGCCGCGAGCTGGGCGAGCCGCGCCACGACGCCATAGGCGTAGAAGCGGTTCGGCGGGCATCCGGCGGGCTCGCGGAGGTCCGGAATGCAGGGGGCCTCGAAGGCGAGGGGCACGAACTGCGCGCCGGGCGCATTGAGGTTCTCGTCCTTGCCGCGCGCCGTATGCACGCGATAGAAACCGCCCACGACGAAGCGGTCGATCATATATACGACGGGCTCGGCGATGGCGTCGTCGATCGACTCGAAGGTCGGCACGCCTTCCTGGATGATGACCTGCGTGACCTCGAGGCCTTCCTTGACGACGGCCATCTTGTTGCGCTGCTTTCGGTTGAGCGCGCGCACGTCGTCGACGTCGCGCACGGTCATGATGCCCATGCCGTACGTCCCGGCATCGGCCTTGACGATCACGAACGGCTTGTCCGCGATCCCGTACTCGGCGTACTTGGAGGCGATGCGCGCAAGCAGATCCGAGACGTTGGAGGCGAGGCACTCCTCGCCCGCGCGCTCCTGGAAGTCGATCTGGCCGCACACGGCGAAAAACGGATCGATGAGCCAGGGGTCGATGCCGACGAGCGCGGCGAACTGGTCCGACACCGCCGAATAAGCGGCGAAGTGATGCGACTTGCGCCGGTTGTACCAGCCGGCCGCGAGCGGCGGCACCACGGGCTGGTCGAGGTTGGCGAGGATCGCGGGCGCGCCGGCGGACAGGTCGTTGTTGAGCAGCACCATGCACGGGTCGAAGTCGTACAGCCCCACACGGCGGCCGTTGCGATGCACGGGCTCGAGCGCGAGCGAGCTGCCGTCGCCCAGGTCGAGCTTGGTGATCGTCGTGATCTCGGGATTGAGCGACCCGATGCGCACGCGCATGCCGGCCTGGCGCAGGATGCTTTCCAAGGTGGCCACGTTGCGCAGGTAGAAGAGGTTGCGCGTGTGGTTCTCGGGGATGAGGAGCACGCCGCGCGCGTCCGGGCACACCCGCTCGACCCCCGCCTGGATCGCCTGCACGCAAAGGGGCAGGAACGAAGGGTTCAGGTTGTTGAAGCCGCCCGGGAAGAGGTTCGTGTCGACCGGTGCGAGCTTGAATCCGGCGTTGCGCAGGTCGACCGACGCGTAGAACGGGACCTGGTGCTCCTGCCACTGTGTGCGCAGCCACCGCTCGATCTCCGGCATGCGCTCCAGGATGCGTCGTTCGAGGTCCAAGAGCGGACCTGCGAGCGCGGTGGTGAGGTTGGGAACCATGGCGGGCATTGTAGCCCAGC
>DATJXV010000075.1:0-8161 GCA_035499955.1 Casimicrobiaceae bacterium
GTGGCGGCGCGTCCCCACTCGCCGGCCTCGTCGTCGGTCTTGTTGAGCACGTCGAGGTTGTCCTCGAGCGCGCCCATCCACGGGTTCATCTTCTCCTCCTCGGTGCCGGGCAGGAAGCCGATATCCTCGCCGACGGGCACCGTCACGCGCGTCATGATGATCTCGGTGTAGACCTTGAACTCGAGCGTCAGCATGAGGCCGGCGGCGAGCGTGAGGAGCGTCTTGCCGGTGCCGGCCTGGCCGAGGAGCGTGACGAAGTCGATCTCAGGGTTCATGAGCAGATTGAGCGCGAAGTTCTGCTCGCGGTTGCGCGCCGTGATGCCCCACACGTTGTTCTTCTGGTGCGTGTAGTCCTTGAGCGTGGACAGGAGCGCCGTCTTGCCCTGGATGTCCTTCACGATCGCGTAGAACGGCGCCTCGTCCTTGTTCTCCTGGTAGAGGAACTCGTTGGTCAGCAGCGAAGGGATGAGGGGGCCGTTGAGCCGGTAGTACGTGTGCCCCCCTTGCTGCCACGACTCCATGCCCTTGCCGTGGCGATCCCAGAAGTCCTCGGGCAGCTCGCGCGTGCCCGGGTAGAGGAGATCCGTGTCCTCGAGGACCTTGTCGTTGAAATAGTCCTCGGCGGCCAGGCCGATCGCGCGCGCCTTGATGCGCATGTTGATGTCTTTCGACACCAGGATGACGCTGCGCTTCGGGTGGTGTTGAGCGCAGTGCATCACCACACCGAGGATCTGGTTGTCGGCCTTGCCTCCCGCGAGCCCGGGCGGAAGCGACGCGCCGATGTTCTCCGTCTGCAGGAAGAGGCGCCCGGTCGCGGCGCCGCTCGATTTGACTTCGAGCGGGATGCCCTTGGCGATGCTCTCGCCCGTCTCGCCGTGCGTGGTCACGAGCTCGTCCAGGAACCGGCTCACCTGGCGCGCGTTGCGCGCGACCTCGCTCACGCCTTTCTTGTTGGCGTCGAGCTCCTCGAGCGTGAGCAGCGGCAGGTAGATGTCGTGCTCCTCGAAGCGGAACAGGCTCGTCGGGTCGTGCAACAGGACATTGGTGTCGAGAACGAAGAGCTTCGTCGCGACGGCGCCGCCGGGCTTGACCGGCTTGCGCGATGGGAGGAGGTGGAGCGTGGATGGGGCGGGGCGCAGCTTGCGTTCGACCATGAGCCTCCTTTTGCCGGGGCCGTTGCGTACCGGCCCTGAGACGATGGTACCCTTTTTTGTTGCGGGCACAAGAGGTTGTGGTCGAAACCTCGACGTCGCCAGAGCTATTGTGGTCAAAAGTGGACAGGCCGCCGGCCTGTCCGTTACAAAGTCTTGACGAAGGCGAGGACCTCGTCCACGTGCCCCGGCACCTTGACGCCGCGCCACTCGCGCGCGAGCTTGCCGGCGCGGTCGATGACGAACGTGCTGCGCTCGATGCCGCGCACCTGCTTGCCGTACATGTTCTTCATCTTGATGACGCCGAACTGCTGGCACAGCGCCTCGTCGGGGTCGGAGATCAGCTCGAAGGGATACTCCATCTTCGCCTTGAAGCTCTCGTGCGACTTCATCGAGTCGCGTGAGATGCCGACGATCGTCGCGCCGGCCTTCCTGAACGCCTTGTAGGCGTCGCGGAATTGCGCGCCTTCGGTCGTGCATCCGGGCGTGTTGTCCTTCGGATAAAAGTAGAGCACGACCGTCTCTCCCTTGTGGTCGGAGAGCTTGAACGGGCCGCCGGTGGCGGATGCGGTGAAGTCTGCGATTTTCTTGCCGACCATCATTCCTCCTTCGTCAATGGGTCAAGCCGCTTGCGCGAGGTCGACGTCGCCCAGGAACTCCTCGCCTTGCACGAGCAGCGTTCCGCTGCGCCCGGATATCGTGCCGGGGCCGGTGTTGCAGCGCGGCAGCGCCATCGGCTCCATCGCTTCGTACTGCGCGCGAACGGGTCCGAGCGTCCACCCCTGCGCCTTCCAGCCGAGCACGAGCTGCTCGAAGGCGGGCGAAAGACGCATGCCCTCGAGCTCGGCATGCAGCGTGAACACCTGGTTCGACGATAGCGCTGCCGTGCGCTCGAGCAGATGCGCGGCCACGTTGTCCTCGGCGACGCCGTCGAGGCCGATCATCTCGTCGAGCGTGGGCAACGTGGTGGGAAGCTGCGGACAGCGGATGGGCTCGGCGTTGAAGATCGGCAGGTACGGATGCGTCCCGCGAGCGTCCGAGCAATAGTCGAAACCGAGCCGCTGCGTGAGGCGCAGCGCGTGCACGTTCATCTGCCACCCCGCCGCGCCGTGCGTGCGCGGCGGCTCGCGGAACACCTCCGTGTAGCGCTCGCAGGCGCGGTGCATCTCGTCGTAGGTCCAGGCCGCGTCGGCACGCGCGACACCGTCCTGCCACCGTATGTGATCCCAGCAGTGCACGCCGGTTTCGTGGCCCGCATCGCGCACGCCCTGCATCACATCGGCCGCGCGCCTGCCGATGTCCGGGCCCGGCAGCAGCGTGCCGTAGAGCAGCGTGCGTACGCCGTAGTGCTTCAGCACCGACGTGCGACGCACCTTGCCCAGGAAGCCGGGCCGGAACAAACGCTTGATCGCGCGGCCTGTATGGTCGGGCCCGAGCGAGAAGAGAAACGTCGCCCTGATGTCGTGCCGGCGCAGGATCTCGATGAGCGTCGGCACGCCTTCGCGCGTGCCGCGCAGCGTGTCGACATCGATCTTGAGCGCGAGGTGCAAGGCAGCGCGCCGCCGACGGTCCCTAGTCCACCAGCCCGCGCGCCTCGGCGACCTGCCCGCGGTACGCGTCGAAGATGCGCACCAGCGCGTCTTCCATCGCCACGACGGGCTTCCAGTCGAGGTCGGTGCAGGTGTTCTCGATCTTCGGGACGCGGTTCTGCACGTCCTGATAGCCGCGTCCGTAATAGGCGTCTGCGGTGGTCTCGACCAGCGTCACGCGGGCGGCATTGTCCGCGTACTCGGGATAGCCGCGGGCGAGGTCGATCATCTTGCGCGCGAGATCGCGCACCGACCAGTTGTTGGCCGGGTTGCCGATGTTGTAGATCTTGCCCGTCGCAACGGCGTTCCGATTGGCGATGATCGAAAGCAGCGCCGCGATCCCGTCGTCGATGTAGGTGAAGGCGCGCTTCTGCGTACCGCCGTCGACGAGCTTGATCGGCTCGCCGCGGACGATATGGCCCAGGAACTGGGTGATGACGCGGGAGCTGCCTTCCTTCGGCGTGTTGATCGAGTCGAGGCCCGCGCCTATCCAGTTGAAAGGACGGAACAGCGTGTAGTCGAGGCCTTCCTGCATCCCGTAGGCGTGTATCACGCGGTCCATGAGCTGCTTGGCGCAGGCGTAGATCCAGCGCGGCTTGTTGATCGGCCCCAGCACCAGGTCTGAAGCCTCCGGATCGAACTCCTCGTCGCGCGACATTCCGTACACTTCGGACGTCGAAGGGAACACGATGCGCTTCTTGTAGCGGACGCACGCGCGCACGATCGGCAGGTTGGCCTCGAAGTCGAGCTCGAACACGCGCAGCGGCTCGCGCACGTACGTTGCCGGCGTGGCGATGGCGACGAGCGGCAGCACGACGTCGCACTTCTTGACGTGGTACTCGATCCACTCGCGGTTGATCGTGATGTCGCCCTCGAAGAAGTGGAAGCGCGGCTCCGGCAGCAGATCGCCGATGCGATCGGTCTGCATGTCCATGCCGTAGATCTCCCAGTCCGTCGAGGCGATGATCGCCTGCGACAGGTGGTGGCCTATGAAGCCGTTGACGCCGAGGATCAGGACGCGTTTCATTTGGCGCGCATTCTACTCTGGAGCGCAAGGCGCAGGCAGCCGCGCGGCATCGACGCGCCGCCCGTCGATCTCGAGCTCGCGAACCCACAGCGTGCCGCCGCCGCCGCAATGCGCGACGATGCGCCCGCCCGCTGCCTCCAGCCTCGTCGCGCCGGGAGACCCGCCGGGCACGAGCACGCGCGTGGACAGAATTCGCGCGGGGCGGCCCGCGATCGTCGTGAGCGCACCCGGGTATGGCGGCGCCACCGCACGCACGAGGTTGTGGATGCGCGCGGCATCGTGCGACCAGTCGATTCTCCCATCTTCCGGCGCGCGACCGCCGAAGTAGGAGCCCTTCGCGAGGTCGAGCGGCGTGCGCGGCGCCGTTCCGTCGAGGAGCGCCGGCAGGGCGCGATCGAGCGCGCATTCGGCGGCCACCGTCACCTTGTCGAATACTTCGCGCGCGGTGTCGTCCGGCAGTATCGGCACGGCCAATTGCGCGACGAGGTCGCCCGCGTCGGGTTTGCCTTCCATGTAGTGAAGCGACGCGCCGCTCTCGTGCTCGCCGTTCAGCACCGCCCAGTTGACGGGCGCTCGGCCGCGGTATTTCGGCAGGAGCGAGCCGTGCATGTTGAGCGCACCGCGTGGTGGGATCGCCAGCAACGCCGGCCCGAGCATGCGTCGGTAATAGAAGCTGAACAGGAAGTCGGGCGCAAGCGCGCGGATGCGCTCGACCACCGCGGCGTCGTTCGCGTCTGCGGGCGCGATCGCCGGGATGCCGTACGAGGCCGCGACGTCGGCGACACGCTCGAACCAGAGCGTCTCGCCGGGATCGTCGTCATGCGTGACGACGAGCGGGACGCGCACGCCGTGCGCAAGCAGCACGCGCAGGCAGCGAGCCCCTACGTTGTGATAGGCGAAGACCGCAGCGGAGCTGCTGCTCATGCCCCGCCGACGCGGTCGACTTCCTGCGCCTCGGCGCGCGGCGCGCCGGCCGCAGCTTCGCGTTCCAGCACGGCGCGGATCGTGAAGCGCGGCCGGTCGCGCACCTGCTGGTAGATTCGCCCGACGTATTCGCCGACGAGGCCGACGCCGAACAGCATCACGCCGATGAGGAAGAACGCGAGGATGTCGCGGTCCCACAGCGCGGTCCAGCCGAATCCCGTCACGAGTCGCTCGATGACCACGATGGCGTACAGCACGAGGCTCGCCGCCGCGACGAGCATGCCGAAAATCGAGAACAGCTGCAGCGGCACGAGCGAGAACCCGGTCACGAGGTCGAAGTTGAGCCGGATGAGCTTGTACAGCGAGTATTTCGACTCGCCGGCGGCGCGCTCCTCGTGACCGACCTCGACTTCCACCGGGTTGTTGGCGAACGTGTAGGCGAGCGCCGGGATGTAGGTGCTGACCTCGCGGCTGGCGGCGACGGCGTCCACGATGTCGCGGCTGTAGGCGCGCAGCATGCAGCCCTGGTCGGTCATCTTGATGTGGGTGATGCGCTCGCGCAGCCTGTTCATCGCGCGCGACGCGGTGCGCCGCCACCACGCGTCCTCGCGAGTCCGGCGTACGCCGCCCACGTAGTCGTGGCCCTCGTCCATCTGCGCGAGCAGGCGCGCGATCTCCTCGGGCGGGTTCTGCAGATCGGCGTCGAGCGTGACCACACGCTCGCCGCGCACGCGCTCGAACCCGGCGATGATCGCGGTGTGCTGACCGTAGTTGGCGTTGAAGAGCACGACGCGCGTCACGTCGGGGCGCGCCAGGAATTGATCCTTGAGCACCGCGGCGGAGCGGTCGCGGCTGCCGTCGTTGACGAAGATGACCTCGTACGGTATCCCGAGCGCGTCCAGTGCGGGGTAGAGCCTCACAAAAAGCGCGGGCAGTCCCGCCTCCTCGTTGTACACCGGGATGACGACCGACAGCGTTGGCTGCGTCATGTGCCGGTCCTAGCGTCGATGCGCAGCCAGGATCTGCGCGCACGCATCGCACACGCGGTCGACGTCGGCGTCCGTCATCGTGGGGAATAGCGGCAGCGTCACGGTCGTGTCGGCAATGCGCTCGGTGTGCGGCAGCTCGCCGCGATGATATCCGAAGCGGCGGAACGCGGTCGCAAGATGCGCGGCTTCGTAGGACACGCCGGTGCCTATGCCGCGCGCCTCCATCGCGGCGCGGAATTGCTGCCGCGACAACGTGACCTCGGACAGCGGCAGAAGCGGCGCGAACAGGTTCCAGCTGTGGCCCCGTTCGTCCCCGGGATAGCCCGGATGCGGCAGCTCGCAGGGCGGGTCGGTGCGAAAGCGCTCGAAGTAACGCGTCGCGAGCGCCCGCCGCTTCGCGTTGAACTCGGGCAGGCGCGCGAGCTGGCGCAGCCCGACGGCGGCGTTGACGTCGGGCAGGTTGTACTTGCCGCTGACTTCCAGCACGTCGCGCGTGCCGTCGGGCAGCCGCGCGATCCCGTGAAAGCGCAGCGTCTCGATCCTTCGCGCGTCCCGCTCGTCGCTCACGACGAGCGCCCCACCTTCGATCGACGTGACGTTCTTGTTGGGATGGAAGCTCCAGACGCAGATGTCGCCGAAGCTGCCGATCGTCCTGCCTCTCCAAGACGACCCGATGGCGAGCGCAGCGTCCTCGATCACGCGCAGCTTGTGCCTGGCGGCGAGCGCGTGGAGCGCGTCCATGTCGCAGGGCAGGCCGCCGAAGTGGGTCGGCATGATCGCCTTCGTGCGCGGGCCGATGCGCGCCGCGGCGGCGTCGAGGTCGAGATTGCGCGTGCCCGGGACGACGTCGACGAACACCGGCGTGGCGCCCGCCTTCACGATCATGTTGGGCGCCGCGAAGAACGTCATGGAGGCGGTGATCACCTCGTCGCCGGGACCGATGCCGCACAGGCGAAGCGCGATCTCGAGGGCACCCGTCGCAGAGGACACGACGCGGACGTGGCGGCCGCCCGCGAGCGCGGACAGCGCGGCCTCGAACGCCTTCACCTTCGGGCCGCTCGTGATCCAGCCCGAGCGCAGCACGTCGGCGACGTCGGCCGCGGCGGCCTCGTCGATCGTCGGCCGCGCGAACGGAAGGTAGGGCAGATTCGCCGTCACGAGCGCGCCACGAGCCAGACGCCGAGGATGATGAACCCGATGCCGAGCCAGCGCGAGACGCTCACCGCCTCGCCGAACAGGTAGTGCGCGGCGATCGCATTGATGATGTAGCCCAGCGACAGCATGGGGTAGGCGATCGACACCGGCACGCGCGACAGCCCCATGATCCACACGACGAGGCTCACCATGTACATCGCCACACCGGCGACGAAATGGCTCTGGGTGCCGATCCGCCAGAGGGTGTCCCACCAGTTGTCGCGCGTCAGGGTGATGACGCCGAGCACGTTCGTGCCGGCCTTGAGCAGAAGCTGCGCGGCGGCGTTGAGCAGGACGCCGGTCATGAGAAAGGAGAACGCGGACCAGGTCATCGCCTGGTCACGAACACGCGCCGCGGATCGCGGGCGAGGACGCGGAAGGGGACATTCATCTTGGCGAGCTCGTCGGCAGTGGCGATCGTCATCATCGCGTAGGCTTGCGGCGCCGCCGACCACGCCTCGATCCACTGCGCGAGGTTATACCCCTTGGCGGGCTCCGCGGCGAGGCCCAGCGACATCTCGTCGCGATATTCGACCAGAGGCGTCGGCCGGCCCAGGTAGAAGGGCAGGGTCTGGTCGTAGCTTGCGACCTGGTAGACGGGGGAGGCGGGATCCAGCGGTTGCCGGTTCGCACGCTCCGCCTCGCGCAGAATGGGTGCGGCCGAGCGCACGAGCGCGAACGCCTCCGTCCCCACGGCGGCGAGCTGCAGCCCGACGAGCGAGGTAAGCGCGAGCGCTGCGATGCCGCCTGTCTTGGCCGCCTCGCTGCCGGTACGGAACAGAAAGAACGCCGCGACGCCGCCGGCGGCGTAGGCCGCGACGGCGGCGAGCACCCAAGGCCCGAACGCCTCGTAGATCGCGACGGGCGTCTGCTCGCTGGCCCAGGCGGCGGAAAGTTGCTTCCACCCGAGACCGACAACGAAAACGCCGACCGTCCCGCCGGCGGCGAGCGGCAACGCGATCCACATGAGCGCGCGCGATGTCAGGCGCGTGAGCTCGAAGCCCAGCACGAGCGCCAGCGCCGGGAACATGGGAAGGATGTAGGACGGCAGCTTCGAGCCCGAGACGCTGAAGAACACGAAGATGAAGCCGCACCATACGAGGCAGAAGCGCTCCCAGGAGAAGCCGTTCGCGGCACGCGGCGCCTCGCGCCAGCTTCGCGGCAGCGTCACGGCCCACACGAGGATCCATGGCATGAGCCCGAGCAGGAACCACGGCACGAAGTACCACCATTCGCCGCCGCGGTTGTGCTCCTCGGTGAGGAAGCGATCGACGTGCTCGTGGATGA
>DATJXV010000076.1:0-10848 GCA_035499955.1 Casimicrobiaceae bacterium
GGTGCGCGCTTTGCGGAAGAGGCAGTCGAGCGCTTCATCGGGCAGGGGCGTCATGCGGGGCCTTTCGCGGTGGAAATGGAAGATGTGCGTCGATTGAGTCATCCTATAGCAAGTATTGGCATAATCAATTGGACGCTCGCGGCGAACGGCGCGCACAATCGCAACATCGCCGGCAGCGCCCGCGATCCGCATCGAGCAGTCCGCTTCATTTCGTCATGAGGAGATCCCGATGAAAGCCCTGAAAGGCACCAAGACCCACGACAACCTGAAGGCCGCGTTTGCCGGCGAGTCGCAGGCGAACCGCCGCTACCTGTACTTCGCCAACAAAGCCGACGTCGAGGGCCAAAACGACGTGGCCGCGCTGTTCCGCTCGACCGCGGAAGGCGAGACCGGCCACGCCCACGGCCACCTCGACTACCTCGCCGCGGTGGGCGACCCGGCGACCGATCTGCCCATCGGCAGCAGCCGCGAGAACCTCAAGGCCGCCGTAGCGGGCGAGACGCATGAGTACACCGACATGTACCCCGGCATGGCCAAAGCCGCGCGCGGCGAAGGCTTCGACGAGATCGCCGACTGGTTCGAGACGCTCGCCAAGGCCGAGCGGTCGCATGCCAATCGGTTTCAAAAGGCTTTGGACCAACTGGCCGACTGACGTCGGATGTAGACGAGCCTCGGCGCCTGCCCGCGTCCCGCGGGCAGCGGCCGGCTCGACCTTTCCATGACCAATCGCGAAGGCTCGCTGGAAGCGCCCACGCGCCATCCCATCGACTGGCGCAACCCGCGGTTCTACGACCAGGAGGCGCTCGACGAGGAGCTTGCCCGCGTCTTCGAGATCTGTCATGGCTGCCGCCGTTGCGTGAGCCTGTGCGGGTCGTTCCCCACGCTCTTCGATCTCATCGACGAAGGCAAGACCGGCGAGCTCGACGCCGTTCCGAAATCCGAGTACGGCAAGGTGGTCGACCAGTGCTACCTGTGCGACCTCTGCTACATGACGAAGTGCCCGTACGTGCCGCCGCACTCGTGGAACGTCGATTTTCCGCATCTCATGCTTCGCGCCAAGGTCAAGAAGTTCAGGGACGGGAAGGCCAAGTTCCGGGACAGGCTGCTGACCAGCACGGACCGCGTCGGCAAGCTCGCCACGATTCCCGTGGTGGTCGGCATGGTCAACGCGGTGAACAGCGCGCCGGCCGCTCGCAAGATCATGCAGGCGACGCTGGGCGTGGCGGCCGGCGCGGCGCTTCCGCCGTACGCGCACCCGACGCTGCGCGAGGACGCGGCGCCGAGCGTGGCGTGGCCCGCGCGCGACGGCGAGCGCACGCCGGGCAAGGTCGCCATCTTCACGACGTGCTACGTCAATTACAACGAGCCCGGCATCGGGCGTGATCTTCTGAAGATCCTCGACCACAACGAGATCCCGTACCGCTTTGCGCAGTCCGAGGTGTGCTGCGGCATGCCCAAGCTCGAGATCGGCGACCTTGCGGCCGTGCAGGATCTCATGCAGGCCAACCTCCCGTCGCTCGTCGCGCTCGCCCGCGAGGGCTACGCCATCCTGACGCCCGTGCCGTCGTGCACGCTCATGTGGAAGTCCGAGCTGCCGCTCATGTTCCCCGAGGACGGCGACGTGCGCCTCGTGTCGGACGCGATGTTCGACCCGTTCGAGTATCTGGTCCTGCGCGACAAGGACGGGCTCGTTAAGCGCGAGTTCGCGCGGCCGCTCGGCAAGGTCAGCTACCACATCCCGTGCCACGCCCGCGTGCAGAACATGGGGCAGAAGACGCGCGAGGCGCTGTCGTGGGTGCCAGGCACCGAGATCAACACGGTCGAGCGCTGTGCCGGGCACGACGGCAGCTACGGCGTCAAGGCGGAGTTCTTCGCGACCTCGATGAAGATCGGCAAGCCCGTGTTCGCCCGCATGGCGGAGTTCGAGCCCGACTTCATAAGCTCCGACTGCCCGATCGCCGGACGCCGCATCCTGCAAGGCGTCGAAGCGAAGGGCGGCGGCGCGACTCGCGCCCGCAAGGCGCATCCGCTGACGCTCCTGCGGATGGCGTACGGACTGGAGTAGCGCGCGAATGACACGGGGCAAGATCACGCGCGAAAGCCTCCTCACGCTCGAGGCCTACGCGAAGGAGCGCCCGAGCTTCCGGGCGCGCGTGCTCGACCACAAGCGCGCGCGCACGGTGCACTTGGGCGATCACATCACGCTCGTCTTCGAGGACGAGCTCACGATGCGCTACCAGATCCAGGAAATGCTGCGCATCGAGAAGACGTTCGAGGAGCAGGGCATCCAGGACGAGCTCGACGCCTACAACCCGCTCGTGCCGGACGGCACCAACTTCAAGGCCTCGATGCTGATCGAGTACGAGGACGCCGACGCGCGGCGGCAGGCACTGGCGGAGCTCCGGGGCATCGAGTCGCGCGTATGGGTTCAGGCCGAAGGCTTCGACCGGGTGTACGCCATCGCAGACGAGGACCTCGAGCGCGAGAACGAGGACAAGACCTCGGCCGTGCACTTCCTGCGCTTCGAGGTCGCGCCCGCGATGATCGAGGCGCTCAAGGACGGCGCGTCGCTGGGGCTCGGCGTGGACCATCCGCACTACCGCGCGGAGATTCCCGCGGTGGCCGAGGCCACGCGCAAGGCGCTGGTCGAGGACCTCGCGTAGAAATAGGGTCAGACCCCATTACAGGGCCTGGCACAATTTCCGGATCAGCAAAAAAGGGGACAGGCCTTGTAATGGGGTCTGACCCCTTTTTTCCCTCCGGCGCGCTAATCGCGGAAGTTCTGGTACTGCAGCGGGAAATCGGTGATCGATTTCTTCACGAGCGCGATCGCGTCCTGCAGCTCGTCCCGCTTGGCGCCGGAGACGCGCACGGCGTCGCCCTGGATCGCGCCCTGAACCTTGAGCTTGCTGTCCTTGATGAGGCGCACGATCCTCTTGGCGAGCTCCTGCTCCACGCCCGTGCGCAGGGTGACCACCTGCTTCACCTTGTTGCCCGATACCTTCTCGACGTCACCGTACTTGAGCGAGCGGATGTCGACACCGCGCTTGGTGAGCTTGCCGGTCAGGATGTCGGTGACCTGCGACAACTTGAATTCGTCGTCGGCGAAGAGCGTTAGGGTCTTTTCCTTCTCCTTCCACTCGACGCGCGCGTCGGAGCCCTTGAAGTCGAAGCGGTTGGCCACCTCCTTGTTGGTCTGATCGACCGCGTTGTGGACCTCGACCTGGTTCACTTCGGAAACGATGTCGAACGAAGGCATGTCGTCTATCCCGTGAAGCCGATCTTGCGGTGCGTCCCGTCGCAATACGGCTTGTTGGTCGAGCCGCCGCAGCGGCACAGGTAGACCGCGTCGACGAACGCCGTGGTCCCGGCGTGGTCGCGCAGCGTCAGCGGGCCTCGGCATTGCAGCGGGCCGTCGACCGTGGCGGTGATGCGAAGCGGCGCAGCAAGGTCGGTGTCGGCCGGCGCAGGCTTGGCCACCGGAAGGGTGCCGGGATGCGCGAAGCCGACCTTGCGGTGGCTGTTGTCGCAAAACGGCTTGTTCTGGGAGGCCCCGCAGCGGCACAGCGCCATGCGCGTGTCTTCGACCACCGCCTCGCCGCTCGTAAGCGTGAGCTTGCCTCGCATGTGGTGCGGTCCGTTCGCATTGACGAGGCAAGCGTTCGCCTCGGGCGTGTCCATCGCCGAGGCGCCGTCGTTGCCGCGCATCGACAGCGCGCCCGACGGGCATGCGTTGACCGCGTCGGCGAGCGCGTGGACGCTCGCGTTGTCGCAGCGGATCCACGGGCGCGCTTGCGGGTCGAACGACTGCGGCACGCGGCGCACGCACTCGGCGGCATGGATGCAGCGCGCGCCGTCCCACGTCACGGTCGCGTCCTTGCCGGCATAGGTGTGAATCTTCCCGCTCATCGCTGCACTAGAATAGCGGATTCCGACGAGAGCGCTCACTCATCCCATGTCGCACATCCTGCAATCGGTCCCGGCCGGCCAGAAGGTGGGGCTCGCCTTCTCGGGCGGGCTCGACACCAGCGCGGCGCTGCACTGGATGCGCGCCAAGGGCGCGATCCCCTACGCGTATACGGCGAACCTCGGCCAGCCGGACGAAAGCGACTACGAGGAGATCCCGCGCAAGGCGAAGGCCTACGGCGCGGAGAACGCGCGCCTGGTCGACTGCCGCGCCGCGCTCGTCGCGGAAGGGATCGCCGCGCTGCAAGCGGGCGCGTTCCACATCTGCACCGCCGGCCTCACGTACTTCAACACGACACCCATCGGGCGCGCGGTGACCGGCACCATGCTCGTGGTCGCGATGCGAGAGGACGACGTCCACATCTGGGGCGACGGCAGCACCTACAAGGGCAACGACATCGAGCGCTTCTATCGCTACGGCCTGCTCGCCAATCCCGACCTTCGCATCTACAAGCCGTGGCTCGACGCCGCGTTCATCGACGAGCTGGGCGGCCGCAAGGAGATGTCCGAGTACCTCGCGAAGGCGGGCTTCGACTACAGGATGAGCGCCGAGAAGGCGTACTCGACCGACTCCAATCTGCTCGGCGCCACGCACGAGGCGAAGGATTTGGAATTCCTCGACAAAGGGATCCGCATCGTGCAGCCGATCATGGGGGTCGCATTCTGGCGCGACGACGTGGCGATCCGACCGGAGACGGTGTCGGTGCGCTTCGAGGAAGGGCGCCCGGTCGCGCTCAACGGGCAGACGTTCGCGGACGAGGTCGCGCTGGTGTACGAGGCCAACGCCATCGGCGGCCGCCACGGTCTCGGCATGTGCGACCAGATCGAGAATCGCATCATCGAGGCGAAGAGCCGCGGCATCTACGAGGCGCCGGGGATGGCGCTGCTCTTCGCCGCGTACGAGCGCCTCGTCACCGGCATCCACAACGAGGACACGATCGAGCAGTACCGCGACAACGGCCGTCGCCTCGGCCGGCTTCTCTACCAGGGTCGCTGGTTCGATCCGCAGGCGATGATGCTGCGCGACACCGCCCAGCGCTGGGTGGCGCGCGCGATCAGCGGCGAGGTGACGCTCGAGCTCCGCCGCGGAAACGACTACTCGATCCTGAACACGGAAAGCCCCAACCTCACGTACAAGCCGGAGCGGTTGACGATGGAGAAGGGCGAGGCGTCATTCACGCCGCAGGACCGCATCGGGCAGCTCACGATGCGCGAGCTCGACATCGCCGACACGCGCGAGAAGATCGCCACCTACGTGAAGGCGGGCGTGCTGCAGTCCTCGGAAGCTTCACCGCTGCTGCGGATCAGCACGAAGAAGGACTAGCAACGAAGGCTAGTCGATCTTGATGCTCGCCGCCTTGATGACCGGCGCCCATTTGTCGGACTCGGCCTTGATCAGCGCGCCGAACTCCTCCGGCGTCCCTCCGACGAGCTCGAAGCCCTGGCTGTTCAGCTTCTGCACGACGTCGGGCTCCTTGAGAATCGCGTTGATCTCCGCATTGAGCCGCGCGATCACCGGCTTGGGCGTGCCGGCGGGCACGAGCACGCCGTTCCACGCGAGCGAAACGAAGTTCGGGTAGCCGCTTTCGGCGATCGTCGGCAGGTCGGGAAGCAGCGGGAAGCGCTTCGCCGATGTCACCGCGAGCGCATGCAGCTTGCCTGCCCGGACCTGAGCCTGCAGCGGCTGCATGACCGCGAAGATCATCTGCGTCTCGCCCTGGATCGTCGCCGTGACGGCGGGAGGCGAGCCGTTGAACGGGATGTGCACGATGTCGACGCCGGCGAGCGATTTCAGGAGCTCGCCGTTGAGGTGCGACGAGCTTCCGGGCCCGACCGACGCGTAGTTGAGCTTGCCCGGATTCGCCTTGGCGTACGCCACCAGGTCCTTGACCGTCTTCGCGGGCACCTGTGCGTTTACGGCGAGCACGTTGGGCTGGCTGGTCGTGGTGATGACGGGCGCCAGGTCCTTCTGCACGTCGTATTGAGTCTTCTGGAGCAGCGGCGTGATGGACAGCGGGCCGTTGAACGCGAGCACCATCGTGTAGCCGTCCGGCGCCGCCTTGGCCGTCTCTCCGACCGCGACCACGCCGCCGGCGGCGGGCTTGTTCTCGACCAAGACCGGTTGCCCCAGCCTGTCCTTGAGCTTGTCCGCGATCGCGCGGCCCACCACGTCGATCGAGCTTCCCGCCGGCGCGGACATGACGAAGCGGATGGGCTTGTCGGGCCAGCTCTGTGCCCACGCGGGGAACGCCGCGGCAGCGAGCAGCAGGACGGTGATCGATCGGCGAATCATCGGTTCCACTCCGGCAGGGGTCACGCCGCGACGCGGCCGCAGACTAAGTATTCGAGCAGCGCTTTCTGCGCGTGCAGCCTGTTCTCCGCTTCGTCCCAGACCACGCTTTGCGGGCCGTCGATCACGTCGGCGGCGACCTCCTCGCCGCGATGCGCGGGCAGGCAGTGCATGAAAAGCGCGTCGGGCTTCGCCTGGCCCATCATCTCGGCGTCGACCATCCAGTCGGCGAACGCGCGCTTGCGGGCCTCGTTCTCGGCCTCGAAGCCCATGCTCGTCCAGACGTCGGTCGTGACGAGGTCGGCGCCGCGGCACGCCTCCATCGGATCGGGAAACGTGCGGTAGTGCCCGCGATAGGGCTCGCCCATCGCGGCGTTGACCTCGTAGCCCGGAGGTGTTGCGACGTGCACCGTGAAGCCGAGGATCGCGGCCGCCTGGACCCACGTGTTGCAAACGTTGTTGCCATCGCCGATCCACGCCACGGTGCGGCCGGCGATGCTGCCGCGGTGCTCGACATACGTGTAGATGTCGGCAAGGATCTGGCACGGATGGTATTCGTTGGTGAGGCCGTTGATGACCGGCACGCGCGAATGGACCGCGAAGCGCTCGATGATTCCCTGCTCGAAGGTGCGGATCATGACGACGTCGACCATGCGCGAGATGACGCGCGCCACGTCTTCGATGGGCTCGCCACGCGACAGCTGCGTGTCGCCGCGGTTGAGGTTAATCGCGATGCCGCCCAGCTGGTTCATTCCGGCTTCGAAGGACACGCGCGTACGCGTGGAGGCCTTCTCGAACACCATTGCGAGCGTGCGGTCGCGCAGAGGCTGGTAGAGCTCGTAGCGCTTGAACCGCTCCTTGATCCAGCGCGTGCGCTCGAAGAGGTACGCGAGCTCCTCGGCGCTGAAGTCCTTGAACTGCAGGAAGTGCTTGGTCGCCATTTGAACAAAGACGGGGCGCCGAAGGCGCCCCGTGAGCTGGACGTCTGGCGCAATCCGCGCGGGCTAGGCCAATGCCTTTATGGCCGAGGCCAAGCGCGATTTAGTGCGAGAGACAAGATTCTTGTGCACCACCTTCTTGTCCGCGATGCGGTCCATCACCGCCTGCGATTCCTGGAGGGTCTTGGCGGCGGCCGCCTTGTCTCCGGCGGCGATCGCCTTGCGCACTTTCTTGACCGCGGTGCGAAGCTCGGACTTCTGGCTCGCGTTGCGCTGGCGCGTGGCTTCCGCCTGGCGGGCGCGCTTCTTGGCTTGGGCCGAATTGGCCATGGATCGGTTTCCTGATGGGTTGGATAGAATGCGAGCTAAGCCGCTAATTCTAACCCGATTTCGCTGTCCACACAAGACCTTGGCGTTTCCGCCGCCGTGCGCGGACCGCCGCGAGCACGCCACCTTGAGCCTCCTTCGCGCCCTCACGACCGTCAGCGGGATGACCCTCCTGTCGCGCATCACGGGGCTCGCGCGCGAGAGCCTCAAGGCGGCGGTGTTCGGGGCGGGCATCCAGATGGACGCGTTCGAGGCGGCCTTCCGTCTGCCCAACATCCTGCGCCGGATGTTCGCGGAAGGCGCGTTCTCGCAGGCGTTCGTGCCGATCCTCGCGGAGTACCACCGCCAGCGCGGGCCCGAGGCCACGCGCGACCTGGTCGGCCACGTCGGCTCGCTGCTCGCGCTGATCCTGCTCGGCGTGACCGTGCTCGGCGTGCTGGCCGCCCCGTGGCTGGTCTATGTGCTCGCGAGTGGCTTCGTCCAGACGCCGGGAAAGGTGGAACTCACGGCGCAGATGATCCGGATCGTCTTTCCCTACATCCTGTTCGTCTCGCTCGTGTCGCTCGCGGGCGGCGTGCTCAACGTCTACCGCCGCTTCGCGGTGCCGGCCTTCACGCCGGTGCTGCTCAACCTGTCGATCATCGGCGCGGCGATCTTCCTCGCGCGCTACTTCGATCCGCCGATCGTCGCGCTCGCGTGGGGCGTGTTCATCGGCGGCGTCGCGCAGCTCGCCTTCCAGATCGCGCCTCTGGCCCGCATCGGCATGCTGCCGCGCTTCGCCATCGACTGGCGAGACGAGGGCGTTCGCCGCGTTCTGCTTCTCATGGGCCCGGCGGTGATCGGCGTGTCGGCGGCGCAGGTCTCCGCGCTCATCAACACGCAGCTCGCGGCGCTGCTTGGCGACGGCCGCATCTCGTGGATCACCTACGCCGACCGGCTCATGGAGTTCCCGAGCGCGCTCCTCGGCGTCGCGCTCGGCACGGTGCTCCTGCCTTGGCTGTCGCAGCATTACAGCGACGCCAACCATGCCGAATACTCCGCGCTGCTCGACTGGGGCTTGCGCCTCGCGTTCATGCTCGCGTTGCCGGCGGCGTTCGCACTGTGGCTGCTCGCGGTGCCGCTCATCAGCACGCTCTACCAGTACGGCAAGTTCAACGTGAACGACGTATGGCAGACGCGCTCGGCGCTCCTGGGCTACAGCGTGGGACTGCTCGCGCTCATCCTGGTCAAGATCCTCGCGCCAGGCTTCTACGCCCGTCAGCACATGCGCACGCCGGTGAAGATCGCGTTCGTCACCGTGCTGGTGACGCAGGCGCTCGCCGTGATCCTCATGTGGCCCCTCGGGCACGCGGGCCTGACCCTCGCGACGAGCCTCGGCGCCTGCGTCAACGCCGCGCTCCTCTATTTCTTCCTGCGCAGGAACGGCTACTACCACCCGGCCGCGGGGTGGCTCGCCTTCGTCTCGAAGCTCGCGATCGCGCTCGGCGTGCTGGCCGCGGTGCTGTACTGGCTCTCGGGGCCGCCCGACGTGTGGCTGTCGGCGGGCCTGTGGCAGAAGGCGGGGCGCCTTCTGGGCGTGATCGCGGCGGGGGCGGCGGCCTATTTCGGCGCGCTGTTCCTGCTCGGGTTCCGGCTCGCCGATTTCAACCGGCGCGGCTAGGCGCCGGCTTAGTCGTCGTGGCCGTTCGCGGCCTTGCGGTAGGGGCAGCGCGTCTTGGTGCAGTCGGCGTACAGGTACAGGGCGTGCTCGCTGATCTCGAACCCGCGGTCGCGCGCGATCTTGGTCTGCCGCTTCTCGATGTCGGCGTCGTAGAACTCCTCGACGCGCCCGCACTGCAGGCAAACGAGGTGGTCGTGATGCGTGCCCTGGTTCAGCTCGAAGACCGCCTTGCCGGACTCGAAGTGGTGGCGTACGAGCAGCCCCGCCTGCTCGAACTGCGTGAGCACGCGGTAGACCGTGGCGAGGCCGATGTCGAGCCCTTCCCCCAGGAGCAGCTTGTAGACATCCTCCGCCGTCAGGTGGCGGACCTTGGACGACTCGAAGAGGTTGATGATCTTCAGGCGCGGCAGCGTGGCCTTGAGGCCGGCGCTCTTCAGATCCTGGGGCGAGGTCATGGCTGTCGTAGGGACGCGCGAAAGCTATAATAGCGCGGAATCAACGCCGGCCGCCTGCCGGCCGGCACCACTGCCCCGAATGGACCTTCGCTTCACTCGCTCCTGGCGCCGCATCGGCGCGGCGGCCGCCTGCGTCATCGGCGTCGCGGTGGGGGGGTGCGCGCAGACCGCAGAGATCTCGCAGAAGCTGTCGCTCGACGACTTCATCCCCATTATCACCCAGTTCGGCGTGTACAGGATCGACATCAACCAGGGCAATTACATCTCGCAGGACATGGTGGACAAGTTGAAGGTCGGGCAGACCAAGGCGCAAGTGCGCGCAACGCTCGGCACGCCGCTCATCACCAGCGTCTTCCGCGACAACCGCTGGGACTACGTCTATCAGTTCCAGCGCGCGGGCCGCGTGCGCGAGCACCGGCAGTTCACCGTCTATTTCAACGAAGACGCGCTCGCCCGTTGGGAAGGCGACGAGATGCCGCAGTCGGCGCAGGAGCTCAACCGCATCGCCGCGACGCGCGCGATGCCCGAGGATCCGTTTGGGCAGGATGCCGGCATCGTCGGCAGGATCATCGATTTCCTCAAGAAGGTCGTCGACCCGTCGGCCGCCGCCGTGCCGTGACCATGATTCCATGATCCGCGTCGCCATCGCCGGCGCTGGCGGCCGGATGGGGCAGGCGCTCATCGAGAGCGTCAGGGGACAGCCGGGACTCGTCCTCGCCGCAGCGATCGACGTCCTGGGCGCGCCGAGCGTGGGCCGTGACGTCGGTGTGGTCGTGGGTGCCGACGTCGAAGCCGCCGTCTCCGCCGCCGACGTCCTCGTCGACTTCACCCGCCCGGCCGGGACGCTCGCTCATCTCGAGGCCTGCGCGCGCCGCGGCGTGGCGGCCGTCGTGGGCACCACCGGGCTCGACGACGCGCAGAAGCAGGCGCTGCACGGCTTCGGCGCCGCGATCCCGATCGTCTTCGCGGCCAACATGAGCGTGGGCGTCAACGTGATGCTGTCGCTGGTCGAGCAGGCGGCGCGCGCGCTCGGCGCCGATTTCGACATCGAGATCGTGGAGATGCACCACAAGCACAAGATCGACGCGCCCTCGGGCACCGCGCTGATGCTGGCCAATGCCGCGGCGGCCGGGCGCGGCATCGACCTCAAGCTGCGCTCGGTGCGTACCCGCGACGGCGAAGTGGGCGCCCGGCGGCGCGGCGACATCGGAT
>DATJXV010000077.1:0-15399 GCA_035499955.1 Casimicrobiaceae bacterium
ATGCTGATGCTCGGCACGATGCGCGCCGAGCAGCGTCTCGCCGCGTTTCTGCTCGACCTCGCCGACCGCTACCGCGCGCGCGGCTATTCGTCGTGCGAGTTCGTGCTGCGCATGACGCGCGAGGAGATCGGCAGCCACCTCGGGCTCAAGCTCGAAACGGTGAGCCGCCTCTTCTCCCGCTTCCACCAGGACGGCCTCATCCGCGTCCAGGGACGCGACGTGAAGCTCCTCGATCGCATGGCGCTGCAGCAGCTGGTCGACGCGACGTTGCAATAAATGGGGTCAGACCCCATTTCAAATCGTAACGGGGCGAGCTTGACGTAAACTCCGCGGCTTGAAGCCGCGGCGGCGCGCCCTCCGTCAACGCGCTCCTCCGCGGTCACGTCGATGCGCTGGCCGGCGCCACCGCCGACGCGCTTCCGTACAAGCAGAGCGGCGCGTTCCGCGTGCTGGCGATCGCGGCGGCGCAGCCCGATGCATCGATGCCCGAGGTGCCGACGATGAAGTCGCTCGGCTACGACGTCGTCGCCGCCTCCTGGACCGGCATTGTCGCGCCCGCGGATACGCCGACCGCGGTGGTCGACACGCTGACGCGGGCGATGAAGAAAGTGATCGAAAGTCCCGACCACCGCAAGAAGCTCGGCGAGCTCGCGCTCGCGCCGGCGTACCTCGACCCGGGCGAGTACACGAAGCTATGGATCGACACCGAAACGCGGATGAGACCCATTCTCCAAACCCTCCAAGAGAAATAAGCAGCGCGGAGGGCCTTCTTCCGGGGCTGCGCTAACATCGCCGTCATGACGATCGACTGGACCCACTTCACGCCTTGGTCGGCGGCGATCGGCGGTGCGCTGGTCGGTCTCGGCGCCGCGATGATGGTGCTGCTCAACGGCCGCATCGCCGGCATCAGCGGCATCCTCGGCGGCCTGTTGCGGCCGACGCGCGAGGACGCGCCGTGGCGCCTCGCCTTCGTCGCCGGACTCGTGCTCGCGCCTGCGGCGTACCTCGTCGCGGCGCCCCTGCCGGAGATCGTCGTCGCCGCGCCTTACCCGGTGCTGATCCTCGCCGGGTTCCTCGTCGGCATCGGAACGCGCTACGGATCGGGCTGCACGAGCGGCCACGGCATCTGCGGCCTCTCGCGGCTGTCGCCGCGCGCGCTCGTCGCGACGGCATGCTTCATGGCGACCGGATTCGCCACCGTGTTCGTCGTGCGTCACGTTCTCGCCTAGGAGCGCACGGTGCCCGCCCTCTTCGCCTTCGCGTCCGGCCTCGTGTTCGGCATCGGCCTGCTCGTGTGCGGCCTCGCGAATCCGGCCAAGGTCCTCGCGTTCCTGGATCTCGCCGGGGCATGGGATCCCTCGCTACTCGTCGTGATGGGCGTGGGCGTGTGCGTCGCCGCAATCGCGTTCGCCGTCGCGCAACGACGCAACGCCACCCTGCTCGGCGAGGCGCTCCGCCTGCAGACGTCGCGCGAGGTCGATCGCCGCCTCGTTCTCGGTAGCCTCGTGTTCGGCCTGGGCTGGGGACTCGCCGGCCTGTGCCCCGGCCCTGCACTTGTGCTGCTCGGCACCGGGCGCCCGCCGGGCGTTGTCTTCGTGCTGGCGATGCTCGCCGGAATGGGCGCGTTCGAGATCGCCGAACGATTGCGCGCGCAGCGCGCGGCCGCGGTGTGACTTCAATGTTGATCTTCCGCCAGCTGTTCGATCCGCAGTCGTCGACGTATACCTACCTGCTCGGCGACTCCAAGAGCGGCGAAGCGGTGCTGATCGACTCGGTGTTCGAGCAGGCGAGGCGCGACGACGCCCTCCTTCGGGAGCTGTCGCTCGCGCTCGTCGCCACGCTCGAGACCCACGTGCACGCCGACCACGTGACCGGGGCGTGGCTGCTCAAGCAGGGCCATGGCAGCAGGATCATGGTGGGCAAGGAAAGCGGCGCCGCCGGCGCCGACGTCTACCTCTCGCACGGCGACCGCGTCACGTTCGGCGAGCGCTGGCTCGAGGTGCGCGCGACCCCGGGGCACACGCACGGCTGCGTGAGCTACGTGCTCGACGACGAGAGCATGGCGTTCACCGGCGACTGCCTCCTGATCCGCGGCAGCGGCCGCACCGACTTCCAGGAAGGCGACGCGCGCGAGATGTACCGTTCGGTGAAGAGCCAGATCCTGTCGCTGCCGCCGTCGTGTCTGCTCTATCCGGCGCACGACTACCGCGGCCTCACGGTGACGAGCGTGGCCGAGGAGCGCGCGTTCAACCCGCGGCTGGGCGGCGACATCAGCGAGCGCGACTTCATCGGCTACATGATGAACCTCGGCCTGCCGCATCCGAAGCTCATGGACATTGCCGTGCCCGCCAACCTGAAATGCGGCGAGCCCGACCAGGGCAAGGCGCCGGCCGCCCACCCCCAGTGGGCGCCGCTCACGTTCACCTTCGCCGGCATCTGGGAGCTGCCGCCCGCCGTGCTCGAGGAGCATGTCGGCAGCGTAGAGGTCGTCGACGTGCGCGAGCGCGACGAGTATGAAGGGCCGCTCGGACACATCCACGGCTCCCGGCTCATCCCGCTGTCCGAGCTGGCAGCGCGCGTTTCGGAGCTTTCGCGCGACAAGCCGATCGTCACCGTGTGCCGCTCCGGCGCGCGCTCGGCGCAAGCGGTCGTGCTCCTGCAGAAGGCGGGCTACCAGGACGTGGCCAACCTCGCCGGCGGCATGCTCCGCTGGCGATCGGAAGGCAACCCGGTCGATGCCGGAAAGGAGTAGAGCTACGCGGGATCGAACACGGGGATCGGCCGCGCCAGCTTCTGCACCTCACACACGTCGGGAGTGGCGTACTGGATGAAGCTGTCGGGCAGCGCGCCGCCCCAGTACACGCCCGTGCCGCGCTCGTCCTCGTTCCAGGTGACGGGCTCCCAGTCGGGAGACAGCACGACGTAGCTTCCCGAGTAGATCTCCACGCGGTTGCCGCCGGGCTCGTAGCTGTAGAGGTAGAACGCCTGCGAGTTGTTGTGCTTCGAAGGGCCCGCCTCGATGAAGATGCCGTTCTCGGCGAGCACGTCCGCCGCACGCAGCACGTCCTCGCGTTGGTCCACCCACATCGAGATGTGGTGCAGCCGCCCGCTCGCGCCCTTGATGTCGACGACATACGCGAGTTGGTGATGGATGGCGTTGGGGGACAGCCACGAGCCGAGCTCGAAGGTGCCCTTCTCGAACAGCACGGTTTCGCGCAGCTGGAAGCCCAGGAGGTCCTCGGCGAAGCGGCGGTTCTTCTCCACGTCCTTGCACAGGAGCGCGAGATGGTCCGTACGGCGCACCGACGCGCCGCGTCCCGTGTACTTCTGCGGCAGGTTCTTGAGCGTGGAGCGCAAGGCGGCGGGGGGAGAGTACTTCACCTCGTCGTAGTACACCGCCATCGCATGCCCGTCGGGGTCGCGGAAGTGAAAGCTGCGGCCGCGGCCGAAGTCCTTGTCGCTCCAGCCCACTGCAAGGCCCGCCGCCGTCAGCGCACGCACGCGGCGGTCGAGCGCCGCCGGGCTCACGGTGCGCCACGCGACGGTTCCGATCCCCGCGTGCTTCGCGGCGGTGAGCGTCAGCGTGCTCATCGCGAAGTCCCCGTAGCCACGCAGGTGGACCTTCGAGCCTTCCTCGGCGACGACCTCCATGCCGAGGATGTCGCGGAAGTACCAGAGGCTTTTCTCCGGCTTCGGCGTCAGGAGCTCGATGCTGCCGAGCGTGGCGATGTCGTGAATGGGTTCGGTCGCGGCCATAGCGGAGTCCTCCATATGAGATGCCGGGAGCATGCCTCGGCCATCGGCGGATTCTCGCCTTACTTTGGACAGGCCGGGCTGCCCCGCAAAGCCGCCGTTTGACTTGCGTCAACCTCGTCGCCGCGTTGACGATTGTCAAGGCGCTCACCGCGCGCCAACGCAAGAATGGCATAAGCATGTTCCGCTGGAGAATATCGTGAGCAAGGACTATGGCGAGATCACGCGGTCGATCTCGGCTTCGCTGCGTGGCCTGCGCCACGGCACGCCGGACGTCATGGCGGGGTTCAACGCCCTCGCCGACGCTGCCATGCGCGACGGCGAGCTCGACAAGATCACGAAGGAGCTGATCGCCCTCGCGATCGGGGTCGCGGGCCACTGCGACGGTTGCATCGGCTTTCACGTGAAGGCGCTCGTCAAGCTCGGCGCGACCCGCGGCGCGATCGAGGAGGCGCTGGGCGTGGCGATCTACATGGGCGGCGGACCTTCGCTCATGTACGCCGCCGACGCACTCGCCGCCTACGAACAGTTCGCGGAGCTCGCCCCCGCCTAGGGTCGCTTCCCAGTCATGTTCAAGCGTGTCCTCGTCGCCGTCGACGGCAGCCCCACGTCGCGCCGCGCCCTCAAGCTGGCGGTCGACCTCGCCTCGCACCACAAATCGAAGCTCTTCGCGCTTCACGTGATCGACGAGCGCGCGATCGGCATCGGCCTGTCCGCGTCGGGCTACGTCGCGCCCGCTTATGTCGAGGGCCTGATCGACGCGCTTCGCAGTGCCGGGCGCAGGATCCTCGCGAAGGCACAGACGTCGGCGCGCGCCGCGGGACAACCCGTGCAGGGACTCCTCATCGAAAGCCTCGGCCAGGGCGTCGCACACACCATCCTCGACGAGGCGCGCAAGGTGCGCGCGGATCTGATCGTGCTCGGGACCCATGGCAGACGAGGGCTCGCCCGCGTCGTGATGGGCAGCGACGCGGAGACCGTCGTGCGCGAAGCGCGCGTACCGGTGCTGCTCGTGAGAGCGCCTGCCCGCCGACCGGCGAAGCGCGCCGCGCGCGCCTCGCGTTAGCGCCTTCCGGTCAATCGACCGGCACGGTCCGGTACTTCGCGACGTCGGCGCCGCTCACGGCGTTGGCGCGGTTGCCCCACGACTGGCGCATGTAGGTCACGACGTCGGCGACGTCCTGGTCGGTCAACAGATAGGCGAACGGGGGCATCCCGAAGGGCCTCGGATTGAGGCGCGTCGAGGGCGGGAAGCCGCCGAACAGCACCATGCGGACCGGATTGACCGAGAACTCCATGTTGATCGCCTGGTTGTTGGCGAGCGGCGGATACACGGGCTGAACGCCCTGCCCGCTCCCGCCGTGGCACGACTTGCAGTGCTTGTCGTAGATCTTGGCGCCGTTGTCGTACGACGTGCGGCTTTGCGATTCCGTGGTGCGGACCTGGTTGGGATCGTCGGGCGCACCGGTGGTCGCGAGCGACTTCAGATAGACCGCCATCGCGTGCGTATCCGCCTCGGTCAGATATTGCAGGCTATCGTGCACGACCTGGGCCATCGGGCCGAAGACGACGCCGCGGTTCGAAATGCCGGCGTTGAGCAGCGAGACCACGTCGGCGCTGTCCCATTGCCCGAGACCCGCCTCGCGGTTGGACGTGAGCGACGGCGCGTACCAGTCCTGCAGCGGGATGAGGCCGCCCGAAAGCTCCTTGTCCTTGACCGTGGCGCCGAGCATGTTGCGGCTCGTATGGCACGCGTCGCAGTGGCCGAGGCCCTGCACGAGATACGCGCCGCGATTCCATTCCGCCGGCTCCGCCGGGTTGTTCTTGTACTCGCCCGGCGTGAAGTACAGCGCCCGCCAGCCGATCAGGAGATTGCGCTGGTTGTACGGGAACTGCATCTTGTGCGGCGTGTTCTTCTTCTTCACCGGCGTGATGGTCCAGATGTAGCCGTAGATCGCATCGGAGTCGGCGCGCGAGAGCCTGGTTTAGTTCGGGTACGGGAATGCGGGATAAAGCAGCGAGCCGTCCTTCGACTTGCCCTCGTGCAGCGCGCGGTAGAAATCGTCGGCGCTCCACTTGCCGATGCCCGTCTCCGGATCGGGCGTGATGTTGGGTGTGTAGAGCGTGCCGAACGGCGTGGGCATCTCGAGCCCGCCCGCGAAAGGCTCGCCGCCGCGCGCCGTATGGCAGGCGATGCAGTCGCCGGCGCGCGCCAGGTATTCGCCGTCGGTCTGCGCCGGGATGCGCGTCGTGCTCGGCGGGCGCGACGGCGCCTTCGCCTTCGGCGCCTGTGCATTCGCATGGACGGCGATGGCCGCGCCGAGGAGCGCGATGCAAAGCGTGCTGCCGAGCTTGACGGAGTTCATGGCATCGCTCCTACTGCGGCTGGCTGCCGCAGTTGAGCGGCAGCTTCTGTTTCGCATCGGGCGCGGGCAGCGACGCCGGCGTGCCCGGCTGGTAGGCGAGATACGCCGCGACCGCCTGGCTGTCGGCCCCCGACAGCCGCGAGGCGATCCTGGCCATGCAATCGGGCTCGGCCGCGTGTCGCAGGCCGCCGCGCCACGCGCCGAGTTGCCCGTTGATGTAGTCCGGGTACAGCCCCACCAGCCCGGGAATGCCCGGCTGCATGCCGGTCAGCGCCTTGCCGTGGCACGCTGCGCACGCGGGGACGTTCTTCGACGGATCGCCGCGGAGCACGAGCGCCTCGCCGCGCGCGAGCACGTCCTTGGTCGCCGACGGCTGGATGGGCGTGGGGAACGCAGGCGCGAGCTTCGAGTAGTACGTCGCGATCTCGCGCAGGTAGTCGTCGGACAGATGGCGCGTGAAGTACACCATCTGCGGATACGTGCGGCGCCCGTTGCGGAAGTTGACGAGCTGCGCATACAGATAGCCGGCCGGCTTGCCCGCGATCCGGGGGTAGTACTCGTTCTGGCGGCTGCCTTCCCCCTGCTTGCCGTGGCACCCCGCGCAGGCGAGCATGCGCTGCTCCATCGTGTCGGTGAACTCCGGGGCGCCGGAGACGCCCGGCGCATCGGCGGACATCGCTGGCGCAGCGACGAGCGGCAGCGACAGGAGCGCGGCGTGCGCGAAACGTCGGATCGAGGGCATGATGCGCGGCTCCTATGGTCCTTGCGCGGCGAGGCGGCAGGAACGGCCTTACGCCATGGCGTTGCCCACCATGCTGCGCTCGCGGCCCTCGACTGCGCAATACGGGCCGGGCCCCGAAGCGCCGCGGGGCCCGGCTCGCGCTGTCTTCAGGCGCCGGCCTTGGCGAGCCTCGCGCCGGCGATGCTCTGCTCGCGCAAGCGATCGTACTCGTCCTTCGAGACGGGGGCGGCGTTCGGGTCGCCCAGGTCGTTGAGGTGAGTGCGGTAGGTCTCGCGCGCGCTCCATGCCGCGATCGCCACAACGCAGGAGATGGCCAGCGTGAGCGAGCCGATCTTGATCGGGATGTCTGTGGCGCCCGGCGGCGCCACGGTGACGAACAGCGCGGGCAAGAGCGCGGTGACCGCCGTGCCGATGTTCTGCGAGATCGCCATGCCCGAGACGCGCGTCTTGGTCGGGAACAACTCGGGGTAGAAGCTCGGGAACACCGCGTTGTAGCCCTGGTACACGATACCCCACATGAGCACCGACAGCGTGATCGCCAACGGCACGTTGTGGACGCTGATCGAGTACAGATACAGGTAGGACAGCGCGCCCGAAACGACCGCCCCGACGATCATCGGCGGCCGCCTCCCGATCCTGTCGGACAGGTTGCCCACGAACGGGATCACGATGCACGCGACGATATTGCCGATCACCGGAATCCACAGGTACGTGTCGGGATGGAAGCCGATGCCGTAACCCTGCTGCACCGCGTACGCCGCGCCGAAGATCGTCGTCACCACCGGCACGACGTTCATGAGCGACATGCAGATGACGCGGATCATGTCGGGCCAGCTCTCCTGTATCGCAGTGACGACCGGCGACTTGGGAACTTCGTGGTGCTCGCTCTCCTCCGCAAACGCTGGCGTCTCTTCCACTTCCTTGCGGATGATGTAGCCCGCGATGATCACCACGACGCTCGCGAGGAACGGGATGCGCCAGCCCCAGGACTGGAACGCGTCGGGGGCCATGTAGTGCGCGAGCGGCAGGAACACGGCCGCGGCCAGGATCTGCCCCGCCTGCACGCCCTGCAGCGTGAAGCTCGCGAAGAAGCCGCGGCGGCCGAACGGCGCGTGCTCGAGGATCATCGAGCTTGCGCCGGAGATCTCGCCGGCGACCGCGAAGCCCTGGATCAGCCGCAGGAGCACGAGGAGCAGCGGAGCGAACCAGCCGACTTGGCCATACGTGGGCAGCAGGCCCACGCCCATGGTCGAGATCCCCATGAGGAACATGCATACGAGCAGCACGGTCTTGCGGCCGTGCGTGTCGCCCCAGTGCCCGAGGAAGAAGGCGCCGATCGGCCGCGCGACGTAGCCGACGCCGTAGGTTGCGAGCGAGGCAACGATGGCGACCGTCGCGTCGCCCTTGGGAAAGAACAGTTGCGGAAAGACGAGCGACGCCGCCGTCGCGTAGATGAAGAAGTCGTAGTACTCGAGCGCCGAGCCTATCCAGCCGCTGGCGGTTGCCTTCTTGGTCTGGTGCGTGCCATGCGGCTCATGTTCGGTTGCACTGGCCATTTGGGTCTCCTCCTCACGTGATCGGATACCTTCGTCCCACCGAAAGTGTCGCTGCCGTTCCGCTCGCGGCGGCGTCTGGATTGCCTGCCCGGGCGCGAGTCGGCCGAGCATTTTGTCGCGTCCCGTTGCGCTCCCCCGCGAAACGTTGGCATAGCCTAACGCCGCCGGCAAGGATGCACGACTTGCGGAGCGTTTCGTCCAACCATAAGTTAGGGCCCCTGCGCAGGTTTGCGGTCGGGTGGCCCGCGCGGGTGTGCCGGCGCGACGGTAGCGCAGTCATTCCCCGCGCTGCAGCGCAAAAAGAAAGGGGTCGACGACCCCTAGGTCAGGAGAGCGTGACGGCTCGAACGAAGGCGATGCCGGCCTCGTAGAGCGCCGACCGGACGCCCGCAGCGAACTCGAGGGTCCACTGGCCGAGGAACATCGCCCGCTCGACCCGCACGCGCGCGGCTTCGCGCTCGTAACGGCTCATGTAGCGGGCCACCGTATCAGCGGGCGGGCGCGGCTTGCGACTCGTGTTCACTTAGAACTTCCTTTCCGGCGGGCAACGCTCGGATTCGGATGATCGAAGCGTAATCCCGGCGCGTTTCCCGACGCCAATCACTTCTCCGGATGAAGGCAATCGCCATGCCTGATCCGAGGCATCGATTGTCCCCGCCGTGACGCGCCGCGCGTTGATCGGCATCAAGGGCCGGCCCCGGCGTCCCTAGGCTTCGGCGATGACCTCGCGCAGCTTGCCGCTGCGCGCGTCCGGAACGGGGGCTCCGGCCTCGAGCGTCACCCGGACGTTGGGAAGCGCCTGCGAGACGAGATACGCGTGAAGCGCGTCGCGGGCCGCGTGCCATTCCGCCCTGCGCTCCCCGGGCGTTCGCGTCGCGAGCCGAAGGCCGATATGGTCCGCAGCGGTCTGCACGAGCTGGAAGCGGTGGCTCGGCGCCGCATCCTCCACCACCGTCGACAGCGCGAGCGGGGAGAGCCGGACGATCCGTCCGTCGACGGCGCGCAATGCGAGAACGTCGTCGCGCCGACCCTCGGGCCGAATCACGGGCAACGGGCTGCCGCAGGCGCACGGCCGGTCGCAAAGCGTGACGCGGTCGCCCAGGTCGTAGCGGATGATGGGCTGGACCCGGTTCGCGAGGTTGGTGAGCAGTACGGTATGCGACGCCTCGCCCGGCGCCGTGGGCCGGCGATCGCGATCGACGGGCTCGAGCACGACCCAATCGGCGTTGACGTGCAGGTGCCCGAGGGGACACGAGAACGCAATGCTCATGCATTCCGACGCGCCGTACTCGTTGACGAGCGTCGCGCGGAAAGCGCGCTCGATCGTCGCGCGCATCGCGGGCGAAAGATGCTCGCCTCCCGACCATACGCAAGCCGGCGCGATGCGAAGCCTTCCCTCGCGCTGCTCGTCGGCGAGCAGCGCGAGCGTGGTCGGATAGCTTGCGAGGAACGCGGGCTGATACTCGTTGAGCTGCGCGACAAGATCGGGCAGCGGCGCCGTCACCGGGAGCGCGCGCGCTTTCGCCCACGGCGAGTCGTGGCAGGCGCGCAGCCAGGAGCTGATGCTCGCGAAATGATCACCGGTGGCGCTGACCAGCGCCGCGCGGCCGCCCTGCGTGAACATTCCCCAGGCGAAGCTGGCGGCGGCCGGCGACGATTGCAGCTGCACGGCGAGCAGCGCATCGTAGACCGCGAGCGCGGCGCGGTCCTGCACGAAGATGCCGGGCTCGCCGGTCGTGCCGGAACTCTTCCACACGAGGAAACGGCCGCGGAGGAACTGGCCGATGCGCGTACGGTCGCCGAGGAAATCGTCCACCGCGCGGCGATCGAGGCTGCGGTCGGTGACCCAGTCGTCGAATCGCGCCATGAGATCGTGCTTCGTGACGGCCGGCAGGTCCCGCAGTGCGACGTCGTCGGGGAGCCCGCGCCAGACGTCGCTATAGTAGGGCGACGCCGCGCGCGCAAACGTGATCATTTGCGAGGTCCGACGCGCCGCGGCCGCGTTCACGGCTCTCCACCCGCCGCTTCGCGTCCACCAGGTCTCGAAGGTCCGCGAGGCGAGATCCCAGCCGGCATCGCCTTGGCTCACGGCACTGTCCAGAAGTTCACCGCTCAAAGCCTTGGTTTCATGCTAATCGGACGCGCGGTGGCGGCATTGATGGAGGTCAAGATCGCACGGTGCGGCACGCCTACAATGAGGCGAGGGATCTCGCTTGAAGATTCCGCAAGCGTCGCCGGGGGCGCGGGTAGCTCACTTACCACCGCGCCTCCAGCGAGCGCACGTCGGCAGCGAAAGACACCATGCGCAACACGATCGGACAACTTTGCAATCGCGGCGTCATCACCATCGGCGCCGGCGCGACCATCGCCGAAGCTGCGAGGCTCATGAGGGAGCATCACATCGGCGCGCTCGTCGTGGCCGAAGACGGACCCGGCGGTCGCGTGCCCGTGGGCATGCTGACCGACCGCGACATCGTCGTCGAAGTCGTCGCCGCCGGCCTCGCGCCGCCATCGATCAAGGTCGGCGAGGTCGTGCAGCGCGCGGTCTTCTCGGTGTCCGAGGACGAAGGCAGCGAGGACACGATCAGGCTCATGGCGATCAAGGGCGTGCGCCGCATGCCCGTGATCGATTCCGGCGGGCGGCTCGTGGGCATCGTCACGCTCGACGACATCCTGCGTCACGTGATCGGCTCGCTGACGGCCCTGGGCGACTTGGCCGAGCGGGAACGGCGCTTCGAAGCGCACACGCGGCGCTAGACGATTCGGAGAAGCTGTCATGCTGAAGCAAGCACCCTCGACGGTTCACGATGCGGCCGTGCCGGCGCCGCGGCATCCCGCACGCCGTGGACGGCAAAGGCGGAGCGCTGCGCCTCCGCCCGCGCCGAAGCGGTCCCCCGACGGCCCGACGCAGGACGAGTCCTTCCTACGCGACTCCTACGCATCCACGGCTCTTGCCGACATCATCGACCGCTCGATGCACGCCACGACCGCGCGCTTCACGGCGGGCCTGTCGCCGATCGCGTTCACCGACGCCTATCTCAATTGGGCGGCACACCTCGCGTTCCTTCCCGGCAAGCGGCTCCAGCTCGTGGAGAAGGCGTGGAAAAAGCTCGGGCGCTTCAATAACTATGCGATGCGGCGTGCGGCCGATCTCGACACCGAGCCGTGCATCGTCCCGCTCCCGCAGGACCGCCGCTTCGACGACCCGGGTTGGCAGGAAGCCCCGTTCAACCTCGTGTACCAGTCGTTCCTGCTCATGCAGCAGTGGTGGCACAACGCCATGACGGGCGTGCGCGGCGTGACGCGCCAGCACGAGAACATGGTCGCGTTCGCTACCCGGCAAATGCTCGATGTCGCGTCGCCGTCGAACTTCCTCGCGACCAATCCGGAGGCCTTGCGCGTCACGCGCGAGCAGGGCGGCCTCAACCTGCTGGTCGGCTGGCGCAATTGGCTCGAAGACGTGGAGCGCTCCGCGAGCGGCAGGAAGCCGGTCGGCACCGACGCGTTTGAGGTCGGCCAAAATGTGGCGGTCACGCCAGGCAAGGTGGTGTTCCGCAACCGGCTGATCGAGCTCATCCAGTACGCGCCGACGACGAGCCAGGTGCGACCCGAGCCCATCCTCGTCGTGCCGGCCTGGATCATGAAGTACTACATCCTGGACCTCTCGCCGCACAACTCGCTGATCAAGTACCTGGTGGCCCAGGGCTTCACGGTGTTCACGATCTCGTGGAAGAACCCGGGCCCCGAGGATCGCGACATCACGTTCGACGACTACCGCACGCTGGGCGTGATGGCGGCGCTCGACGCGGTGAGCGCGATCTGCCCGCGGCAGCGGGTGCATGCCGTCGGCTACTGCCTGGGGGGGACGCTGCTTGCCATCGCGGCAGCCGCGATGGCGCGCGACGGGGACGAACGGCTGGCATCGACCTCCCTGTTCGCCGCGCAGATGGACTTCACCGAAGCCGGCGAGCTCACGCTGTTCATCAACGAGAGCCAGCTCGCGTTCCTCGAAGACACGATGTGGGAGCAAGGCTTCCTCGATTCGCGGCAGATGGCCGGGGCGTTCCAGCTTCTGCGCAGCAGCGACCTCATCTGGTCGCGCATCGTTCGCGAGTACCTGCTCGGCGCACGCGCGCCGATGACCGACCTCATGGCGTGGAACGCCGACGGCACGCGAATGCCGTTCCGCATGCACGCGCAGTACTTGCGGCAGCTGTTCCTCGACAATGACCTCGCGGAAGGGCGCTACGTCGCCGGCGGCCGGCCCGTGGCCTTGTCCGATGTCCGCGTGCCGGTATTCGCGGTCGGGACCGAGACCGACCACATCGCGCCGTGGCGCTCGGCCTACAAGGTGCATCTGCTGATGGAAGGCGAAGTCACCTTCGTGCTCACCAACGGCGGGCACAACGCGGGTGTCGTGTCCGAGCCCGGTCATCCGGGCCGCAGCTATCGCGTCGCCACGCGCGCCGCCGAAGGGCTGTATGTCGATCCGGATGTGTGGAACGCCAAGGTCGCGCGCAAGGACGGCTCGTGGTGGCCGGAATGGATTGCCTGGCTCGGTGCGCGCTCTTCGGAACCGGCCGTGCCCCCGGTCGCGGGCGGCAACGATCCGCGCTACACGCCCATCGCCGACGCCCCCGGGGAGTACGTGAAGGTGCGCTAAGGGTCCAACGACATGCCTTGGACCTCGACCTATTTTCCGCCCTCGATGAGCCACCTTCCGCTCGACGTGCGCGAGAAGGCGATCGAGATCGCGAACGCGCTGCTGCGCGAGGGCCACGACGAAGGCATGGCCATCCGCGTGGCCGTCGCGCGGGCGAAGGAATGGGCGCGGCGCCGCGTCGAGCCCTGATTCGTCCTACGCGTGCGAGAGTTGCCGCTCGACCTCGGCTTCGGCGGCAAGCCAGTCGTCGACGTCGAATCCGTCCTCGCAGCCTCGATCGAGGTAGCGGTGATAGGCCGCCTCGCTGATCATGCGGTAGCGCACTTCGGATTCGATCGCCGGCGCAGCGACTTCGGACTCGGCGCCTTCGGCCATGAGCGTGGCTACGACGTGAGGGTGCTTCGGCCGAGCATGGGCCGTGTGACGATGCCCGGTAACCATTTTGCCCGCCATGGTGCCCTCCTTTCTTTCGGGTATTGCAGGCCCAGTATGCGAGCAGGGGCGAGGCATGGATTGATCGCCGTCAACGATACGCCGATCAACCCTTCACGCACGCCTCATGGCGAGCTGCAGCGCGGAGGCGTCCGTATTGCGACGGATCAATGAACTACGGAGGGTCGTGGAACAAAATGTCATGTTTGCGACGCACCCCGGTTCATGAGTCTCCCATCCCTTTCCAGCCTCCGAGACACGCTCGCCGACGGTCCTCGCGGTCTGCGGGCGCGTCGCGCCGTCCTTGCCGTCGCCGCGGTCGCGGTCGTCGCTTACCTCTTTCGCGACACCCTCTTCGGCATGCCAGTCTTCGTGCAGGAGGTCGCGCGCGGCGACCTCATCGAGACGGTCGTCGCGAGCGGCAGGGTGATGACCCCGCAGCGCGCGTCCGTGGCCTCGGTCGTGACCGAGGTGGTCGCGCGCATCCCCGTCGAAGAGGGCCAGACGGTGAAAAGAGGCGACGTCCTGATCGAGCTCGACAGCCGCGACGAGCGCGCAGCGCTGGCGCAGGCGCAAGCCGCGCTCGCGCAGGCGGAGGCCAAGCTGCGACAGATCCAGGAGGTCGGGCTGCCCTCCGCGAAGCAGGCCCAGGTGCAGGCGGAAGCCAACGCGCGCC
Source organism: Casimicrobiaceae bacterium (assembly GCA_035499955.1). Taxonomy (GTDB): domain Bacteria; phylum Pseudomonadota; class Gammaproteobacteria; order Burkholderiales; family Casimicrobiaceae; genus VBCG01. Next base: position 14,189 of record DATJXV010000077.1, read on the forward strand.
TCGCGCAAGCGCAGTTCGAGCGCAACCGCGATCTCAAGGCGCAGGGCTACATCAGCCAGTCCGCCCTCGACGACGCGACACGCAATCTGGACGTGGCGGCAAGCCAGTTGGACGCCGCCCGGCTTCAGGTGCAGACCAACACCCAGGGCGGCGCCGATTTCGAGATGGCGCAGACGGCGCTCGAGCAGGCGCGCGCAGGTCTCGTCGTTGCCAAGTCGCGGCTCGACCAGACCGTGATCGTGGCGCCCGCCGACGGCGTGCTGATCGCGCGCGACGTCGAGGTCGGCGACGTCACGCAGCCGGGCAAGGAGCTCATGGTGCTCGCGCCGATCGGCGAGACGCAGATCGAGGTGCAGGTGGACGAGAAGAACCTCGCGCGGCTCGCGATCGGACAGAAGGCGTTCGCCTCCGCCGACGCCTACCCGCGCGAGCGCTTCAAGGCCGAGCTTTTCTACATCAATCCCGGGATCGACGCGCTGCGCGGGTCGGTGCAAGTCAAGCTGCGGGTCTCCGAGCCGCCCCCATACCTGCGCCAGGACATGACGGTATCCGTGGACATCGAGGTCGCGCGCCGCCCGGCCACGCTCATCGCGGCTGCCGATGCGGTGTTCGATGTCGCGAGCACGCACCCCTGGGTGCTCGTGGTCGAGAACCATCGCGCCTCCCGAAGACCGGTCGTGGTCGGGGCGCGAGGGGAAGGCCAGGTCGAGATACTCGAAGGCGTTGCGCCCGGCGACCGCCTGATTCCGGCGGCGGCCAACGCGGCCCCGGGACAGCGCGTGCGCGTCGCCTCGGGCAGGCCGCCGTCGTCGTGAACCCTTTCGCGCTCTTCGAGACGGTCGTCGCCTTCCGCTTCATGCGCGAGGGGCTGACCCAGACGCTGCTGATCGTCTTCGGGGTGGCGCTCGGCGCCGGCGTCATCATCTTCATGTCGGCGCTGCTCGCCGGGCTGCAGGCGAACATCATCCGTCGCACCCTCAACTTCCAGGCGCCGATCGAGGTGCTCGCTCCCGACCAGGTCGCTCGCCCGCTGCGCGGCGATGACAGCACGGCGGTCGCGGCGCGCGTGCAGCCGCGCTCGCAGCAGCTGCGCTCGCTCGATCAGTGGCAGAAGATCCGCGTGGCCATCGAGCGCCTGCCGGAGGTCGCCGCCGTCACTCCCGTCGTGACCGGGCCTGGATTCGCCCGCCGCGGTGAGGCGACCAAGGCCG
>DATJXV010000078.1:0-2165 GCA_035499955.1 Casimicrobiaceae bacterium
CGGACGCCGCGACGTCGGCGCGCATCATCGCAAGCGCGCACGATGCGGGCGTCAACTTCATCGACACCGCCGACGTCTACACCAAGGGCGCCTCCGAGCGCATCGTCGGCCCGGCGATCAAGGCACAGCGCCGCGAGTGGATCCTCGCGACGAAGTGCGGCAACGTCATGACGAAGAAGCCGCACGACGGCGGCCTGTCGCGGCGCTGGGTGCTCGCGGCCTGCGACGACAGCCTCGCCCGGCTTACGACCGATTACATCGACATCTACTACCTGCACAAGGACGATCCGGACACGCCCGTCGCCGAGACGGTCGGCGCGATCGGCGAGCTCCTGCGTGCCGGCAAGATCCGTTACTTCGGCATCTCGAACTACCGCGGCTGGCGCATCGCCGAGATGGTGGCCGAATGCGAGGCGCAGGGAGTGCCGCTGCCCGTCGTATGCCAGCCTTACTACAACCTGCTCAACCGCCAGCCGGAAGTCGAGATCCTTCCGGCGTGCGATCACTATGGAATCGGCGTTGCGCCCTATTCGCCGGTCGCGCGCGGCGTGCTGACCGGAAAGTACGCGCCGGGCGCGCCGCCGCCGGAGGGATCTCGCGCTGCGCGCGGCGACCGCCGCATCACGGAGACGGAGCTGCGCGAGGAGTCGTTCGTCATCGCGCAGAAGCTGCGCGGGCACGCGGCGAAAACCGGCCGCTCGCTGCTGCAGTTCGCGCTGGCGTGGCTGTGGGCGAACCGGATCGTCGCGTCGGTGATCGCGGGCCCGCGTACGCCGGAGCAGTGGGACGACTATGTCGCGGCCCTCGGGACCGCCTGGAGCGACGAGGACGAGGCGCTCGTCGATTCGCTGGTGACACCCGGGCACCCCTCGACGCCGGGTTACAACGACCCGCAGTATCCGTTCTTCGGGCGCATCACCGCTTGACAGACACGCCCGCGGCGGTCGAGGTACCCTCGCACCGTTCTACGGGCCTGGCGGCGGCCTGGATGGCGGGCTGGCTCGCCGCCATGGTCTTGATCGCGGTCGCGGCGCGCGAGGCCGGCAGGTCCTTGCACGTATTCCAGATCATGGAGGTGCGCTCGCTCCTCGGCATCGTGCTGTTCGCGCCGATGGTCGTCGCCGCCGGCGGCCTGCGCGCGATGCGCACCCGTCGCTTCGGGCGTCACGTGGCCCGTAACGTGGTGCATTACTCGGCGCAGTTCATGTGGTTCCTCGCGATCACCATGATCCCGATCGCCGAAGTCGTCGCGATCGAGTTCACCGGGCCGGTCTGGGTCGCGCTCCTCGCCGTCGTCTTCCTCGGCGAGAAGATGACGGGCGCGCGCATCGCGGCGGTCGCGCTGGGCGTCATCGGTGTGGCGATCATCGTGCGGCCCGGGCTCGACCACGTCGAGGTCGGCCAGGTCATCGCGCTGCTCGCGGCGATCGGCTTCGCGGGGTCTATCATCCTCGTCAAATCGCTGACGCGCACCGACAGCGTGGTGACGATCATCTTCTGGATGCTGATCGTGCAATCGGTCATCGGCGCGATCCCCGCGGCCGTGGTGTGGCAGGCGCCGCCGGCCGCGGCGTGGCCGTGGCTCGTCGTCATCGCCGTGTGCGGCACCTACTCGCACTTCTGCATGGCGCACGCGCTGCGCCACGCCGACACGACGACCGTGGTGCCGCTCGATTTCCTGCGCGTGCCGCTGACCGCGATCGCGGCGTGGCTCGTCTTCGCGGAACGCTTCGACGTCTTCACGATCCTCGGCGCCGCCGTGATCCTGGGCGGCAACCTGCTCAACCTCAAGCGCGGCGCGGCCCCGCTCCGGTCATAGCCCCTAACTCACGCCTGCCGGCGCGCACATCACGACGAGATCGGGCCCGTCGCCCCCCGCGATCCAGCCTTTGGCGACCATCTGGTCGCGCACGGCGCGCTCGATCGTGTAACGATGATTGGCGTCGGCGCGGCCGTCGAACACGCGATACACGGGAATCGTCTGCGCGGGGCAATTGCCGCCGGTCGGCAGCGTCATGAACATGAACGACGCATCCTCGAGCACGAACGTCGGAAACTTCTGGGCGGTCTCGTTGCACTCGGCCGTGCCGCGGCCGAAGAAATGCGAATCGCCTAGGCCGGGCGGGATGTAGAAGCGACAGATCGGCGATGTGCCGTTTTGGGTC
>DATJXV010000079.1:0-46837 GCA_035499955.1 Casimicrobiaceae bacterium
GCGCACGATGCGAGGCTGCGAGAACGCGCACATCCTGCGCCCCGGCTATGCCATCGAATACGACTACTTCGACCCGCGGGGACTGCATTCCACCCTCGAGACCAAGGCCATCCGCGGCCTCTTCTTCGCCGGCCAGATCAACGGCACGACGGGCTACGAGGAAGCGGCCGCGCAGGGCCTGCTCGCGGGACTCAACGCCGGGCGGCTCGTCCGCGGCGAGGCGGGATGGTGCCCGCGCCGTGACGAGGCGTACCTGGGCGTGCTCGTCGACGATCTCATCACGCGCGGGGTGTCGGAGCCGTACCGCATGTTCACGTCGCGCGCCGAGTATCGCCTGCAGCTACGCGAGGACAACGCCGACCTGCGACTGACCGAGCACGGGCGCCGCCTCGGCCTGATCGACGACGCACGCTGGGAGGCGTTCGCTCGCAAGCGCGACGCCATCGAACGCGAGCGGGACCGCCTCGAGCGCACCTTCGTCAGTCCGCAGTCTGTCCCAGCCACGGACGCCGAGCGCGTGCTGGGGCAGCCGCTTGAGCGAGAGTATGCGCTTACTGACTTGCTCCGCAGGCCGAATGTGACTTACGCAAGCCTGCACGCGCTTCCGGGGGTCGGCGAGCCGGTCGCCGATCCGCGGGTCGCCGAGCAGGTCGAGGTCTCGGTCAAGTACGCAGGGTACATCGACCGCCAACGCGACGAAGTCGCACGCCAACGGGAGCAGGAGACGCTGTCCATTCCGGAGACGATCGACTATCGCGACGTCCGGGGACTGTCCACCGAGGTGCGGCAGAAGCTCGCGGCCGGCCGCCCCGAGACCGTCGGCCAGGCGGCGCGCATCTCCGGTGTGACGCCGGCGGCGATTTCGCTCCTGCTCGTGCACCTGAAGCGCGGCGCCGTCCGCCGCTCGGCGTGAACGGCCCGCCCGAAATCGCGGAGGCGGGCGCGGACGTCGACGCCGCCCTCGCGCGCGGTGTGGCGGCGCTCGGCCTCCCGCTCGATGCCGCGCAGCGCGCGAAGCTCGCACACTATCTCGCGCTGCTCGCCAAATGGAACCGCACGTACAACCTGACCGCGATTCGCGAGCCGGCGCGCATGGTGACGCATCACGTGCTCGACTCGCTTGCGGTGCTGCCGCACCTGCCCAAGCGCGATCGCGTGCGCGTGCTCGACGTCGGATCGGGCGGCGGTCTCCCGGGTGTCCCGATCGCGATCGCGCGTCCCGATTGGCGCGTCGTGCTGGTCGACCCCAATCACAAGAAGGCGGCATTCCTGACGCAAGCGATCATCGAGCTTTCGCTGCGCAACGCGTCCGCGCACGCGGCGCGCGTGGAAGATCTCGAGGCCGAGGCGCCGTTCGACGTCGTGATCTCGCGTGCGTTCGCGGACCTCGCGACCTTCGCGAGCACCTCGGGCCGCCACGTGCAACCCGGCGGCGCGCTCATCGCGATGAAGGGCGCACATCCGACCGAGGAGATCACCGAAGTGCCTCAGAGCTTCGCCGTGACCGCAGTACGCTCGATCGCCGTGCCCGGCCTCGACGCCTCGCGTCACCTCGTCGTGATGGAGCGGCGATGACGCGCATCATCGCGGTGGCGAATCAGAAGGGCGGGGTCGGCAAGACGACCACGGCGGTCAATCTCGCCGCGAGCCTCACCGCGATGAAGCGCCGCGTCCTCCTGGTCGACCTCGACCCGCAGGGCAACGCGACCACGGGCGCGGGCCTCGACAAGCGTGCGCAGCACGCCACCGTGTACCAGGTGCTGCTCGGCGAGCGAAAGATCGCCGACGTGCGCACGGCTTCACCCACCGGCGGCTTCGACCTCGTGCCCGCCAACCGTGATCTCGCCGGCGCCGAGATCGAGCTCGTCGATCTGCCCGAGCGCGAGACGCGCCTCAAGGATGCGCTCGCCGAGGCGCTGTCGCAGGTGAAGTCCGCGATCGACGAAGTCGCCGGGGAGTACGACTTCATCCTGCTCGACTGCCCGCCGTCGCTGTCGCTGCTGACGCTCAACGGCCTTTGCGCCGCGCATTCCGTGCTGATCCCCATGCAGTGCGAGTACTACGCCCTCGAAGGCCTGTCCGATCTGGTGCAGACGTTGAAGAAGGTGCGTGCGCATCTCAATCCCGGGCTCGAGATCGAGGGCCTGCTGCGCACGATGTACGACCCGCGCAACACGCTCGCCCTCAACGTGACCTCCGAGCTCGAGCGCCACTTCGGCGACAAGCTGTTCCGCACGATCATCCCGCGCAACGTACGGCTCGCCGAGGCGCCGTCGCACGGCGTTCCCGCGCTCAAGCTCGAGCCGCAATCCAAGGGCGCGCTCGCGTATCTGGCGCTTGCCGGAGAAATGCTTCGCCGCGACGAATCGCGCGAGGCCGCTGTGCCGCCGGCCGCGGCCGCGTAAGGGCGCACACGCCATGATCCGACCCAAGGGACTCGGCCGCGGCCTCGACGCGCTGCTGTCCGGCGGCGCCGAGACGAGCGACGCCGGCGCGCTTTCGACCCTCGCGATCGACCGCGTGCGTCCCGGCAAGCTGCAGCCGCGCATGCGCATGGACGATGCGGCGCTGGGCGAGCTCGCCGAGTCGATTCGCGAGCAGGGCGTGATGCAGCCGATCCTCGTGCGGCCGGTCGAGGGCGGGCGCTTCGAGATCATCGCCGGGGAGCGGCGCTGGCGCGCGGCACAGCGCGCGGGTCTCACGGAGGTGCCGGCGCTCGTGCGCAAGGTCGACGACCACGGCGCGCTCGCGCTGGCGCTCATCGAGAACATCCAGCGCGAGGACCTCAATCCCCTCGAGGAGGCGCAGGGTCTCGCGCGCCTCGTCGAGGAGTTCGGCCTCACGCACGACGCCGCCGCGAAGGCGATCGGCCGCTCGCGCAGCGCGGTGAGCAATCTGCTGCGCCTGACCCAGCTCGCGAAGCCCGTGCAGGATTACCTCATGAGCGGGGCGATCGAGATGGGGCACGCGCGTGCTCTGCTCGCGCTGCCCGCCGCGCAGCAGGGAGGAGCGGCGGCGCGCGTGGTCGAGGGTGCGCTTTCCGTGCGCGACACGGAGCGCCTCGTCGCAAGTCTGCTGCAGCCCGCGACGCGCGCTGCGAGGCGCGGCGGGCGCACGGCGCGGGACACCGACACCGTGCGCCTCGAAACCGGCCTCGCGGAAAAGCTCGGCGCGAAGGTGCGCATCGAGCCCGGCCGCAAAGGCGCGGGACGGATCGTGATCGGCTACGCGAGCCTCGAGGAGCTCGACGGCATCCTCGCCCGCATCAAGTAAAGGCGCCGCGCCGCGGCGTCAGCCGACCTGCTTCATCATGGTGTCGGCGTCCGACACCTCGAATTTGCCCGGGGCTTCGATGTTGAGCGTCTTCACGACACCGTTGTCCACGAGCATCGAGAAGCGCTGGCAGCGCATGCCCATGCCGCGCGCGGTGAGGTCCATCTCGAGGCCGAGCTTCTTCGTGTAGTCGGCGCTGCCGTCGGCCATCATGCGCACCTTGCCGCCGGAGTGCTGGTCGCGTCCCCACGCGCCCATCACGAACGCGTCGTTGACCGACATGCACAGGATCTCGGCCACGCCTTTCGCCTTCAGCTTGTCGTAGCTGGCGACGTAGCCCGGCACGTGCTTGCCCGAGCACGTGGGCGTGAAGGCGCCGGGCAGCCCGAAGATCACCACTTTCTTTCCCTTGGTGATGTCCTCGACGTTGAACGTGTTGGGACCGATGCTGCAGCCCTGGCCTTCGACTTCGATGTATTCGGACAGCGTGCCCGCCGGCAGCCTGTCGCCTACCTTGATGGTCATCGGGGTCTCCTCGCGGGGGGAATCGTGGTCAGCGGTTGAGCGGAAGGCTTGCAAGGCTATCACGATCGATTCGGTCGCGGCGCTTGCGCGGACCGTTGCCGCGGGCGTAGTGTTTCGACCTTCCCCGACCTTACGAAATTCCGACCGCCATGGCCCCGCGTGCCTCTACCCGCGCCGCGACGCCTCGACGCGTGCGCCTCCTGATCGCGACCCGCAAGGGCCTGTGGACGCTCACCGGCGATGCGAGCCGGCGCTCGTGGAAGCTGTCGCCGCCGAGCTTCCTCGGCCACATCGTGCATCACGCCGTACTCGATCCGCGCGACGGCAAGACGCTGCTCGCCGCCGCGCGCACGGGGCACCTCGGCCCGACCGTGTTCCGCTCGCAGGACGGGGGCCGCACGTGGAAAGAGGCTTTGAGGCCGCCGGCGTTCGAGCCCGACAGCGGCCGGGTGGTCGACCATGCGTTCTGGCTCACGCCGGGACACGCCTCGCAGCCCGGCGTGTGGTACGCGGGCACGTCGCCGCAGGGCTTGTTCCGCTCGCCCGACGGCGGCGCAACGTGGGAAGGTGTGGCAGGCTTCAACGCGCATCCGAATCGCAAGGCGTGGTGCGGCGGCGACCAGGACGGGACACCCGACGGCCCGAAGATGCATTCGGTGATCGTCGATCCGCGCGATCCTTCGCACATGTATATCGCGATGTCCGGCGGCGGCGTGTTCGAATCGCTCGACGCAGGGGGCGACTGGAAGCCGCTGAACCAGGGGGTCGCCGCGACCTTCCTGCCGATGCCCGACCCGGAGTACGGTCACGATCCGCACTGCATGCGGCTGTCGAGCAACCCCGATCGCCTGTATCAGCAGAATCACTGCGGCATCTATCGCCTGGACCGGCCCGCGACGCGCTGGCAGCGCATCGGCGACAACATGCCGAAGTCGGTCGGCGACATCGGCCTGCCGATGGTCGCGCACCCGCACGATCCGGAGACCGCGTGGGTGTTCCCCATGGACGGCACGGACGTATGGCCGCGCGTATCGCCGGGCGGTAAGCCGGCCGCGTACCGCACGCGCGACGGCGGCAGGACGTGGAAGCGGCAGGCGGACGGCATGCCCAAGGCGCAAGCGTGGTGGACGGTGAAGCGCCAGGCGATGACGGTCGACGGCTTCACGACGGCAGGCGTGTACTTCGGCACGACCTCGGGCGAAGTGTGGGGCAGCCGCGACGAAGGGCGCAGCTGGAGGCGCCTGGCCGAGCACTTGCCGGAGATCTACGCGGTCGAAGCGGCGTAACCGCGTCGTAACCGCGGCGTAGCAAAGCGTGCAGGTTTTCCGCGTCGCCATACCGTCGCAGCTTCGCTCCTACACCGGCGGCGCGGCGCGGGTCGACATCACGGTGGCGAGCCGCGCGCCGCGGCTGTCCGATGTCTTCGCGGGCCTCGAGTCGGCGTACCCGGGCATCCGCTTTCGCATGATCGACGAAGCGGGCCGCGTCCGCCCGCACATCCAGGTGTTCGTCGGGATGAAGGTCGAGCGCGATCCGGGCGCGCCGCTGCGGCCCGGCGACGAGATCATGATCGTGGGGGCGCTGTCCGGGGGGTGAAGACTTCCGATCCGTGTGCGGGCTCAGGCCGGTGAGCGCGGCCGCCCATTCTTCGGTTTTGTTGATGCAGGGCAACAATTCGTTGCCGGCCGGCGCCCAAACCTAGTAAAATCCGCGGGTTTGCTTCGTTGCTCGAGCGCGCGCCGTGAACGCTTTGCCAAGATCGCGCGCCGGTCCCGCGAGCGCGCAAGCGCCACTGTCGACTCCCGCGATCCGCCGAGTCCTGCGCTGGCAGGCGATCGCAACCATCGCCGGTGCCGCGGTCGCGTACCCGTGGGGCGGGGGCCATGCGGCGCTGTCGGCCGTGCTGGGAGGGATGGTCAACATCGCGGCCGTGGTGGTGTTCGCGGTCGTGTATACGCTTTCCCGCCCCGTGACCGCCGGCGGCACGGTCGCCGCCCTGTTTCGCGCCGAGGCAATCAAGATCATCGTGATCATCGGCCAGCTCTGGCTGGTGCTGACGGCCTACAAGGGCGTCGTGCCGGTCGCGTTCTTCGCCACGTTCGTGATCACGGTGCTCCTGTTTCGCATGGCCCTGCTCGAACGACACTGACCCAATCCAACCATGGCGTCGTACGAATCCCCCACCGAATACATCCAGCACCACCTCACCTTCATGGTGAAGCAGGTGGGCAGCACGAGCTTCTGGGCGATCAACACCGACACGATCGTAACGTCGATCATCCTGGGCGTGGTCGGGCTCGGCTTCATGTGGCTTGTGACGCGCAAGGCGACCGCCGGCGTGCCGTCCAAGACGCAGGCCTTCGTCGAGCTTTGCGTCAATTTCGTCAACGACCAGGTCAAGGGCATCTACCACGGCGAGAGTCTGTGGGTCGCGCCGATCGCGCTCACCGTGTTCGTCTGGGTCGTGCTGATGAACTCGATGGACATCCTGCCGGTGGACATCATCTCGAGCGCGCTCGGCGCCATGGGGCTGCATTTCTGGCGCGTCGTGCCTACCGCCGACGTCAACACGACCTTCGCGCTGGCGCTGACCGTGTTCGGCCTGATGGTGACGTACGGGATCAAGCACAAGGGATTGGTCGGCTGGACCAAGGAGCTGTTCGTCGCGCCGTTCGGCAAGCACCCCGTGCTGTGGCCGTTCAACTTCCTCTTCAACCTGGTCGAGTTCATTTCAAAGCCGCTGTCGCACAGCCTGCGCCTGTTCGGCAACATCTACGCCGGCGAGATCATCTTCCTGCTCCTCGGCATGTGGGCCGCGAGCGGCCTCGTCGGCACTTTTTTCAGCGGCGTGCTCAACCTGGGGTGGGCGATCTTCCACATCCTGATCGTTCTCCTGCAGGCGTACATCTTCATGATGCTGACCATCGTGTACATCTCGATGGGCGAGGAGTCGCACTAGTTTTCGTTCACCGCAAAAACCGCAACTGAAAGGACGGCAAAAATGGAAAGTGCACAAATGCTGGCGATGATCCAGGCCTACACGGGCGTCGGGATCGGCCTCATGATCGGCCTGGGCGCGCTCGGCGCGTGCGTGGGCGTGGGCATCATGTGCTCGCGCTTCCTGGAGGGCGCGGCGCGCCAGCCGGAGCTCATGCCGCAGCTGCAGGCCAAGGTCTTCCTGCTCCTTGGCCTGATCGACGCGTCGTACATCATCGGCGTCGGCCTCGCGATGTTCTTCGCGTTCGCCAACCCGCTGCTGTCGGTCGTGCCGAAGGGCTAGGCGCGAGTTCCATTCCAATCGAAGGGCAGTCATGAATTTCAACCTGACCCTGATCATGCAGGCCGTTGCGTTCGGCCTCTTCATCTGGTTCTGCGCCAAGTTCATCTGGCCGCCGCTCATGCGCGCGATCGAGACCCGGCAGAAGCAGATCGCCGACGGCCTGGCCGCGGGCGAGCAGGGCCGCCGCGAGCTCGCCAACGCCGAGAAGCGCGACGCCGAGCTGCTCGCCGAAGCGAAGGCCAAGTCGGCGGAGATCGTCGCCATCGGCGAGAAATTCAAGGCGCAGACGATCGAACAGGCCAAGCTCGACGCCAAGGCGGAAGGTGAGCGCATCATCGCCGCGGCCAAGGCGGAGATCGAGCAGGAGGTGGCGCGCGCGAAGGAGCAGCTGCGCGACTCGGTGGCCGACCTCGCCGTGGCGGGCGCGGCGCAGATCTTGAAGCGCGACGTCGACCGCGGCGTTCACGCCCAGCTCCTGGCGCAACTGAAGAGCCAGCTCTAGCATCGTGGCCGAGATCACCACTATCGCACGACCATACGCCGAGGCGGCGTTCCAGCTCGCGCGCGACCACAATGCGCTGCCGGTGTGGTCGCAGATGCTGAAGCTCGCGTCCGACGTGGTCGCCGATCCTCGCATCGCGGAAGCGCTCGACAGCCCCAAGCTCGACGCGCCGGCCAAGGAGTCGCTGCTCCTGTCGATCTGCGGCGACGGGCTCAACGCGGAGGGGCGCAACTTCGTGCGCGTGCTGGTCGAAGCGGACCGCGTCGTGCTCATGCCGGCGATCGCGTCGCTTTTCGAGACGCTCAAGGACGACGCCGACGGTGTCGCCAAGGCGACCATCGAGACCGCGTTCCCGCTGGAAGGCAACGAGCTCGCCGAGCTCACCGCCGCGCTCGAGCGCCGCTTCAAGCGCAAGGTCGAAGCGGAAGTGGTGGTGAACCACGACCTGATCGGCGGCGCGCGCATCACCGTCGGCGACAACGTGATCGACGGCACCGTGCAGGAGCGCCTGCGCGCGATGGCCGTGCAATTGCGGGCTTAATCCATTTACGAAGGTGTGACGATGCAACTCAATCCGTCCGAAATCAGCGAACTGATCAAAGCGAAGATCCAGCACCTCGATACGGGCGCGGAGGTTCGCACGCAGGGCACCGTCGTGTCGATTTCCGACGGCATCTGCCGCATCCACGGGCTCTCCTCCGCGATGCAGGGCGAGATGCTCGAGTTCCCGAACAACACCTTCGGCCTCGCGCTCAACCTCGAGCGGGATTCGGTCGGCGCGGTGATCCTCGGCGCCTACGAGCACATCAAGGAGGGGGATACCGTCAAGTGCACGGGCCGCATCCTGGACGTGCCGGTCGGTCCCGAGCTCATCGGGCGCGTCGTCGATTCGCTCGGCCGGCCGATCGACGGCAAGGGTCCGGTCAACACCAAGATGCGCGACGTCATCGAGAAGATCGCGCCGGGCGTGATCGCGCGCCAGCACGTGTCGCAGCCGGTGCAGACGGGTCTCAAGGCGATCGACGCGATGGTGCCGATCGGGCGCGGCCAGCGCGAGCTCATCATCGGCGACCGCCAGACCGGCAAGACCGCGGTCGCGGTCGACACGATCATCAACCAGAAAGGCAAGGACCTCATCTGCATCTACGTCGCCATCGGCCAGAAGGCGTCGTCGATCAAGAACGTGGTGGCCAAGCTCACGGAGTACGGCGCGATGGACTACACCATCGTCGTGGCCGCCTCCGCGTCGGAGTCGGCGGCGCTGCAGTACATCGCGCCGTATTCCGGCTGCACGATGGGCGAGTACTTCCGCGACCGCGGGCAGGACGCCCTCATCATCTACGACGATTTGACCAAGCAGGCGTGGGCCTACCGCCAGGTGTCGCTGCTGCTGCGCCGGCCGCCGGGCCGCGAGGCGTACCCGGGCGACGTGTTCTACCTTCACTCGCGCCTGCTCGAGCGCGCAGCCCGGGTGAACGCCGACTACGTCGAGCAGTTCACCAAGGGCGAGGTGAAGGGGAAGACCGGCTCGCTGACCGCGCTGCCGATCATCGAGACGCAGGCCGGCGACGTGACCGCGTTCGTGCCGACCAACGTGATCTCGATCACGGACGGCCAGATCTTCCTGCAGACCGACCTGTTCAACGCCGGCATCCGGCCCGCCATCGACGCGGGCATCTCCGTGTCGCGCGTGGGCGGCGACGCGCAGACCAAGGTCATCAAGAAGCTGGGGGGCGGCGTGCGCCTGTCGCTCGCGCAGTACCGCGAGCTCGCGGCGTTCGCGCAGTTCGCCTCCGACCTGGACGAGGCCACCCGCAAGCAGCTCGACCGCGGGCGCCTGGTGACCGAGCTCATGAAGCAGCCGCAATACTCGCCGCTGTCGGTGGCCGACCAGGCGCTCACGCTGTTCGCCGTCAACCGCGGCTACCTCGACGACGTGCCGGTGGACAAGGCGCTCGCGTGCGAGGCCTCGATGCGACAGTTCATGCACACGAAATACGCGCCCATCATGGACGGCATCGCCACGAAGATGGAGATGAACGCCGACGACGAGAAGGCGCTCGGCGCGGCGATCGAGGACTTCAAGAAGACCGGCACCTATTGACGACGTCCGAAAGTGAAACCCTACTTTCGGCCGGTTAGCTTCCCGAGAATCGCCGGCGAACCCAGTCGATTTTCGGCGTAACTGCAGGAACACAAAGCATGGCGGGCTCCAAGGAAATCCGGAACAAGATCAAGAGCGTGCAGAGCACGCGCAAGATCACCAAGGCCATGGAGATGGTCGCTGCGTCGAAGATGAAGAAGGCGCAGGACCGGATGCGCGCCTCGCGGCCGTATCTCGAGAAGTGCTTCAACATCATGCTGCACATCGCGAAGGCCAACACCGAGTACCGCCACCCGTTCCTGGTGGCGCGGGAGCCCGTGAAGCGCGTCGGCGCCATTGTGGTGACCACCGACAAGGGCCTGTGCGGCGGCCTCAACACCAACGTGCTGCGGCAGGTGCTGAACGCGCACAAGGACTGGAAGGCCAAGGGCATCGACGTCGACTACGTCGCCATCGGCAGCAAGGGCCTGGGCTTCCTGCAGCGCATGGGCGGCAACGTCGTGGCGAGCGTCGCGCAGCTGGGCGACCGCCCGCACCTCGACAAGCTGGTGGGACCCGTCAAGATGCTGATCGACGAGTACATGGCGGGCAAGGTCGACGAAGTGCACGTCTTCTTCACCACCTTCATCAACACGATGAAGCAGGAGCCGCGGCACGGGCGGATCGTCCCGATCCCGCACCAGTTCAAGACGGCGGCGGGGGAGGTGCGCAAGGCGGACATCGGCGACGGCGCGTGGGACTACATCTACGAGCCGGACGCGCGCGAGCTCCTCGACGGCATGATGCGCCGCTATCTGGAATCGACCGTGTACCAGATGGTCAACGAGAACATGGCCTCCGAGCAGTCGGCGCGCATGGTGGCAATGAAGGCCGCCTCCGACAACGCGGGCAAGATCATCAGCGAGCTGCAGCTCATCTACAACAAGACGCGGCAGGCGGCGATCACCAAGGAACTGTCGGAGATTGTCGGGGGAGCAGCGGCAGTATGACCACCAAATCTCGCCTCGACAATTCGGCGATCACTAGCCTTCAGGTTATGGGATCGCTAATCGTCGGCGGCGCTGCCGCGGTATGACCTTAGATTGAGGACATCATGAGCAACGGTACGAGCGAAGGAACCATCGTTCAATGCATCGGCGCGGTCGTCGACGTGGAGTTTCCGCGCGACCAGATCCCCGAGATCTACGACGCGCTGAAGCTAGACGAGATCGGGCTCACGCTCGAGGTGCAGCAGCAACTCGGCGACGGCGTCGTGCGCACGATCGCGCTGGGCAGCTCCGACGGCCTTCGCCGCGGCATGCAGGTGGTGAACACGAACGCGCCGATCTCGGTGCCGGTGGGCACCGAAACGCTCGGCCGCATCATGGACGTGCTCGGCCGTCCGATCGACGAGCGGGGCCCGGTGAACGCCGCCAAGTCGATGTCGATCCACCGCGAGGCGCCGTCGTACGAGGATCTGTCGCCGTCCACCGAGCTGCTCGAAACGGGCATCAAGGTCATCGACCTCATCTGCCCGTTCGCGAAGGGCGGCAAGATCGGCCTGTTCGGCGGCGCCGGCGTGGGCAAGACCGTGACGATGATGGAGCTCATCAACAACATCGCGACCGCGCACTCGGGCTTGTCCGTGTTCGCGGGCGTCGGCGAGCGCACCCGCGAGGGCAACGACTTCTACCACGAGATGATCGAGTCGGGCGTGGTGAACATCGAAGACCCGCTCAAGTCGAAGGTATCGATGGTTTACGGCCAGATGAACGAGCCGCCGGGCAACCGCCTGCGCGTCGCGCTGACCGGCCTCACCATCGCGGAGTCGTTCCGCGACGAGGGGCGCGACGTGCTCCTGTTCGTCGACAACATCTACCGCTTCACCCTCGCCGGCACCGAAGTGTCGGCGCTGCTCGGCCGCATGCCGTCCGCGGTGGGCTACCAGCCCACGCTGGCCGAGGAGATGGGCCGCCTGCAGGAGCGCATCACGTCCACGAAGACGGGCTCGATCACGTCCATCCAGGCCGTGTACGTGCCGGCGGACGACCTGACCGACCCGTCGCCGGCGACCACGTTCGGCCACCTCGACGCCACCGTCGTGCTGTCGCGTGACATCGCGGCGCTGGGCATCTACCCCGCGGTCGACCCGCTCGACTCGACGTCGCGCCAGATCGACCCGCACGTCATCGGCGACGAGCACTACACCTGCACGCGCCGCGTACAGGCCACGCTGCAGCGCTACAAGGAGCTGCGCGACATCATCGCGATCCTCGGCATGGACGAGCTGTCGCCCGAGGACAAGCTCGCGGTGGCCCGCGCGCGCAAGATCCAGCGCTTCCTGTCGCAGCCGTTCACCGTCGCGGAAGTGTTCACCGGCTCGCCGGGCAAGTACGTCTCGCTGAAGGACACGATCAAGGGCTTCAACATGATCGTCAACGGCGAGTGCGACCAGCTTCCGGAGCAGGCCTTCTACATGGTCGGCACGATCGAGGAAGCGTTCGAGAAGGCGAAGACGCTGCAATAGCCATGGCCACGCCCACTATTCACGTCGACGTCGTCAGCGCCGAAGAGCAGATCTACTCCGGCGAAGCGGAATTCGTCGTGCTGCCCGGCATCGAGGGCGAGCTCGGCGTCTACCCGCGGCACACGCCCCTGTTCACGCAGATCCGCCCGGGCGCCGTGCGCATCAAGCTGCCCGGCGAGGCGGCCGACGAGCTCGTGTTCGTGCAGGGCGGCTTCCTCGAGATCCAGCCGAACCGGGTGACGGTGCTCGCCGACACTGCGATCCGCGCGCACGACCTCGACGAGGCGAAGGCGCTCGAAGCGAAACAGCAGGCGGAGGAAGCGCTCAAGAACAAGGGATCCGCCGGCAATATCGCGACCGCCCAGGCCGAGCTCGCGATCGCGGCCGCGCAGCTCGAGGCGATCCGCAAGATGCGCCACCGCGCCGGCTGAAAACTTCTGATGGAAATGCACCCGCGCAGCGGGTGCATTTCTTGCTATGTTATCCGGCTGTGCGGGAGGCCTCCCGAGGGGAGCACGCGTTGCCGACCTGGTTCATCGCCGAAGGCCAGCTCACCTGCGCCGATGCGCAAGGCAGCCTGCGCGCCGTGCAGTCTCCGTTCGTGCAGGAGGCGGTGCAGCGCGCGGAGCGCAGCCGCCAGCTCGACGGCTGGAAGACCGCGCAATCCGACGACGACCGCGGCCGCATGGTGCCGCGCGCGGCGCTCTGGGGCGCCGGCCGCAGCGGCGGAGGCGCCCTCAACCCGCGCTTCCGCTACGTCACGCGCGGCGCGGACGACGCGCTGTACTACGTGCTCGAGGTCGGCAACGGCACCGGTCTCTTCCGCTACCTGCCGCAGGAGAACCGCGAGTTCCGCCTGTTCCATGGCGCTTCGATGCGATGCCTCGGGATCGCCTACGATCCCGCCTCCAAGCAGATCGTGCTCGCGGCGGGCAACGCGGACGGCACGGCGAGCCTCGAGATGGTCGACCCGGAGGGCCGCCGCCGCGGCGCGATCACTGGCGGCGAGGCGATCGGCCCGGCCGCGCTGCTCAAGCTCGACACGAGGAGCGCTGCGCTCGACACGCTGCTCGAGCACCGCGACTTCGACCATCTCGCGCCGCGCGAGGATAGGAGCGGCAACCTGTGGTTCATCCGCCGGCCGCACGAGAAGACGGCGGGCGAGGTCGCGTTCTCCGCGGGCAAAGACGCGATCATGTTTCCGTGGCGCGTCGCGAAAGGCGTCTTCGGCTTCCTCGACGCGTTCTCGAAGATCTACGGCGGGCGCGAGCCGCTGCAGCCCGCAGAACAGGAATCTGCAGCCGGACATGGGCGCGCTGTGGTTGCACGGTCGCATGGTGGCGATCGGGGACGTACGCTGCGACACCGGCCGCGGTGGCGGGCTCGTCCCCGCGTCGTGGGAGCTCGTGTGCCGCAATCGCAAGGGACAGGATTACGTGGCGGCGCGCCACGTCGTGGCGTTCGGCGCGGACGACAGCGTCGTCTACAGCAACGGCTTCGCGCTCTTCCGCCTGGTCGACGGCGACTGGCAGGAGGTTGCGCGCGTCAACCTCATCGAGAACCTCTGCGCGTGAGCGTCAACGGGGCGCGCAGCCGGCGCCGCAGCGGAACCCGTTCGGCACCGCCACCGCCTCGGCCTTAGGCACGAAGGCGCCGCATTCGACACAGCGCACGAGCTTCGCTTCCGAGGCCTGGCCTGCGGGAACGGAGGTGTCTTGGGAAGACGCCGCGGCCTTCGGCGCCTTAAGCGCCCGTCGAACCACGAGCGCGACAACGACGATAATAGCCAGCAGCAGGATGAGCCTAGCCATGGCGCGTCGAAGGAAGTGGGCCGGCGATGGCGGCAACGTAGCACAGCCGCCCGCAGAATGATACGAGGGAGACAAGGCGTTGCTTCGTGCGCTGTCGTACGGGTTGTGCATTCTTTTTGCCGCGCAAGCGTTCGCGCAGGGCGAGCTCGTGTTCGCGGTCACCGAGGGTGTCACGTATCAGGCCACGCCGAAGGAGATCCGCGACAAGTTCGCGCCGCTCGCCGATATCCTCGGCAAGGCGGTGGGCCGCAAGGTGAAAACGGTGCTCGTGCCGGCCTACAACGACTTGCGCGCCGGGCTCTCGAAGCAGGAATACGACCTCGCGTTCGTGCATCCCGCGCACGTGGCCATGGCCGAGGTGAAGGCAGGCCGCTACAAGGCGCTCGCGTGGACCATCGGCTACACGGACTACACGGTGTCGCTGCTGACGACGAAGGAAGCGCCGCTCAGGTCGCTCGAGGATCTCAAGGGCCGCACGCTGGTGACGCCCGATCGCGATTCGATCACCGCCGTGATGGTGCGCGCGATGTTCCGAACCGAGAAGATTCCCGCCGGCGACAGCAAAGACGCCGCGGCGGTGCGCATCGTCACGACGCGCTACCAGGACGCGGTGCCGTTCTACCTCGACAACGAATTCGCGCAGGCCGGCGCCACCGCCGCCAGCGCCGTCGTGAAGGCGTGGACCGACAAGGGCGGCAAGGTGCTCTATCGCTCGCGCCCGGTGCCGATCAAGCAAATCATTGCATCGACCAAGCTCCCGCCCGATCAGCAGCAGAAGCTTCGCGACGCGCTCCTCGGGTTGCGCGACAACAAGCCCGGCCGCGACGCCCTCGAAATCCTCGGCTACAAGGGCTTCGTGACACCCGACGCGGATTTCGAGAGCTCGACCATCGCCTGGCTTGGTCTGTAGCTTTTTGATCGCCGTCAAGTCATCGAAGGCCCCTCGGCGCTGCTGCGTCGCACCTCACTCGCGCGTCGGTGCTAGACTGTTGCATTGCACAATGACGCGCTTGCGCCGGGATAAGCCATGGCGGATGTCCACCGAACCATCGATCGCTCCATCCGCATCTCGCGCTCGGTGGCCGACGTGCTCCAGCGTCGCCTTCGGGTCGCCGGCGAGCGCTACGCGCAGCGCGTGCGCGCGGCGCGCGACGCCTACGCCGCGCAATACGCGGCGCCGAAAACGCCGTACGAATTCGCGCGGCAATGGTGGGAGTACGCGATCGACGCCGGGCAGCGCTCGGTGCTGTACTGGGACACGCTTCGCCGGCGCGGCAACCAGTGGATCGAGCACGAGGCCGCCGGCAAGCCGCCGGTGCTCGATTACCGCTACGAGCTCATCGCCGATGCGCGCAGCTACGAGCGCCCCGCCAACTACGCGCTCGTGCGCATCGTGCCGCCGCGCGGTGTGGAGGTCGACGACGCCAAGCGCCCGTTCGTCATCGTCGACCCGCGCGCCGGGCACGGCCCCGGCATCGGCGGCTTCAAGGAGGATTCCGAAGTCGGCGTCGCGCTGCGCGCCGGCCACGCCGTGTACTTCGTCATCTTCTTCCCGGAGCCGATGCCCGGCCAGACGCTCGCCGACATCACCGACGCCGAGGCCGAGTTCATCCGCCTGGTCGCCGAGCGGCATCCGCACAGCCAGAAGCCGGCCGTCATCGGCAATTGCCAGGGCGGCTGGGCGGTGATGATGCTCGCCGCGGCGCGCCCGGACATCGCGGGGCCGCTCGTGGTCAACGGCGCGCCGATGTCCTACTGGTCGGGCAACGACGGCGAATCGCCGATGCGCTACGCGGGAGGCCTGCTGGGCGGCACGTGGCTGTCGCTGTTCGCCGCCGACATGGGCGCGGGCAAGTTCGACGGCGCCAACCTCGTGCTCAACTTCGAGAACCTCAACCCGGCCAACACGCTGTGGGAGAAGTGGTACCACCTGTACGCGAACATCGACACCGAGCCCGAGCGCTTCCTCGAGTTCGAGCGCTGGTGGGGCGGCTTCTACCTCTTCAACGAGGAGGAGATCCGCTGGATCGTGAACAACCTCTTCGTCGGCAACAAGCTCGCCTCCGGCGAGGCGCGCCTGGGCCCCGGGCGCTACTTCGACTTGAAGGCGATCAAGCAGCCCATCATCATCTTCGCGTCGATGGGCGACAACATCACGCCGCCGCAGCAGGCGTTCAACTGGATCGCGGACGTCTACTCGAGCTCCGAGGAGATCAAGGCGAACGGCCAGACCATCGTCGGCCTCCTCCACGAGGACATCGGCCACCTCGGGATCTTCGTGTCGGGGCAGGTCGCGAAGAAGGAGCACGCGCAGATCGTCGAGGTGCTGAAGTACATCCAGCAGCTTCCGCCGGGCCTCTACGGCATGCACATCGACGAGCACGTCGACGACCGCGGCGAGATCTCCTACGAGGTGACGCTCGCCGAGCGCAAGGTCGAGGACTTGCGCACGCTGCAGAAGTACGACCGCGTGGACGAGAAGCCCTTCGAGGCGGTGGCCGCCCTGTCCGAGCTCCTGGAGCGCGCCTATTCGCTGCTCGTGCGTCCGTACGTGCGGGACGCCTCCCCCGAGTGGTTCGCCAAGGCGCTGCGCGACTTCCATCCGCTGCGCGTGCAGTACTGGGCGCTATCGGACAAGAACCCGTGGCTGTGGCCGCTGGGCTACGTTGCGGCCGCCACGCGCGCGCATCGCCGCCCGCGCGCCGAGGACAACGACAACGTGAAGCTGGAGAAGCTGGGCTCGGAGTGCCTGTGCGCGGCGCTCGACCTGTACCGCGACTTGCGCGACGCGCAGTCGGAGGCGGCGTTCTTCGAGGTGTACGGCAACATGATGTCGCTGCAGATGGCCGACGAGCGCGAGGCGATCCGCCGCAAGGGCCGCTTCGACCCGCGCTCGATCCCGGCGGTGCGCGAGGTGCTCGATACCCTCGAGGAGGGCAGCGCGGTCGAGGGCCTGGCGCGCATCGCGATGCTCATCAGCAAGGCGGGCAGCGGCCGGCGGCGGCTGTCGCAGATGCAGACCACGCGCGAGCTGCTGTCGCCCGAAGGCGAGATCGCGCATTTGTCCGAAGACGAGCGGCGGCGCCTGCTTCAGGAAGAGACGATCGTCGTCGAGTTCGAGCCCGACCGCGCGAAGCGCTCGCTGCCGCGCCTGTTGCGCACGGCAGCGGACCGCAAGCGCGCGCACGCCCTCCTCGAATACACCGAAGCGCAACCCCATCTGGAGGAGCGCCAGCGCAAGCTCGCGGCGGAGCTTCGCGCGATGCTGCCGATCGCGCCGGCGCGCAATGCCGTCGCGGCCCCCGCCCGCCGCCGCAAGTCGCCCCGCGGCAAGGCATCGGCGCGCACGTGACGGGAGCACGGCCATCGACCGCTACACCAACCGCACGTTCGACGAGATCGAGGTCGGCGCCACCGACAGCGTCGTCCACAAGCTGACCGCCACGGAAGTGGAGGGGCTGTCGCTCGTCGCCGGCGACGTGGAAGCGTTCCACCTGGACCTCGCGCGCGAAACGCGCGCCGACGAGCCGTCGGCGCCCGGCGCCGCCGCCATCGCGCTGATCGCAGGGATCCTGCATGGACGGCTGCCCGGTCCGGGCAGCGCGATCGTCGGTACGCACTTCGCCTACGGCGGGCGGATGCGCGCGGGCGACACCATCACGGCGACCGTCACCGCGCGCGCCAAGCACGCCGCGCAGCGGCGCATCGACTTCGACTGCCGCGCCGTCAACGCCGAAGGGGTGGTGCTGGTCGAAGGGGTCGCTACGGTGAGCGCACCGCAGTCGCGCATCGCCTACAGCGACATCGCCACCCCCGAGGTCGTCCTTCGCCGCAACGATGCCGTCGCGCGCCTGCTTGCGCGCTGCGCGCCGCTGGCCGCCGTGTCATGCGCCGTCGTTCATCCGTGCGACCGCGAGTCGCTCGTGGGCGCGATCGCCGCCGCGCAGCGCGGACTGATCGTTCCCGCGCTGGTCGGGCCGGAGGCGAAGATCCGCGCCGTCGCCGAAGCCGCCGGCGTGGACCTCACGCCCTACCGCCTCGTGTCCACGCCGCACAGCCACGCCGCCGCCGAGACCGCCGTGGCCATGGCGCGCGCCGGCGAAGCCGAGTCGCTCATGAAGGGCAGCCTGCACACCGACGAGCTCATGGCGGCGGTCGTCGACGGGCGCAACGGGCTTCGCACCGAGCGGCGCATGAGCCACGTCTTCGTGATGGACGTGCCGGCCTACCCGCGCATGCTGCTCATCACGGATGCCGCGATCAACATCGCGCCCGACCTCGATTGCAAGGCCGACATCTGCCGCAACGCGATCGACCTCGCGCACGTGCTGGGTGTGGCCGAGCCCAAGGTCGCGATCCTGTCCGCGGTCGAGACCGTCAATCCGAAGATCGAATCCACGCTGCACGCTGCGGCACTGTGCAAGATGGCGCAGCGCGGCCAGATCGAGGGCGGCTTACTCGATGGCCCGCTCGCGTTCGACAACGCGATCTCGCCGGAGGCGGCGCGCATCAAGGGCATCGTGTCGCCCGTGGCGGGCGTCGCCGACATCCTGCTCGTCCCCGATCTCGAGGCGGGCAACATGATCGCGAAGCAGCTCACCTATCTCGCGGGCGCGGACAGCGCGGGCATCGTGCTCGGCGCGCGCGTGCCCATCGTGCTCACCTCGCGGGCCGACAACATCCGCACGCGGCTCGCCTCGGCGGCGGTCATGACGCTCGTGGCGCACGACCGCCGGCAGAAGCTCATGCCGAGGTTGTAGCGGGCTTATCATCTGTCGAGAGGCTTTACGTGGCGGGGGCTAATAAGCCATGACCGACAAGCGGATCGAGAAGGACGCCCTGGGCGAAGTCCCGGTACCGGCGCATCGGCTGTGGGGCGCGCAGACGCAGCGCTCGGTCGACAACTTTCCCATTGGCGTGGCGCGCTTCGCCTTCGGACGCGCGGTGATCCGCGCCTTCGGCATCGTCAAGCTGGCCGCCGCGCGCGCCAACGCGGAGCTGGGCGTGCTGGCCGCCGACAAGGCCGACCTCGTCGCGCGCGCCGCGCAGGAGGTGATCGACGGGAAGTGGGACGAGGAGTTCCCGCTCGTCGTGTTCCAGACCGGCTCCGGGACCCAGTCGAACATGAACGCCAACGAGGTGATCGCCAACCGCGCGATCCAGCTGGCGGGCGGTACGGTGGGCAGCAAGAAGCCCGTACATCCCAACGACGACGTCAACCGCAGCCAGTCGTCGAACGACGCCTTCCCCGCGGTCATGCACGTCGCCACGCTGGAGGAATTCGAGCGCGCGCTGCTGCCCGCGGTGGCGCAGCTGCGCGCCACGCTCGACCGCAAGGCGCATGAATTCGCCGACGTCGTCATGCTCGGCCGCACGCACCTGCAGGACGCCACACCCGTGACGCTCGGCCAGGTGATGTCGGGATGGGTAGCCCAGCTCGACGACGCGCTCCATTACCTGCACGTGGCGCGCGACGGGCTGTACCCTCTCGCGCTGGGCGGCACGGCGGTAGGCACCGGCATCAACTCGCCCGCCAGGTTCGGCGAGCTCGTCGCGAAGCACGTCGTGCAGGTCACCGGCAAGCCGTTCACGTCCGCCCACAACAAGTTCGCGGCGCTCTCCGCGCACGACGCGATGGTCAACGCGAGCGCCGCGCTGCGCACGCTCGGCGGCATCGCCATGAAGATCGCCAACGATGTGCGCCTCTACGCGAGCGGGCCGCGTGCAGGCTTCGGCGAGATCCTGATTCCCGACAACGAGCCCGGCTCGTCGATCATGCCGGGCAAGATCAACCCGACCCAGAGCGAAGCGCTCACCATGGTGGCGGTGCAGGTGTTCGGCAACGACGCCGCGGTGGCGTTCGCCGGATCGCAGGGCCACTTCCAGCTCAATGTCTACAAGCCCGTGATCCTGCACAATGTGCTGGAATCGGTCGAGCTTCTGGCCGACGGCATCCGTTCCTTCGACGAGCGCTGCGCGCGCGGGATCGAGCCCAACCGCGCCCGGATCAAGCGCAACGTCGAGGAGTCGCTCATGCTCGTCACGGCGCTCAACCCGCACATAGGCTACGAGAACTCGGCGAAGATCGCGCTCAAGGCGCATCGCGACGGCACGTCGCTGCGGGAGGCCGCGCTCGCGCTGGGGCTGGTGAGCGCGGCCGACTTCGACAAGTGGATCGATCCGAAACGGATGACCCAGCCCGATTAGCCCGGCTGCTGAATCTCCATCTCGAGCAGCGCGAACGACAGCGACTTGCCGTGCGCGTCGAGCGCGAGCGACGTGGTGACGCCGCCGTTGAGCGAATGCTCGCAGACGAACTGGAGGGCCGCGAGCTGAGGCAGCTCGTAGCGGCGGATGTCGCCGCGTACGATGCCGCGCAGGTGCTGCCTGACCGCTTCTGCCGTCACCTGCGATGCCAGTGTCGGATAGTCCTCCGGCCGGTAGGCGACGAGCGAGAGGATGGACGTGTTGCCCTTGTCGCCGGCCCGGCAGTGCGCGAGGTCATACAGCTTCGGCATGCGCGCTCCATTCGTGGACGGTCACGCTCGGTCGCACCCGGCCGCGGTCGATGAGCGTGGACACGATGCCGATCTGCTCGGTCACGTACTTGCGCGTGCCGCCGCCGCCGGCGGGTCCGTTGGTGTAGAGCGCCTCGACTTCGTCGCCGACGATCGCCGCCTCCTCGCGCGAGGTCGCGCGTGCCGCGACGCGCAGTCGCACTTCGTACGGGCGCTCGTCGGTGTCGAAGGCGCGGCCGTGCAGCGACGTGCTGCCGACCAGATCGATGCGAAGCTCCGAGTAGCGGCCGCCGAGGCGCTCGCGCAGGATCTGCGCGGCGAGCTGCGCCCGGGCCACCGCGTTGGTGCCCGCGTAGCCGATCTCGCCTTCGCCGACGTAGCCCGCAAGGTAGCCCACGCTGACCTTGAGCTGCGTCGGTCGTGCCCGGCCGCGCGCGCCGCGCACCGCGATGCGGTTCGGCCCGGTCTCCGTGAGCGTCACCGCGGAGAAGTCCGCCGTGACGTCGGGCGTGAGGTAGCCGTGGGGATCGGTGACTTCGTAGAGGAGTTGCTCCGTGGCCGTGGCGCGCGTGATGCGCCCGCCGGTGTCCGCGGCCTTGCCGAGCGTCGCGTTGCCGTCGGGATCGACGTCGGCGAACGGAAAGCCCAGATGCGCCATGTCGGGGATCTCCTTGCGGCCGGGATCGGCGAAGTAGCCGCCGCACAGCTGCCCGGCGCATTCGAGCAGGTGCCCGACGGCGGTGCCGCGTGCGAGGCGGTCGACGTCGTCGGGCGACCAACCGTATTCGTGCATGAGCGGTCCGACGAACAGCGACGGGTCCGCGACGCGCCCGGTGACGATCACGTCGGCGCCGCTTTGAAGCGCGGGCAGCAGCGCTTCGGCGCCGAGATAGGCGTTGGCGGACACGATCGGCGCGAACGTCGACAGCGCGGCGCCGGTCTCCAAGGTCGGCGCATCGAGGTCGAGCGCGTCGAGCACGTCGTCGCCGGTCACCGCGGCCGCCTTCACCGGAATGCGAAGGCGGCGCGCGATATCGACGATGGCCTCGGCGGCGGCGAGCGGATTGGCCGCGCCGAAGTTGCTCACGAGCTTCACGCGGCGTCGCGCGAGGATCGGCAGCAGCGACTCGACGCGCTCCGTGAGGCGCGTATCGAAGCCCGCGGCCGGGTCGCGCCTGCGGCGCAGCTGCGCAAGCGCGATGGTGCGCTCGGCGAGGCATTCGAGGACGAGATAGTCGAGCCCGCCGCGCTCGGCGAGATCGAGCGGGGCATCGAGGCGATCGCCCGCGAAGCCGGCGCCGCCGCCTAAGCGTAGCGATGTGCGCATGGGAACCGGGGCTACTCGGGCTCGATCCCCGCCTTCTTGATGATGCTCTTCCACTTCTCCGACTCGACGGCCTGGAACTTGGCGAGGTCCGCGGGCGACGTCGTGAAAGGGTCGGTGCCGGTGGTCGCGTAGAACTGCTGCATCGCGGGGCCCTTCGTGGCCGCGACGAGGAGGTCGTGGAGCTTGCTGACCGCCGCGGGCGGCGTGTGCGCCGGGACGTACGCGGCGAACCAGAAGCCCATGTCGTAGCCCTTGACGCCGGCTTCGTCGATGGTCGGCAGGTCGGGTGTGAGCGGCGAGCGCTTGAGCGTGGAGACCGCGAGCGGCCGCACCTTGCCGCCCTTGACCTGCGGCAGCCCCGTGGCCATGTCCGTGATCATCATGTTGATCTGGCCGCCCAGCAGATCGTTGATCGCGAGCGGGTTGCTCTTGTACGGCACGTGCAGGAGCTCCACTCCGGCCATCTGCTGGAACATCTCGCCCGCCACGCGCGATGACGAGCTTCCGCTGCCGAAGCTTATCTTGCCAGGTTTCGACTTGGCGAGCGCGATGAACTCCTGCACCGACTTCGCCGGCAGGTCGAGGTTCACGATCATGATCTGGCCGCCTTTGCCGAGACCGGTGACGGGCGCGAAGTCCTTCACCGGGTCGTACGGGATCTTCTTGAACAGGTGTTCGTTGGCGGCGTGCGTCGTGTTGGTCGTGATGAACACCGTGTAGCCGTCGGGCGCGGCCTTCTTCACCAGCTCCGCGCCGATGAAGCCGGAGGCGCCCGGCCTGTCGTCGACGATGACCGGCTGCTTGGTGAGGTTCGTCACCTCCGTGCCCAGCGACCGCGCGAGCTGGTCGGTGGCGCTGCCGGCGGCGAACGGCACGACGAAGGTGATGGCTTTCTCCGGATAGTCGGCACGGGCGACGCCCGCCAGCGCCAGCGCGAGCGGCACGGCCATCCCTAAGCGCAACGCGAAACCCTTCATCTTCACTGCTCCTCGTCCGCGAAGCCGAGCGAGTGCGCGAGCGCATCCTTCGGCAGCAGGCCATTGTTGACCATGTCGTTCAACCCCTGCCGGAAGAGGCGCACGGCGTCGCCGGGCAGCAGGAAGCGCTGGGCGACCGCGGTGTTGACGACATCGGCAAGCTGATAATAGTACGCCGTGAACGAGCCGTAGCGCTCCTCGATCGACGGACGGGGGTCGTTGTTCGCGAGCCGGTCGGCCTTCGTCTTCGCGAAGGGGATGAAGCCGCCGGTGAAAGCGCAGATGCGCCCGGTATTGAAGCCGCTCGTCACCACGTTCCACCCGAGGTACGTGCCGAGCGGGAGCTGGTGCAGCACCGACGGCACGCCCACGACCTCGTTGCCGTCGGCGTTGATCTTGGGCGCGAGTGTCGCGATCTTCTGCTTCACGACCGGCGGCACCTTGCCGATCACGCCCGACATGTCGTTGTAGCGGAAGCCCGGACCCCAATCGTAGTCGAGCGCGGTGTTGATGAACTCGCCGGTGAGCGTGAACCCGGCGAGATACGGGTACGCAAAGTTCGCGGCGGTTGCCGCCACGAGCGTGCCGTCGGTGACGCGCGGATAGCGCGAGGGCGGCGGCTCCGTACCGAAGAGCACCCACTGATTGAGCGCCACGAAGAGCGCGCGCTGCGTGTCGATCTCGGGGTTCGGGTTGGCCGCGTACTTGCACGTGCCGCCCGCGCCGCCCGCGGCCCCGGGCGTCTGGTTGAACCCGCCGGCGCCGCCGCCGTGCGACGTGCCCGGCATGTAGTAACGGCGCACGTTGGCGGGCAGCGCAATGTCCGACTTGCCGTCGGTGCCGGCGATGCCGGGCGAGAATCGCAAGTCCCAGAACTCCGTGGCGCCTAAGCTCTCGACAATCTTCGGACACGTGTTCGATACGCGGCAGCGGTCGAGCATGCCCGCGCTCGTGCGGCCGCGCACGACGTCGGTGTAGTCCTCCCACCACAGCACGGGATCGCTGCCGAGCTCGTAGAGCGTGGCCGCGCCGCCGGGCAGCGAGAAGCGGTAGTTGATCGGCGTCTGCCGCGCCGCGATGTAGTCGTTGATGCCTTCGAAGACGATGCGGCCCTTCTCGTCCTCGTTGAAGCCGAAGTGGACGAACGCCTTGAGCGTGTTGCCCGACTGCGAGGTGCCCTCCGCCAGGGCGTGCGCGAGGCCCGCCACGGGATTCGCGTTGCCGGCGGGGTCGGCGCTTTCGTAGCGCAGGAACGACACGAGGTCGCGCATGGCGGCGAGACCGACCGACATCACGAGCGGGTCCTTGGCGTTGAAGGTGAACTGGTACAGCAGCGTTGGATCGAAGCCGTTGCGAAGGCAGATGCGGCGCGGGTCCGGCGTGCCGGGAAAGGGAACGGTCCGGCAATCCGCGAACGCCCAGTCCGAGGACGCGATCTTGACGACGTTGCCCGTCACCGCGGTCTCGCTCTCCTGGTCGTGCGTTTCGAGCGCGGCCTGCGTGGTGTCGAGCGAGGCGACCGCGTACGGAAATGCCGTGAAGCCGCCCGGCGGGATCGCATCGAGCGAGATCGTGTTGGTGCCGGCGGGAATGTTGCTCACGCGGTAGATGACGGGACCGACGATCGACGAGCCGTCCGCGCTCTTGGCCGTCGGCACGGTGATGGTTTCGTTGCCGTTGTTCGCTGCCGGCGGGATGCCCGCCTGCCAGCCGCTCCACAGCAGCGTGTAGCCCAAGTTCTGCACGAATCCGTCGCCCGGGTCGCCGTTGAGGTTGTACGGAAAGTTGCGGTTGCCGCGGTTGTTGACGTTGTAGAAGAGCTCGCCGTTGCCCTTCGAGAGGTCGACCGGCTTCACCAGCGTGAAGGTGGCCACATACTCGACCTTGCCGTTGCCGTTGCGTTGCGCGAGCTCGATGTCCTGGATGACGGCGTTATGGCGATCGGAGGGGTCGAGCTCGCCCGTCACCTTGCCGATGAGCTTCTCGAACTGGCCGACGCTGCCGAAAGAGGCGCCACCGTAGGTCGGCGACTCCTTGGTCGTGATCTCGATCTTGGTCACTCGCGCGTCCGCGCCGCAGGCGACGCCCGCCGCTGCCAGCGCGCAGACCAGGGCGCGCCGCGTAAGAGTTGTTGCCATGGCTCCTCCTCGAAAAGTCGTGCGGCCGCTTTGCCGCCCGGCGCCTCGCATTGGACGCTTGCGATATCTATAATTCAAATGAATAATTCGGATCACAGTTATTTCAAAATGCCATGAATATCAACCTTCGCCAGCTGCGCGCATTCGTCTCGATCGGGCGCCTCGGCAGCTTCACCAAGGCGGCGGAGGCGTTGCACGCCACCCAGCCCGCGCTGTCGGCGCAGATCCGCGAGCTCGAAGAGTCGCTGGGCGTGAAGCTGTTCGACCGCAGCACGCGCTCGGTGACGCTCACGCAGGCGGGCGAGGATCTGCTGCCCGTCGTCGACAACGTCCTGGGTGACCTGGGCTCGGTGGTCGCCCGCGCCCGCGACGTGGCGCGCCGCAACACCGGACGCGTGACGGTCGCCGCGCTGCCGTCGCTGTCGGCGACGATGATGCCGGCGGTCGTGGCGCGGATGCGTGCGCTGCACCCCGGCATCTCGATCGTCATCAAGGACGCCCTGGCGGAGAGGACGCTCGCGTTGATCCGCGCCGACGAAGCCGACCTCGCGCTCACGAGCACGCCGCCGCCCGATCCGCAGCTTCTGTTCACCCCGCTCCTGAAGGACCGCATGGTGGCCGTGCTGCCGCCTTCGCATCCGCTGCAGAACGCGAAGACCGTGCGCCTCGCCGAGCTTCTCGATTCCCCGCTCGTGCTCATGGACCGCGACAGCAGCGTGCGCAGGATCGTCGACGGGGCGTGCGCGTCGATCGGCCGCCTCGCTACTCCCGCCTACGAGGCGGCGTTCATGGCCACCGCCATCGGGCTCGTGCGCAGCGGGCTCGGCGCCACGCTCCTGCCGTCGTCGGCCTCCGAGCTCCTGGCGGCGGGCGATCTCACCCTCCGCGACCTCGACGCGCCGCGCATCGAGCGCGAGCTGGGCATCGTCAAGCAGCGCCGGCGCGCGTACTCGCCCGCAGCCGAGGCGATCGTGGCAGTGCTCGCGACGGTTGCGGCGGAGATGAAGGCGATGCCGCGGCCTCGCCTTACGCCGCCGCGCGCTCCCGCGCCTGCAGCGGCAGCTGGGCCTCGGCGAGCGTCACCCAGTAGCTCGCCCCGATCGCGAGCGCATCGTCGTTGAAGTCGTAGTGCGGGTTGTGCAGATTCGGCGTGCCCGGGCCGCGGCCGCCGCCCAGCCAGACGTAACAGCCGGGCTTCGCCTGCAGCATGAACGCGAAGTCCTCCGAGCCCATCGACGGCGTCGGGTTGGTGTCGACGTTCTCGGCGCCGACGAGCGCGGTGGCCGCGGCGAGCGCATGCCGCGTCTCGGCGGGCGTGTTGACGGTCGCCGGGTAGCGCCGCTCGTAGCGAAGCGTGGCGGTCATGTCGAACGTAGACGCGAGGCCGGTGACGATCTCGCCGATGCGCCGCTCGATCAGGTCCTGGATCGCAGCGTCGAATGTGCGCACGGTGCCGCGCAGCACGACCTCCTGCGGGATCACGTTCCAGGTGTCGCCGCCGTGCACCTGCGTGACGCTCACCACACCCGCCTCGAGCGGGTGGATGTTGCGCGCGACGATGGTCTGCAGCGCGTTGATGACGTGCGCGGCGAACGGCATTGGATCGCGTCCGAGGTGCGGCATCGCGGCGTGCGCGCCGCGGCCGGTGGCGACGATCTCGAAGATGTCGTAGGCGCCCATGAGCGGGCCCTCGCGCAACGCGATCTTGCCGGCCGGAAGCTCCGGCCAATTGTGCATGCCGTAGACCGCCTTCATGGGGAAGCGGTCGAACAGGCCCTCCTGCACCATCACGCGGCCGCCGCCCTCGTTCTCCTCCGCGGGCTGGAAGATGAAGTACGCGGTGCCGTCGAAGTTCATGCGCTGCGCCATCGCGCGCGCCGCGCCGAGCAGCATAGTGGTGTGGCCGTCGTGGCCGCACGCGTGCATCTTGCCCTCGTGGCGTGACGCGTGCGCCACGCCGGACTTCTCGTGGATGTGCAGCGCGTCGAGGTCGGCGCGCAGGCCCACCGCATCCGCGGAGCGGCCGTTGCGCAGGACGCCGACCACGCCGGTGCCGGCGAGGCCCGTGTGTACCGTGAGCCCGAAGGAGCGCAGCTTGTCGGCGACGAAGGCGCCGGTGGCTTTCTCCTCGAAGGCCGTCTCCGGGTGGGCGTGGAGGTGGTGCCGCCACGCGCGCATGTCGGCGTCGAGCGCGGCGATTTCAGGGGTGAGCTTCATGGCGCCTGCGGCTTCTTGGCGAGGGAAAGCCCATCGTACCGCATCCGGTAGAATCACGGACTTCCCATGGCGGCTCCGGTCTTCGATCTCCTCGTGATCGGCGGCGGCATCAACGGCGCGGGCATCGCGCGCGATGCTGCCGGGCGCGGGCTTTCGGTGCTGCTGGCCGAGCAGGACGACCTGGCCTCCGCGACGTCGCAGTGGAGCACCAAGCTCATCCACGGCGGGCTGCGCTACCTCGAGTACTACGAGTTCCGGCTGGTCGCCGAGGCGCTGGCCGAGCGCGAGGTGATGCTGCGCATCGCGCCGCACCTCGTGGAGCCGCTCGCCTTCGTCCTGCCGCACGAGCCGCACCTTCGTCCCGCATGGATGATCCGCACGGGGCTGTTCCTGTACGACCGCCTGGGCGGCCGCCAGACGCTGCCGAAGTCGTACGGCGTGGACCTCGCGAACACGAAGTGGTCGGCGGGCCTCAAGCACCGCTTCCGGAAGGGCTTCGTCTACGCCGATGCGCGCGTGGACGACGCGCGCCTCGTGGTCGTGAACGCGCTCGACGCCAAGGCTCGCGGCGCCGACGTGCGCGTTCGCACCAAGCTCGTGGCGGCGCATCGCGACGGCGGCGTCTGGCGCGCGGCGCTGGCTTCGAACGGGGCGACGACGGAGGTCGCCGCGCGTGCCCTCGTCAACACCGCCGGGCCGTGGGTGAAGGAGGTGCTCGACCTCTTGCGGCCGGAAAAAGCGGGCGAAGGTAACGTGCGGCACGTCAAGGGCAGCCACATCGTCGTGCCACGCGTGCATACGCAGGCGCATGCGTACATCCTGCAGAACGCGGACCACCGCATCGTGTTCGTGATCCCGTACCAGGGGCACTACTCGCTCATCGGCACCACCGACATCCCCGTCGACGCCTTCGAGCATCCGCACATCTCGCAGGACGAGACGCAGTACCTGCTGGACCTCGCCAACGCGTACCTCGAAAAGCCGCTGTCGCCATCGGATATCGTGTGGACGTACAGCGGCGTGCGCCCGCTGTATGACGACGGCGCGAGCGATCCGTCGGCGGTGACTCGCGACTACGTGCTCAAAGTCGACGCCTTGCCGGGCGAGCCCGGTCTTGATCGCGCGCCGGTGCTGTCGTCCTTCGGCGGCAAGATCACGACCTACCGCAAGCTCGCCGAGCACGCGCTGCGGGAGCTCGCGCCGTACTTCCCCGGCATGAAGGGCAGCTGGACGGCCAAGGCGCCGCTCCCGGGCGGGGACCTTCCGAACCGCGACCGCGCGGCGTGGGAGGAAGAGCTTCGCAAGCGTTACCCGAAGCTCTCCGCGAGCTTGCTCTGCGCGCTCGCGCATCGCCACGGCACACGTGCGCCCCTGGTTCTGGGCGACGGCGACGTCGGCGTCGACTTCGGCGCCGATCTCACGTCGCGAGAGGTCGACTACTTCGTGCGCGAGGAGTGGGCGCGCACGCCGGACGACGTCCTGTGGCGGCGCACGAAGTGCGGGCTGCCGATGACGCAAGCGCAGCGCGATGCCGTCGCGGCGTATATGGGAATGCCGCGATGAAGCGCGTCTGTCTCTTCTGCGGCTCGAACGTCGGATCGCGCGTGGAGTATGCGCAGGCCGCGGCCGAGTTCGGCCGCGCATTGGCGACCAACGGTCTCGCGCTCATCTACGGCGGCGGCAGCGTCGGCCTCATGAAGATCGCCGCGGAGGCGGCGCTTGCCGCGAAAGGCGAAGTGATCGGCGTCATCACCGAGCAGCTCATGGTGCGTGAGGTGGGCCACCCGGGATTGAGCGAGCTCACCGTGGTGGCGACGATGCACGAGCGCAAGGCGCGCATGGCGAGCCTCGCCGACGCGTTCGTCGCGCTGCCCGGCGGCTTCGGCACCTTCGACGAGTTGTGCGAGATGGCGACCTGGGACCAGCTCGGCATCCATCGCAAGCCGCTCGTGCTCGTCAACGTGCTGGGTTATTTCGACGCCTTTCTCGCCCAGCTCGACCGCGGCGTGGCCGACGGATTCCTGAAGCCCGAGCATCGCCTCATGGTCGAGGTCGTGCCCGATGCGCACGGCGTGATCGGCGCGTTCGCGCGCTGGCGGCCGCCGCCCCTTGCGAACTGGCTCGTCGACGAGCCGCCGAAGCCTTGACCGAACATCCCCCCACGCTCGCTCCGCTCGCCTCGATGCCCGAGCACACGCGGCGCGCGATTCGCGGCGTGCTCGCCGACATCGACGACACGATCACGACCCACGGGCAGCTCACGGCCGGAGCGTACGCTGCGCTCGCACGCTTGCGAGCGGCCGGCAAGCGCGTCGTGCCGATCACCGGCCGGCCGGCGGGCTGGTGCGATCACATCGCGCGGATGTGGCCGGTCGACGCGGTAGTAGGCGAGAACGGGGCGTGCTACATGCGCTACGACCACGTCCAGCGGAAGCTCGTCAAGCGGTTCGTGGTCGACGCGGCGGCCCGCGCCGCGCAGCGCGCGCGCATCGCGGCGATCGGCGCCGCGATCCTAGCCGCCGTGCCGGGTGCCGCGCTCGCCTCCGACCAGCACTATCGCGAAAGCGACCTCGCGATCGACTACTGCGAGGACGTGCCGCCGCTGCCGCGCGCGGACGTCGACCGCATCGTCGCGATGATGCAAGCGCAGGGCATGACGGCCAAGGTGAGCTCGATCCACGTCAACGGCTGGTTCGGCCGCTACGACAAGCTCGGGATGACGAAGACGCTGTTCGCGGAAGCTTTCGGCGTGGACCTCGATGCCGAGCGTGCTCACTACGTCTTCGCCGGCGACTCGCCCAATGACGCGCCGATGTTCGCGTACTTTCCCAATGCCGTCGGTGTCGCGAACATCGCGCCGTTCCTCGACCGCATCGCCACACTGCCGGCGTACGTCACGACGAAGGAGGCGGGGGCGGGGTTCGTGGAGCTCGCTGAGCTACTGCTTGTTACAACTTGAAATGGGGTCTGACCCTATTACAGGGCCTGGCCCCATTATTTCCGAGATGGCAGCGCGGCCACGCCCGCGAACCGCGCGTCGCCCCCCATCGCGTCCTCGATGCGCAGGATCTCGTTCCACTTGGCGAGCCGCTCGCTCCGGGCGAACGAGCCCACCTTGATCTGTCCCGCGTTCCAGCCGACGGCAAGATGCGCGATCGCGGTGTCCTCCGACTCGCCCGAGCGCGCCGACACGATCGTGCCGAATCCTGCGCCCTTCGCCGCGTCGAGCGCGGCCTTCGCCTGGGTGAGCGTGCCGGCCTGGTTGACCTTGACGAGCACGGCGTTGCACGCGCCGTCGCCGGCTGCTTCGGCCACGCGCTCGGCGTTCGTGGTGAGCAGATCGTCGCCGATGACCTGCACGCGGTGGCGCGCCGCGCGCGTGAACGCGACCCACGCCTCGCGGTCGTCCTCGCCGAACGGGTCCTCGATCGACACGATCGGGTAACGCTCGATCCAGTCGAGCAGCATGTCGGACAGGCCGTCGCTGTCGAGCTCGCGCGCTTCGAGCGCGAGCGTGTAGCGGCCCTCGCGGCCGAGTTCGGAGGCCGCGATGTCGAGCGAGAGCGCGGCGTCGCTTCCCGGGTGGCATCCCGCGCGCTCGATCGCACGCACGGTCATCTGGAGCGCTTCCTCGTTGCTTGCGAACTGCGGCCACCACCCGCCCTCGTCGGCGACCCCCGCGAGCTTGCCTTCTTCCTGCATGATGAGGCCCGCGGCGCGGTAGATCTCGGCGACCATGGTGAGCGCGTCGTCGAAGGTCCACGCGCCGACGGGCATGACCATCAAGTCCTGGATGTCGATGCGCCGGCCCGCGTGCGCGCCGCCGCCGAAGATCTGCACTTCCGGCATCGGCAGCGACACCGGGCCGTCGTCGGCGACGTACTGCCACAGCGGCATGTCGAAGGCGAGCGCGCCGGCCTGCGCCACGGCGAGCGAGACCGCCACCGTCGCGTTGCCGCCGAGCTTGCTCATGTTGGGCGTGCCGTCGAGCTCGATCAGCTTGGCGTCGATGTCCGCCTGCTCGAGCGCATCCATGCCGAAGATCGCGCGCGCGATGGGGCCGCGCACGTTGGCGACCGCCTGCGCGACGTCGTAGCCGCCGAAGCGAGTCCCGCCGTCGCGCAGGTCGATCGCCTCGCGGGAGCCGCGCGAGGCCCCCGCGGGGGCGATGCCGCGGCCGACCACGCCGCTCGCGAGGCGGATTTCGGCTTCCACGGTCGGCCGTCCGCGCGAATCGAACACGCGGCGCGCGTGCACGCGGTTGATCGTGGTCGGCGTCATGGCGCGAATGAATGCACGAGATCGGCCAGCGACGCCGGCGGCGCGCTCAGCGCTTCGCGGGCGAACGTGCGCACGAGGGCGCGCGAGACGTCGGACAGATACTCGACCGGCGACTTGCCGTCCACGCGCGCGAGCATGAGCGCCGGTAGGAGCGCCGCGGTGCGCGCGTCGAGCGCCGGCCACGGCTCCCAGCGCACGTGAGCGCGGTAGGCGGCGACCAGGGCTTCCGCCATGGCCCGATACGAGGCCTGTCGCGGCGGTTGCCAGGCCGCCTTGAGCAGGAGATGGTTGAGCACGAAGGCGAGATCGAAGGCGGGATCGCCGAACCACGCGCATTCGGCGTCGAGGACCACCGGGCCGTCGGGGCCCGCCAGGATGTTCTTCGGACTGAAATCGCCGTGCACGAGGGTGCGCTTGGTCGAGGCGGTCACCGCCACGACGGCGTACAGCCGCTCGGCGCGGTCGGGGTGCGCACGGGCGGCCGTGACCAGGTAGGGATCGAGCCGCAGTGCGTGGAACAGGGCGTCGGTGGGAAACCGCTCGGCGATGTCGCGCCGGTCGGCCGTCGCGGCATGGATGCGGCCGAGGACGTCGCCCACGCGCGCCGCGATCGCCTCGGCCGCGGTGCCGTCCATGAGCTTCGCCTTCCACACCGGGTAGCGACCCGGCGGGAACCATTCCATGGCGAAAGCGCTGGCGATGCGGTCCTCGCCGAGGAGGGCGGGCACGGCGGAGGGCACGACGGCGCCGACCACGCGCATCCACTCGACCTCGTAGCGGTTGCGGTCCACGGGGGCGGTCCAGTCCGCAGCGACCCGAAGGCGCGGCAGGGCGCGCTTGACGCAAACGACGCCCGAGGGCAAATCCGCGCGGTAGATGTCCGACGAGACGCCACCGGCGAGCGGTGTCAGCGCGATTTGTTGGTTAGCGCTCACTATCTTCATACGCACCAAGGCACGGACAAGATCATCGTTCGGCCCGAGTGGCTCGGCGGGCGGCTGCGGGACGGAGGCGGCGTTCACGCGAGCGAAATCACGAGCGGTACACAATTTGCATGCAAGATGCATCCCAAGGTATCAACGATCCGATCCAAGGCGTTGATTGGGGAAGGGATCGAGGGCACGATCGGGCGAACGGGAGGCAGTCGTGATTCGTTACGGCTTCAACATACGCACCAAGCACGGCCAACGGGTCGAGAACATCCTCATCATGGCGGCGACCCAGTCCGATGCCGAGCGCCGCCTGCGGCAGATGTACCACCACTGCCAGATCGTGGAGTGCCAGGAGCAAAGCGTACCGCGAAGGCTCGAGCCGCTCGACGTCGAGGGCGTCATCGCGCTGATCAGCCGCTCAGCGCAGAAGGCCGGCACGCAGTAGCTCATCGTACAGCGCCGCGTAGTCGTGCGCGCCGCGGCTGTCCGGCGCGTGGCGGAATATGTCGAGGTTGACCGCCGGGCTCTCGGCGAGCCTCACGTTCTCCCGAATCGCGGTGACGCAGATCTCCTCCGCCCGCAGCACCTCCCGCATCCGCGCCTCCACCGCTTCGGTCATGCGGCGCCGCACGTCGTAACGCGTGAGCAGATAGCGCCGCGGCAGCCTGCGCTTGAACACCGGCTCGAGCGCGTTGAGCGCGCGCTCCACCTGCTCCGCGCCCTTGAGCGACAGGAAGTCCGCCGACACCGGCACGAGGACGAGGTCGGCCGCGAAGACGGCGTTGAGCGAGAGCACGTTCAGCAGCGGACAGCAGTCGATCACCACGGGGCCGGGCATGGCATTCGGGGCGTGCAGCGCCTGGCGCAGCCTCGTGACCACGTTCACGCCCTTGCCGAGCAGCGTGTCGAGCTTGGCGAGCTCCAGGTGCGCGGGCAGCAGGATCACGCCGCTCTTCGTGATCTGCGCCACGTCCGGCAGGGGGCGCTGGTGCACGAAGAAGCCGTAGATCGAATCCTCGGCGTTCTTCGGGTGCACGTCGAAGATGTGCGTCAGGTGGCACTGCGGGTCGAGGTCTACCGCCAGCGGCCGCCGCTTGCGAAGGGCGATGGCGGCCAGCAGGTTGAGCGCGGTGGTCGTCTTGCCGACGCCGCCCTTCTGGTTGAATACCGCGATAATGCCCATGCGCCGCAGGATAGCGTAGATGAACCCACCGGCGCGCCGGCTTGTGGAACGGCGCGACCGGTCCCATGTGTCGAGGTTTCGACCACCCGTCTTCCGAGGGGCTCCGCGTGCGCATTCCCCTGCGTGACTTCTTCCGCAATCCCGAGCAGACCGGCTTCCGGATCTCGCCTGACGGCCGCTATCTCTCGTGGCTCGCGCCCTACGAGCGGCGACTCAACGTCTTCGTGCGGCCGGTGGCGGGCGGCGAGTCGCTTCGCGTCACCTCCGAAACCGCGCGCGACATCGGTGCGTACTTCTGGAAGGGCGAGCGGATCGTCTACGTGAAGGATGCAGGCGGCAACGAGAATTTCCACGTCGTCACGGTGGACCGCGGCGGCGGCGACGCGCTCGATCTCACGCCGGGCGCCCGGGTGAAGGCCGACGTCGTCGACATCTTGGAGGACGACGACGACCACCTGATCCTGTCGCACAACCGGCGCGACGACTCCGTGTTCGACGTGTTCCGCGTGAACGTGCACACGGGCGTGGAAACGCTGATCGCCGAGAATCCCGGCAACATCGTGAGCTGGGGCACCGACCACGACGGCAAGCTGCGCGTGGCGGGCGCGACCGACGGCGTCGAAACGTCGCTGCTCTTTCGCGACAGCGAAGCCCAACCCTTCCGCACCATCCTCACTACGAGCTTCAAGGAGAGCGTCTCGCCGCTCTTCTTCACGTTCGACAACAAGCGCCTTTACGTATCGTCGAACCGCGGCCGCGACAAGTCGGCGATCTTCGAGTTCGACCCGGCCACGGCGCAGGAAGGCGCGCTGCTCGTGG
This sequence comes from Casimicrobiaceae bacterium, assembly GCA_035499955.1. GTDB lineage: Bacteria > Pseudomonadota > Gammaproteobacteria > Burkholderiales > Casimicrobiaceae > VBCG01. Next base: position 34,394 of record DATJXV010000079.1, read on the forward strand.
ACAGCCCGGAGGTCGACGTGGACGCGCTCTTCCATTCGCGCAAGCGCAAGGTGCTCACCGCGGCGGCGTGGACCACGTGGAAGGTGCAGCGCAGGTTCTTCGACGCGCAGACCGAGGCGATGTTCAGGGATGTCGAGGGCAAGCTGCCCGGCTACGAGATCAGCTTCACCTCCGCCGACAGGGAGGAGGACAAGTTCATCGTCGCCGCGACGAGCGACCGCACCGCGGGAAAGCGCTATCTGTACGACCGCAACGCGCGCACGCTCACGTTGCTCGCGGACGTCGCCCCCTGGCTGCCCGAGGACGCGCTCGCGGCGATGAAGCCCGTCGAGTACACGGCGCGCGACGGACTTGCGATCCACGGCTATCTCACGCTCCCCAACGGCGTGGCGCCGCGGGCCCTGCCGGTCGTCGTCAACGTGCACGGCGGGCCCTGGCATCGCGATGTCTGGGGCTACAACCCCGAGGTGCAATTCCTGGCCAATCGCGGCTACGCGGTGTTGCAGGTCAACTTCCGCGGCTCGACGGGCTACGGGCGCAAGTTCTGGGAAGCGTCGTTCCGCGAGTGGGGTCGCAAGATGCAGGACGACGTCACCGACGGCGTGCAGTGGCTCGTGGCGCAAGGCATCGCCGACCCCGCGTGCATCGCGATCTACGGCGGCAGCTACGGCGGCTACGCCACGCTCGCGGGCCTCGCCTTCACGCCCGACCTTTACGCGGCGGGCATCGACTACGTCGGCGTGTCCAACCTGCTCACCTTCATGAAGTCGATTCCGCCTTACTGGAAGCCGATGCTCGCGATGCTGCAGGAGATGGTCGGCGACATGGAAGAGGACGAGGCGATGCTGCGCGCGGCGTCGCCGGTCTTCAGCGCCGACAAGATCAAGGCGCCGCTCCTGATCGCGCAGGGCGCCAACGACCCGCGTGTGGTCAAGAGCGAGAGCGACCAGATGGTCGAGGCGATGCGCAGGCGGGGTGTCGAAGTCGAGTACCTCGTCAAGGACAACGAGGGCCACGGCTTTCGCAACGAGGAGAACCGCTTCGAATTCTACGAGGCGATGGAGCGCTTCCTCGACAAGCACATCGGCAGGTCCTGACCTACGCCGCCTCCGCGCTCGGCCCTCCGCGCGGCGTCACAGGACGCGCTTGCGGACCTGGGTGACCGCGATCTCGGCCAGCACGACGACGGCCACGATCGCGACGAGGATCAGGGCGACGCGGTTCCACTGGAAGAGGTTCAGCGCGGCGTCGAGCGCCATGCCGATGCCGCCGCCGCCTACCAGGCCCAGCACCGCCGATTCGCGCACGTTGATGTCCCAGCGGAAGAGCGCGATCGACCAGAACGCGGGCGCGACCTGCGGCCAGAAGCCGAACGTCATGCGCGACGTCCAGGGCGCGCCGGCGGCGGTGAGCGCCTCGATGGGCCCGGGGTGCGCCTCCTCGAGCGCTTCGCCGAAGAGCTTGCCCACGAAGCCGATCGAGCGGAAGGCGATGGCGAGCGTCCCGGCGAGCGCCCCGGGACCGAAGATGCCGACGAACAGAAGCGCCCACACGAGCGAATTGACCGATCGCGAGGCGACCAGCACGAGCTTTGCGAGCAGGTTGATCGGCATGAACGGCACGAGGTTGTGCGCGGCGAGGATGCCGACCGGCAGCGCGAGCGCGAGCGCCAGCAGCGTGCCGAGCGAGGCGATGTGGATCGTCTCCATCAGCGCCTCGTGCACCGTCCCTGGGTAATGCGCCCAGTCGATGGGCCACATGCGCGCGAAAAGGTCGACCATCTGGTCGGGCGCGTCGTAGAGGAACTCGGGGATGACCTCGATCGTCTGGATCGACACGACGATTGCCGCGACGATCGCGAGGTAGACCAGAAATCGCGTCAGGCGCTGCGCGAAGGTGAAGCGCCGCCATTTCGGGGCGGCCTTCTTCGCAGCCTGCTGGGCGTGCCCATCCGCCATCAGCCCTCCTCGAAGCGCGCCGCGCGCTCGGCGCGCGTGCGGCGGCGCAGGAGATCCGCGAGCGTTGCGTTGTCGATGAAGATGGCGCGCACCGCGATCGCGATCAGCTCGCCGGCCATGATGAGCGAGATGATCGAGATCAGGATCGCGCAGACGTAGTCGTAGTCGAAGCGCTGGAACGCGGCGAACAGCGTGCCGCCGATGCCGCCCGCCCCGACGATGCCGACCATGGTGGAGTTCCGCAGGTTGGAGTCGAGCTGGTAGGTCGCGAAGCCGATGAAGCGCGAGAACACCTGCGGCAGCACGCCGTAGGTGAGCACCGACACGAAGGGCGACCCCGTCGCACGCACGCCTTCGACCTGCTTTTCCGAGATCTCCTCGATCGCCTCGGTGAAGAGCTTGCCGATGAAGCCGATGGAGGCGAGGGTGAGGGCGAGGATGCCGGCCAGCGCGCCGAAGCCCACCGCCTTGACGAAGAGGATGGCGACGATCACCGGGTGGAACGAGCGGGCCATCACGATCACCGCGCGCGCCGGCCAGCTTACCCAGGGCGGCATCATGTTGCGCGCCGCGCAAAGGCCGATGGGCAGCGCGAGCACGATGCCGAGCACGGAGGCAAGCACCGCGATCTGCAGGCTCTCGGCCAGACCTTTCACGAGCAGGTCCCAGCGCGAAAAGTTGGGCGGGAACAGGCGCGAGAAGAAGTGGTTCGCGTTGTGCAGCCCGACCTCGACGCGCTCCCAGGAAATCTGCATCTGCAGGCACGCGTAGACCACGTAGGCGGCGAGCAGGACGGCGAACAGGCGCGGCCAGAGGCTGCGCCGGAAGGCGGGCGGGAGCTTGGCGGCGACGGCGGTCATGCGAGGCTCACCGCAGCCAATCCTCGCCGCCGTAGATCTGCTTCAGCACGTCATCGGTGAGGTACTGCGGCGGCCCGTCGTACACGATGCGCCCGCCGGACATGCCCACGACGCGGTCGGCGAAGCGCTTGGCGAGCTCGACGTCGTGCATGTTCACGAGCACCGGGATGCCGCGCGTGCGCGCGACCTTGGCCATGAGCTCCATGATCTCGACCGACGTCTTCGGATCGAGCGAGGACGTGGGCTCGTCGGCCAGCAGGAGCCTGGGCTCCTGCATCACCGCGCGCGCGATGCCCACGCGCTGCCGCTGCCCGCCGGAGAGCGCGTCGGCGCGGCGGTGCGCGAAGCCCGCGAGGCCGACCACGTCCAAGAGCTCGAAGGCCTTGCGGATGTCCTCCTTCGGAAACTTGCGCCGCCACGCGCGCCACGCTGACACATAGCCCAGCCGGCCGGTGAGAAGATTCTCCATCACCGTGAGCCGCTCCACGAGGTTGTACTCCTGGAACACCATGCCGATGTGGCGGCGCGCGCGGCGCAGGCCCGCGCGGTCGAGCTTCACGAGGTCCTGCCCGTCGAACAGGATCTCGCCCGCCGTCGGCTCGACCAGCCGGTTGATGCAGCGGACGAGCGTGCTCTTGCCGGTGCCCGAGGGGCCGATGACCGCGGCGACCCCCCGCGCCGCGATCTCCAGATTGATGTCGGTCAGGACCGGTTTGCCTGCGACGTACTCCTTCGAAAGATGCCTGACCGCGAGCATCAGCCCTTCTTCGCTTTGGCCGCCGCCGCCTCGTCGGCCTCGCGCTTGGTCTCCTTGTCGTAGCTCGCCTTGTCGAAGCCGCCGCCCGAGCCCTTCGCCACCTGGCGGACGACTTCCCACGTCGTCCGGTAGTTGATCGGGAAGAAGCGGTCAGCGCCGTCGAACGCCTTCACCATTTCGGGCGGGAAGCGGTAGTCGTAGAAGCAGGCGAGCATCTTGTCGGCGAGCTTGGGATCGAGGTCGTGCGCGTAGGCGAACGACGACGTCGGGAACTTCTGGCTGCGGTAGATGATGCGATAGTCCGATTCCTTGATCTGCCCGCGCTCGCCCATGCGATGGAAGACGTCGGAGGCCACCGCGCCCGCGTCGTAGTCGCCGGAGCCGACGCCGAGGATCGACTGGTCGTGCTTGCCGGAATAGATCGGCTTGTAGTCCTTGTCGGGTTCGAGGCCCTGGCCGGGGAAGAGCGCGCGCGGCGCGAGATTCCCCGAATTGGACGACGGCGAAGTGTGCGCGACCTTTTTGCCCTTGAGGTCGGACAGCTTCTGATAGGGTGAACTCGCCTTGACGATCACGATGAGGTTGTAGCCCTGGAACTCCTTCTCGGTGCCTTTCACGGCGAACGGAATGGCGCCGGCGAGATTCACCGCGAAGGCGGTCGGTCCCGTCGAGAAGCCGCCGACGTGCAGGCGCCCCGAGCGCATCGCCTCGATCTCCGCCGCGTTGCTCTGCACCTGATAGAAGACGACCTTCTTGTCGAGGCACTTCGAAAGGTAGGTCGTGAACGGCTTGAAGATGTTCTCGTAGACCGCCGGGTCCTCCACGGGCGTGTACGTGAAGACGATGGTCGACGGGTTCTTCCACTTCTTGGCATCGGCCGGGACGTCGGCCACCATGTCCTTGTTGGCGTCGCAGTACATGGTGTCGAGTTCGCCGCGGTAAGGGCACGCGTCGGCCGCGAGCGCGGGCGCGGCAACGACGCCGGCGCAAAGCGCCGCGAGCCAGAGGACAGGCTTTGTCGTGTTCATGTCGTTCCTCCCTTGTTGTAATCGCCGGTCACTCTAGCACCGCCGGTTGTCGCCTGGGAAGCCGGCCTGCGTTCGCGCGCGAGGTATGATGCCTGGGACTTTCCAAAGACGTACGGCTGTGGCCACTCCTCTCAACGTCGTCGTGCTGGCTGCCGGCCTCGGCAAGCGCATGCGATCCGCACTGCCCAAGGTGCTCCATCCGCTCGCCGGCCGCCCCGTCGTCGCGTACGTGATCGACGCCGCGCGCACGCTGTCGCCGCGGGCCATCGCCGTCGTGGTCGGGCATGGTGCGGACACCGTGCGCGAGTCGATCGGCGCGCCCGACCTCACCTTCGTGCTGCAGGACCCGCCGCGCGGCACGGGCGATGCGGTGCGCGTCGCGCTTGCCGCGCTGCCCACCGACGGCGCGACGCTGGTGATGATCGGCGACATTCCGCTCGTGCCCGCCGCCTCGCTCGGCGAGCTCGCGGTGCAGGCGCTCGCGGGCAAGCTCGCGGTGCTCACCGCCAAAGTGCCCGACCCGACAGGGCTCGGCCGAATCGTGCGCGACGCGGCCGGGCGCGTGCGCGCGATCGTCGAGGAGCGCGACGCCAGCGAGATCCAGCGCTCGATCCACGAGATCAACACCGGCGTGATGGCGGCACCCACCGCGCTTCTGAAACGGTGGGTCGAGGCGCTCAAGCCGGAAAACGCGCAGGGCGAGTACTACGTGACCGACATCGTCGCCACGGCGGTCGCCGACGGCGTGCCCGTCGTGGCCGAGGTCGCGAGCGACGAGCGCGACGTGCGCGGCGTCAACGACCGCGCGCAGCTCGTGGCGCTCGAGCGCATCGTGCAGGAGCGCCGCGCCGCCGCGCTCATGCGCGAGGGCGTGCTGGTCGCCGACCCTGCGCGCATCGACATCCGCGGCGAGCTCGTGTGCGGCCGCGACGTGCGCATCGACGTCGGGTGCGTGTTCGAGGGCGAGGTGTCGCTCGACGACAACGTGAGCGTCGGACCGTATTGCGTGCTGCGCAACGTCAGGGTCGGCGCCGGCACGCGCATCGAGCCCTATTCGTACCTCGCCGACGCGATCGTCGGAGCGCAGTGCCGCATCGGCCCGTACGCACGGCTGCGTCCCGGCACCACGCTCGAAGATGACGTGCACGTCGGCAACTTCGTCGAGATCAAGGCGAGCACGCTCGGCCGCGGCGCCAAGGCGAACCACCTTGCGTACATCGGCGACGCGACCGTCGGCGGCGGGACCAACTACGGCGCGGGCTCCATCACGGCCAACTACGACGGGGCGAACAAGCACCATACCGTGATCGGCGACCGTGCGAGCATCGGCTCCAATTGCGTGCTGGTCGCGCCGGTGACCGTAGGCGCGGGCGCTACGATCGGCGCGGGCAGCGTCGTCACCCAGAATGCGCCGCCCGGCGCACTCACCGTCGCGCGCGCCCGGCAGGTCACCGTCGAGGGCTGGCAGCGGCCGGTCAGGGGCAAGGACAAGGAATAGGCCATGTGCGGCATCGTCGGCGCGGCCTCCGCGCGCAACGTGGTACCGATCCTCATCGAGGGCATCCGCAGGCTCGAGTACCGCGGCTACGATTCGGCCGGCCTCGCCGTGCTGAACGGCGCGAACGGCACCTCACTCGAGCGCCTCGTGTCGACCGCGCGCGTGGCCGACCTCGACGCGCAGGCGCAGGCCCTTCGCTTGAGCGGCACGACGGGCATTTCCCATACACGGTGGGCCACGCACGGCGCGCCGTCGCCCGTCAACGCGCATCCGCATCTGTCGGGCGGCGAGATCGCGGTGGTGCACAACGGCATCATCGAGAACTACGAGGCGCTGCGCGAGCGACTGGCGCAGCAAGGGTACGTGTTCGGCACGCAGACCGACAGCGAGACGATCGCGCACCTCGTGCACGCGCACTGGCACGGCGCGGGGCAGCAGGACCTGCTGCGCGCGGTGCAGCTCGCGGTCGCGGAATTCGAGGGCGCGTACGCCATCGCGGTCATCTCGTCGCGCGAGCCGGGCCGCGTGGTCGGCGCGCGCCAGGGCAGCCCGCTCGTCGTGGGCCTCGGCGGCGACGACCATTTCCTCGCTTCCGACGCGGCGGCGCTCCTGCCGGTGACGCGGCGCGTGGTCTACCTCGAGGAGGGTGACGTCGCCGACGTGCGGCGCGAGTCGTACGCCATCTACGACGCGCGCGGCGAGCGCGCGGAGCGGGCCGTGGTCGACGTCCCGGCGTCCGCCGCCGCGGTCGAGCTCGGTCCCTACCGCCACTTCATGCAGAAGGAGATCTTTGAGCAGCCCCGTGCGGTGGCCGACACGCTGGAGGCGGTCGACGGCGTCGATGCGACGCTATTCGGCGACGGCGCGGAAGCGCTCCTGCGCGACGTCGAGTCCGTCCTGATCCTCGCCTGCGGTACGAGCTACTACTCGAGCCTCGTTGCGAAGCAATGGGTCGAGACCGTGGCCGCGCTGCCGTGCACCGTCGAGATCGCGAGCGAATACCGCTACCGCGACAGTGTGCCGAATGCGAAATCGCTCGTCGTCGTCGTCTCGCAATCGGGCGAGACCGCCGACACGCTCGCCGCGCTCAAGCACGCGAAGTCGCTCGGACACGCGCGCACGCTGGCGATCTGCAACGTCGCCACGAGCTCGATGATGCGGCAGACGCGGCTTTCGTTTCTCACGCGCGCCGGAACGGAGGTCGGGGTCGCGTCGACCAAGGCGTTCACCACGCAGCTTGTCGCATTGTTCCTGCTCGCCCTCACGCTCGCCAAGCTGCGGCGGCGCCTTCCCGAAGCGGACGAGGCGAAGTGGATGCGCGCTCTGCGTCACCTGCCGGCCGCGATCCAGGGCGCGCTCGCGCTCGAGCCGCACCTCATGGCGTGGGCTCAGGCCTTCGCGAAGCGCCAGCACGCGCTCTTCCTCGGCCGCGGCATCCACTATCCGATCGCGCTCGAGGGCGCACTCAAGCTCAAGGAGATCTCCTACATCCACGCCGAGGCGTATCCGGCCGGAGAGCTGAAGCACGGGCCGCTCGCGCTCGTCGACGCCCAGATGCCCGTCGTGGCCATCGCGCCGAACGACGCGCTGCTCGAGAAGCTCAAGAGCAACCTGCAGGAGGTGCGCGCGCGCGGCGGCGAGCTCTACGTCGTCGCCGACCTGGACAGCCACCTGACCGGCGGCGACGGCATCCACGTCATTCGCGTGTCCGAGCACGCCGGCCTGCTGTCCCCGGTCGTGCACGTCGTGCCGCTGCAGCTTCTCGCATACCACACCGCGGTGCTGCGCGGCACCGACGTCGACAAGCCGCGCAACCTCGCGAAGAGCGTGACGGTGGAGTAGGGCGCAAGGCCAGGCGGTCAAGTGTTTTCTTTTTGTTGTTTGGTTGTTGTTGTTGTGTGCCAGCCGATCGGGCGTCCGCGTGTGAGCGATTACTCGGTCTAACGACCGTTTACAGAGGGCGATTGTGGCGCGGAGCACGACTTGAGACCGTGCGGGCTCTACGCGTTACTTGGTGACATTCCCTGTTCCCCGCCACGGCTTGACTCTTGGCAGCCAGCGCCGGACATTGGCGCAGAATTCCTTGTATTCGTCGCCGAACTTAGCGCGGAGAGTTGGCTCTTCGTAGGCCAGAACGAAGATGTGGAAGCCTAGCCAGACAACCATGCCGTACCCGAGCACGCCGACGCTGCCGGAGAGCAGTCCCTGCCCGAGGATCAGAGAGACAACGGCCACGTACATAGGATTGCGTACGTAGCGGTAGAACCCGGTGACCACCAGGTGCTCGGGCGGAGCGATCGGAGCCGGCGTGCCCAGGCCTTGAATCGCAAAGCGCGCGAACGAATCCAGCAGAACGGGAAGGCCCAAGGCGATCAGCACCGCTCCGACTGCGCGAGACGGAAGGAAGCCGAGTAACGGCGGCGACACGTGCCATCGCGTGAACGTCCACGGGACGTAAACCGCGAGCGTCCCGGGGGCCAACACTTAGGAAGACCGCGGATCCAGCAATGGCGGGCACGCGGCGCATGGTGATCTGTTTCATTCCATGCGTTTGCGCCGCCGGCTGCTTCCCCATCGCTCGGCCTTTTCAGCCCATCAGCGCCGCCGTGGCCTTGCGAGCCACGCCTTCATGCGCGTGTACACCGCGGGGCTGCTCAATAACTCGAGATGTCCGGTGCCGGAGGCCACCCATCGCCGCGCCGCGGGCAGTGCTAGGCCGTGGGCGCTTCGCACAGGCACCAGACCGTCACCGCGCAGGCGATGCGCGCTCGCCGCGATTGCGTAGCAGCGAATCCCGTGCGGCAGGGGAAGCGGTTGCCCCGTGTCGCTCGCGCGACCGTGGCGCAGATCCTTGATGCCGGCGCTGCGCAGCTGGCCGAGGCGGGCGAACGGCGCGCTATACGGGCTGACGGCGATGAGGTAGTCGACCCATGCGCCCGCGCGCTCGAGCGGCGCGCCGAGATGCGGCGTGCCGAGAAACACGAGCGAGTCGAGCTGCTCGACCCATGCGTGGCCCAGGCGGGACGCGTGGTCGCATGCGCTTCGCGCCACGAGCCCACCCATGCTGTGGCCGACGATGACCAGCCGGTCGATGCGCGCGGGCCATTCGCGCACGAGCGATTCCAAGAGCGCGTCGAGCTCCCGACCGTTCGCGACGATGGGCCGCCCCGTGTTGTAGTGGATGTACACGGGCGTGAAGCCGAGGTCGCGCGCGAGCGCGGCGCCATGATCGTGTCCGTCGCGCGACCAGGCAAGATCGTTCATGCAAAGGCCATGGACGAAGATCGCGACCTTACGCGCAGGCTGAGCGTACGCGGCGGCCAGGTCGGCGCGCGCGATCGCGATGGGAACGCCCGCCTTGCGCACCGACATCGCGATCGCAAGCGGATTGCCCGTCTCGGCGAGATGATCGCCGAGCACACCGTTGAGCGCTGCGAGCACGGCTTCGCGTTGCCGAGAGGAGCTTGCGTCGCGCGCGAATGGAGCGAGCGATCCGAAGATCGCATCGGTGCCCAGGCCGACGACTCGGGTGACGCCGCGCACCGACTTGTAGATGAGCCCGGTGACGCCGCGCGTGCGGCCGCTGCGCGCCCTGCCCACGACGAACGGCGCATCGGTAATCGTACGATGCATCGCTTCGACGAGGTCGGCGATGCCCAGGGTCGCTTCAATCGCCAGGCGCCGCAGGCCATCGAGGTCGGACAGCCGAACATGATCGCGCTGGGCCATGCTCGCATTGTGCGGCACGGATAGCCGTGCCGCGCGGATTCTGGTACAATGTCTACTGCGGCCCTTGCTCCAGTCCCCTTGCCGCAGTCGATTCCGACTTTACGCTGTTTCCCGTTTGGCTGTGACTGGCCGTCCCTCGATGGGACGTATGGCCGAGCTCACATTCGAAAGCGGTTCATGACTTTTTCCTCACTCGGACTTTCCGAGGGCTTGTTGCGCGCGGTCGCCGATCAAGGCTACACCGTGCCTACCCCGATCCAACGCCGCGCGATCCCTGCGGTGCTCGCCGGCGGCGACGTCCTTGCCGGAGCGCAAACCGGCACCGGCAAGACGGCAGGTTTCGTCCTGCCGATGCTGCAACGACTGTCGGCCGGTGCATCGCGCGCCGCGAACGGCGCGCGCAAGTCGCCGCGAGCGCTGATACTTACGCCGACGCGCGAGCTGGCGGCGCAGGTCGAAGCGTCCGTCCGGACGTATGGCCGCCACCTTCGCATCACGTCGACGGCGATCTTCGGCGGCGTGGGCTTCGGCCCGCAGGCCACGCAGCTGCGGCGCGGCGTCGATATCGTGGTGGCAACCCCGGGGCGCTTGCTCGATCATCTGGCGCAGGGCAATATCGGCTTCTCGCGCGTCGAGTTCTTCGTTCTCGACGAGGCCGATCGCATGCTCGACATGGGCTTCATTCCCGACGTCAAGCGAGTGCTCGCGCAGCTGCCCAAACAGCGACAGAACCTGCTGTTCTCGGCGACCTTCTCGCGCGAGATCAAGGCGTTCGCCGAAGGCCTGCTCGACCGACCGCAAATGATCGAGGTGACGCCACCCAACTCCACGGTCGACATGATCGCGCAACGCGCGCATCCGGTAGATCGCGAGCGCAAGAGCGGTTTGCTCGCGCATCTCGTCGGGCATCATCGCTGGCAGCAGGTGCTGGTCTTCACGCGCACCAAGCACGGCGCGGACAAGCTCGTGCGCTCGCTCGAGCGCGACGGCATACGCGCGCTTGCCTTGCACGGCGACAAGAGCCAGAGCGAGCGCACGCGTGCGCTCGCGCAGTTCAAGGCGGGTCGCATCACGGCGCTGGTGGCAACGGACATCGCCGCGCGCGGCATCGACATCGACCAACTGCCGCACGTCGTGAACTACGACATTCCCAATGTCCCCGAAGACTACGTGCATCGCATCGGCCGCACCGGGCGTGCCGGATCTTCCGGCGAAGCGATTTCGCTCGTGTCGGTCGACGAGCGCGTGTTCCTGCGCGACATCGAGCGGCTCATCAAACGCCCCATTCCGCAGCAGGTTGTCGCGGGGTTCGAGCCGGATCCGAGCGCACGTCCGCAGCCGGTGTTCGTGCAACGCGGTCGCAGGCCGGCACCAAACGCGGAGCGCGCCGCGGCGAAGCCGTGGACGCGACGGTCGACAGCGGCAGGTCGCAAGCCAGCCGACTTCCGCGACCGGCGCAGGACGACGAACTAAGCGTCAAGAGGGCTCGGCACGCCGACGCGGCCTCGGTTGAGGACGTGCGTGTAGATCATCGTCGTGCTCACGTCGCTGTGGCCGAGCAGCTCCTGAACGGTACGGATGTCGGCGCCCGATTCGAGAAGGTGGGTGGCAAATGCGTGGCGGAACGTATGGGCGGTCGCAGGCTTTGCGATCCCCGACGCACGCACGGCTTTCCTGATGGCTCGTTGGAGAAGCTCTTCGTGCACGTGATGGCGGCGCAACACGCCGGATCGAGGGTCGCGAGACAAGCCGGGCGCGGGAAACACCCAAAACCACGACCATGAGGTCGCAGCACGAGGATACTTGAGCGCCAATGCGTGGGGTAGCTCCACCCCCGGCACATCCTCGTCTTTGAAGTCCGCCTGCCAGAAGGCCCTCGCACGGGCGAGCTGCCGCCGAAGATCGGGAGCGAGCGTTGCGGGCACCATGGTGACGCGATCCTTTCTGCCCTTGCCGGACCTGACGACGATCTCGTGACGCTCGAGGTCGACGTCCTTTACGCGCAGTCGCACGCATTCGATGAGGCGCATGCCGGTGCCGTACAGGAGGCTCGCCATAAGCGCGTACAGGCCGTCGAGATTCGCGAGCACCATGCGTACTTCGTCGCGCCTGAGTACAACGGGCAGACGACGTGGGCGCTTCGGGCGGGTGATCTCACCGAGCCACGGAAGTTCGATGCCAAGCACTTCACCGTAGAGGAATAACAGCGCCGAGAGCGCCTGGCTGTGCGTCGAGCTTGCCACGTCGCGCACGTTGACGAGGTAGTTCAGGAATGCTTCGACCTCCGGCCCGCCCATCTCGCGGGGGTGGCGGATGCCGTGGTAATGGATGAATTGCCGGATCCAGGCAACATACGCCTGCTCGGTGCGATAGCTGTAGTGCTTATATCGAATCTTCTGCCGCACTTGGTCGAGCAGCCGCGCGCGCTGCGGAGCCACTTGCCCAGGCTGCAATGCGGCCACCGATCCGGCGCCGTTCTCGCCGTGCATCTCGGCGGCATCGTGCATATGCGACGGCGGAAACGACATGGAAACAGATGGTTGGCAGTTGACTCGCCCTGATTATGTGATCTACCTTATTTTCATACCAATCCTACTTACGGTCTAATTCTCGT